>NZ_CP029488.1:2400000-2700000 GCF_003177035.1 Salinisphaera sp. LB1 | reverse complement strand
TCCCCGGGGACGGGCCAAACCGCGGCCGGGGCGCGAATCAAGCCCGTACGCGATACACCACCGGCAGCCGAATAGGCCACCCACTCAACCGGACAAGGCGTCCAGAAGACCCGCCGCCAGCAGCAGCGCGGCGCCGGCGATCTGGGCGGCGGTCAAGGTCTCGTTTGTGAAGAGCGCCGACGAAACCACGCCGACCAACACTTCGCTCATGAGCAGAATGCCGACCCGGGCCGGTTCGAGACGGGCAGCCGCCCAGACCAGCGCCAGCATCGACCCGATCCACCAGATCAATGCGGCGGCCACCACCCAGACGGCGGATACGGCATCGAACGAGATGGCGGGCGCATCCGGCGCCATCGGGAGCACCAGCCAGAGCAGCCCGCCCGCGATCAACGCGCCTGCGGCGAACACCGTGCTGCCGGCAAGCGGCGGCATTTCACCGCGCACCCGCATGCCGACCGAGGCCAACGACCACAGCGCGCCCGCCGCGAGGCCGAGCCATTCGCCCACCGCACGCGGCAACGGCACGCCGTCGTGCACGCCCAGCACTAGCACGAGCCCGATCAGGCCGAGCCCGATCACCGCGTAGCGCAGCCGCGGCACCGGCCAGCGCAGCACGAACGCCGTGATCAGAGTGGTCCATACCGGCGTCAGGTAGAACAACAGGATCACCGCGCTGATCCGCCCTTCCACCAGACCCACCGAATACAGCATGAAGGCCGCGCCACCCGCGGCGTTGGCACCGAGACCGAGCGGATCGATCCGGCCCGGGCGCGAACGGACAACGCACATGGCCATCAGCAACAGTACAAACGCGACCCCCGCCACCAGCAGCGAGCCTCGAGCCCCGACCAGGCCCGCGCTCGCCAGCGCACGGACCGGCACCCAGTACACCCCCCAGAGTGAGCCGGCAAGGAGCACACACAGGCTCGCCAGGCCGGTGTGACGAGAACTCGACATAACACAGCGACGGATGGATTCGACCGGCGATACTACCAGTCGGTCGTCGCGGGCGCGCGGTGCGTCAGTGCATTACCGTCCGATCGCCGGATGGGCCGTGAATCAACGGCGAATCGCTGCCCGCCCGCCGCCGGCGCGCAAGGCCTGCCCCCGGGCTCAGTCGTCCTGTCGAGGCGAACGCACGTAGCGATGCCAGGGATGCTGTTCCTCGAAGCCCAGCAGATCGCGGATCTTGCGATTCGAATACAGTGCTTCGTATTCGCCCAGCTCCCGGGTCACCGGCACGTCCGGATAGAATTCCTCAATGATCTCGGTGGTGGTCAGGTCGACCGAGTTGTCATCGTTGCCGGCGTTGAAAACCTCGTAGCCCAGCCCGTCGGTCGCCAGGCAGCGATCCACGATCTGACCCAGGTCGCGGGCGTCGATGTAGCAGAATATATTACGGCGGCGCAGCGACGGGTCGTCGAAATAGCG
This sequence comes from Salinisphaera sp. LB1, assembly GCF_003177035.1. Lineage (NCBI taxonomy): Bacteria > Pseudomonadati > Pseudomonadota > Gammaproteobacteria > Salinisphaerales > Salinisphaeraceae > Salinisphaera > Salinisphaera sp. LB1. Next base: position 2,698,566 of record NZ_CP029488.1, on the reverse strand, counting down.
CGGGAAAAAAGTCGCGTATTCATGCGGCTCGATCACATTGCCGATACGCAGGCCATAAATATCCGCGCCGCTGCGCCGGGCGAACACTTCCGCGGTCGCCTCGTTGCAGAGCTTGGACATGGCATAGCTGTCGATGGGCCGGGTCGGATGGTCTTCGGTGACCGGCAGGAATTCCGGCTTGACCTCGCCCTCGGCGAAACAGACGCCGTAGGTGGTCTCCGAGGAGGCGAACACGATCTTGCGCACCGCGAGCTTGGTGGCCGCTTCGAGTACGTTGTAGGTGCCCACCGTGTTGATGCGATAGGTCTCGTTGTCCGGCGTGACCAGAATGCGCGGGATGGCGGCGAAATGAACCACGGCATCGAACGGCTTCGGCCCGCCCTCGGCCTGTTCCAGCTCGCCGAGATGCGCATAGCCCGTCAATGCATTGAACATCTGGCCTGAATCGGTGATGTCGGCGGTCAGGTTGTGGACTCGCGGGTCATCCAGCGGCGTCCGGTCGATGTTGACCACGGTGTGGCCGCGATCGAGCAGATAGGGCACCACATGGCGGCCGGCTTTGCCGGAGCCGCCGGTAAAAAGAATACGAAGGGACATGCGCGTTCATCTCGGGTACGACAATTCAGCTATCCTGACATAGCAACCGCTGCCATGGCCGTGTTCATCCCTCCGCCATTCGTTGCATGCCGGCCGCCGCTGGCAAAGCCTCACCCGCCCCCGCGGGCGATCGCCGCGAGCCGCAGGGACCGGCCGCTCAGGTGTCGCCGGGCGCCGGGGCCCAGCGGCGCAGCGCCATATACGCCAGAAACGCCGCCCCGGCCGAGCCCGTCATCACGATCGCCATGGCCCGGGCATCGCCGCCGATCAGGCCCACGCCCCAGGTGGCGATGGCGCCACAGGCGAACTGGAACACGCCGAACAGGGCCGATGCCGCGCCGGCGGCGTCGGGCGCCAGATCGAGCAACCCGGCGACCGTGTTCGCCCCGGCAACGCCAACCGTCGACAACAGGAAGAACAACGGCACCGCCACGCCCCAGAAGCCGCCGAAACCGGTCAATGTGGTCGCCAGCAGAATCAGGGCACAGGCCAGCGTATTGCCCACCGCCACGCCAAGCAGCGTGCGATAGCCGAAACGCTGGACGATGCGCCCGTTGGTGAAGGTGCCGATCAGCATCGACACGACGTTGGTACTGAAATAGAAACCGAACAGCGATTCGTCCACGCCAAATTCGTTCACGTACACGAACGAACTGGCGGCCACGTACGAGAACAGCGCGCCGAACATCAGCGAGCCGCAGGCCAGATAGAGAAATACCGGCAACCGCGTGACCAGCGAAAGATAGCCGATGTATTGCGACACCAGGCTGCGGTCGCGCACCCGCCGACGCTGCGGATGCGACTCGGTCAACAGCAGCGCAATGCTCGCCAGCGCAACGATGGCATAGACCAGAAGCATCCAGAAAATGAGCTGCCATTCGCCGAAGAACAGAATCATGCTGCCGATCATGGGCGCGATCAGCGGTGCGGCGCCCATGACCATGACCACGAACGACATCACACTGGCCGCCTTCGAGCCCTGGAAACGGTCGCGCACGATGGCCCGGGCCATCACCGGCCCGGCCGCGGCACCCAACCCCTGCACCAGGCGCGCCACGATCAGCATATCGATCGAGATCGACAACGCGCAGGCGAGGCTCGCCACCAGATACAACGCCAGCCCGAAATACAGCACCGGGCGCCGGCCGTGCCGGTCCGATACCGGACCATAGAGCAACTGGCCGAAGCCCAACCCCACGAAGAACAGGCTCAGACTGTACTGGACATGGGCCGGGTCGACGGCGAACTGGCGTGCCAGTGCCGGCATGGCCGGCAGATAGGTATCGATCGACAGCGGCGCGACGGCCGTCAGCAGGCCGAGCACGCAGACCATGAGCACGTGCTCGCCCCGGCTCTGGGCGGTTTCGGTCATCGAGAGAACTCCTTGCACCGGCCGGCGGACGGTGAGACAAGCGCGCGGGCTGTTCGCCGCGAGCGGCGGCGCGCCGATTCAAGCGACGCGTAGTATGCCAGCCGCGCGCTGCGACCGTCGAAACGGCAAACGCCCCTATAGACCGGCCTGGACACGCGCAACCAGGGCGCGCGTGTTCGCCCGGCCGGTATCGGCCAGCGCGATCGCCTCGCCGGGCGGATCGAGCGGCGGCTGCAGGCGGGTGAGCGTGTGGCCGGGCGGCATTTCCACCGCCAGCCGGAAGCCGGCCTCGGCGACGATGCGCGCGGTATCGGCCCAATACACCGTTCGCGCCATGTTCCACACCAGATCGTCGCGGATCTCCGCGCCGGTCCACAAGCGCCGACGCCGATTGGCCGAGAAGCAAGCCAGCCGCGGTTCGCGGAAAGTCACGTCACGGGCCATGGCGTCCAGCTGGCCGGCCGGCGTTTGCATCAACGCACAATGGGACGGCACGGCCATGTCCAGTCGCACCACCCGTTGCGCCCCGGTGTCGGCAGCCGCCTGTTCGAGCCGGGCCAGCGCGGTATCGGCGCCGGCGACCACGATCTGCTGATCGGCGTTTACATTGGCCAGATAGAGGGTGTCGGCCGCCCCGGCCCCGATATTGAGTTCATCGAGCAACGCCCCGACCGCCGCGACCGACAGGCCGATCACGGCGACCATGCCATAGCCTTCGGGATAGGCCTCGCCCATCAGGCGACCGCGTTCGGCCACCAGCCGCAGCGCATCGGCAAAATCGATCGCGCCCGCGACCACCGCCGCCGGCCAGGCGCCAATGGAAAGTCCTATCACGGCGGCCGGCGCGGCGCCGGCTTGGATGAGATCGCGCGCGGCCGCGACCCCCACCACGCACAGCGCGATCTGCACCGCCCGGGTGTCGGCCAGGGACGCGCGCGTATCCAGGGCGCACACGTCTTCACCGAGCGCGGCGCGGGCGGTCGCCAGCGTTTCGGCCACGACGTCGTTGTCGGGCAAGTCGGCGAGCATGCCGGGGCGCTGCGCCCCCTGCCCGGGAAAGGTGAACACCACGCTCATGACGTACAGCCTGCCATGAGCGCCCAGGGATCGGCCGCCAGATACGGCCCCTGATCCGATTTGATCAGCACCTGCGGCGACGCCGACAGCCAATCGGCCAAGGCCACGCCGCCGGCCGGCGTTTCCAGCTGGACGTCGCAGCGCACCGGCAGCGTGGCCAGGCGTTCGGCCAGCGCGCGCAGCGCGGCCGGTGCCGGCGTCTGGCCAACACGAAGGATCAGATCGAGATCGGATTGGGCATGACAAGCCGCCGCCCCGCAGGCCAATTCGTAACCCACGGCCCCGCCGATGCCCCAGGCGCCGCGCCACGGCGCCATCGCGGCGCGCAGCGCCGGCAGCACGGCGAGGGCCGGGATGCGCGCGGCCCGCGCCGGGTCGGGCCCGTCGACGAGCGATTCCGGCGTGACCGGATCGCCCCGCAACCGCGAGGGCGATACACGGGCGGCGAAGCGTCGATCACGGCTCGCCCCGCGAACGCCGACCGGCAGGGTCGTCGTATCGCGATGCCCGCGTCGCACCACCACCGGTTCGCCGCGGGCGACCACGGCATGCGCCCACGCGGGAGCATCCGGTGTCAGCGCCGCCGGCGCGATCTGCACCAGATCATGCGGACGGAACGCCGCGCCTACCGTCCGCGGCTGGCTGTAATCACCGCCGGCGAGATCGGTCAGCCGGCCCACTGTTCCCGCAGCCGGCGCCGAACCGCCATCGAGGCTGGTCGGCCCTGGTCGTCGAAACGATCGGCCAGATCGGTGCGACCCCCGATATCGGCGACCGCCGCCACCAGGGCCTCACGCACCACGGCCACCTGACTCGTATCCTCCGCCGCCACATCCAGCCGGCGATGCAACAGGCCGAGCGAGGCATAGCTGTCGATATCGTAGGCCATCGGCGTGATAGTCCGGGCCAGCGCCTCGACACCTTCAACGCTGCGCTGGGTGATGCGCGCCGCGGCCTGCTTGCCCATGGCATGCACCTGGACCGATTCGCCGGACAGCGCGAGCAACCGGTTGGCCTGATAGCCGTGTGCCAGAAAGCCCCCGGACATGGCCCGGCCGACGATCAGCCCGATCACCGGATGCCCCGCCTGGCGGGCCCGAGCATAGGCCTCCGCCGCCGCGGCCAGCGCCTGATGGATGCCATAGGCTTCTTCGGTACGGCCGTAGGCCTGACTGGGCACGTCGATCACGGCCACGATCACGCGCCGGGTATCGGCGCTGTCGTCGGCGGCCATTGCCTCGCGCACGGCACGGGCCAACGCCCAGCCTTCGGCGAGGCCGACCTCGCCGTTGCGGGCGCGCGGGTAACGGCTGTGCGGGTCGGGGACGACGGCAATAAAGCGAGCGGCCCGGCCGGCCAGTTGGCCGTCGACCACGCGCACACTGGCCGGATAGCCGGACTGCACCGGGGCCTCGCCGACCAGTGCCGACAGCCACTCGGCGCCGAGGGATGGGGCTTCATTCATGACGGCCTCCCAGATGTCGGGCGAAAACCTCGCGCACGACGCCGGCCTCGGCGCGCTCGGCCGGATCGATCGCTTCGAGCAAGCGGTCCCAGGCCGCGACATCGGCCGTACGCGCCAGCCGCGTCGGGCCGGCGGCCACGGCCGCGGCAATGCGCGCGCGAATCCGGGCGCGATCGTCATCCGTGCGTTCGTCGGCCAGGCCGGTGGCCGCGCGCTGGGCGCCGCCGAGCAGACTCCAGATCATCGGCCGGTCGCGGGAATCGAATTCCTCGACGCCGGCTTCCTGTTCGATCACCTGCGGGCCATTCAGGCCCAGCCGGGCCTCGCGCGTGACGATCAGATGCGAACACAGCCCGGCGGCGATCGACATGCCGCCGAAACACCCCACCGGCCCCGTGATCACGCCGATCACCGGAACCAACGCGCGCAGCGCCACGATCGCGGCATGGATCTCCGCGATCGCCGCCAACCCGCAGTTGGCCTCCTGCAACCGGACCCCGCCGGTTTCCAGCAACAGCACCGGCACCACCGGCTTGCCGGCGGCGGCATCCTCGGCCGCCAGCTCCAGCGCCCCGGCGATCTTGGCGCCGCCGACCTCGCCCATCGAGCCGCCCTGGAACGCCGGCTCAATCGCCGCCACGACCACATCGACGCCGTCGATGGTGCCGCGGGCGATGATCACGCCGTCATCGGCCTGGGTGACGATGTCCTGTTTGGGCAGCCAGGGCGAGGTCTGGCGCTCGAACGGCCCGACCAGCTCGCGCATCGTGCCCGCATCGAGCAGGCACTCGACGCGCGCCCGGGCCGGCAGTTCGACGAAGCTCTCGCGCGCCAGCAATTCGGCGGTATTCATGCCGCACCGCCGTCGGCCCGGCGCGCGGCCTGTTCCATGGCCTGGGCGATACGCAGCCGCACCACAGCGGGAGTGGCACCGAAATCGTTGATCTCGAGCGCCACGGCCGGGGCCTGTCCATCGGCGAAGATGCGATCGATCACGGCTTTCCAGATGTCGTTGACACCGTCGACCGAGGTCTTGATCGCCACCGTGGCGCGCCCGACCGCGCCCGGCTCGAGCAGCACTTCGAGATCGCCGGAGCCGACGACACCGGCCAGCGCGCGGCGTGCTGGCGGTTCGCCGGCCGGATAATCAAGCGATAGCGTTTGCATGGTTTGTCTCCTGCAGGTCCGAACGGAATCCGGCTGCGGTTTCGAGGCGATCCACCAGCAGCGTGGCCGCCAGCAGATCCGCGGCGCCGCCCGGCGAGGCGTTGTGCGCCAGAAAAACGGCGTCGAGTTCGGCCAGGGCCGTGCGGCCGGCCACGCGGGCCGAGCCCCCGTGCGCGGCCACCGCCGCCGCCGCACGCTGTACCGCGGCCAGGCCGGAGGCGCCGGCCCGATGCAGCACACAGGTATCGTCGAGCACGGCGATGATCGCCGCCAGCGCGTCCAGCCGGGCCGAGTCTTCGTCGGCGTCCCGGGCGCGGGCGCGGGCGCCATGCAATGCCGGCAGCCCGGCTTCAACGATCTGCGGAAAACCGGCGATGGCTTCGCCACGCGCGCCGGCCACCCGATAGCGCGCCACGACGCGCGTACCGTGCGATGCCCGACGCATCGACGCCGCCACCGGATCGTCGATCGCCGCCATCCAGGCGACCCAGCCGAGCAGCGGCACCGCTTGCCATTGCCGCCGCGGCGTCGCCGCGGCGGCCGCCACGATCAGGCCGAGCGCCCAGATCGCGCCGCGATGCGTGTTCACGCCGTGGGTAGCCTGCATCATCGCGGCCTCGGCCTCTCGGCCGGCCACGCCCAGCGCCGCGCGCAGGGCCGCCGCATCGGCCTCCCCGGCAGCAGCGGTCGCGATCGCGGCGAAGCCCGGTTCCAGTGCCAGCGCCGAGGCCGTCATCAAGGCGTGATCCATATCGCGATGCGCGCCGGTCGTCGTCCGGTCCACCAGCCCCGGTTTGGGCGTGAGGTCGAGTTCGTCGCGCAGCGCAGCCACGGCCATGCCGGCCAGATCCAGTGCCGGTGAGCGCGGCCCGGCAGCGCCGGCGGCATCGAAATCCAGACGCCGCATCACCAGCTCCGGAAGCGCGGTGGTGGATCGTAAAGCCCGCCCGACCAGTCGACCATGTCGGCAATGCTGGAGGCGGCGAGCTGCGATCGCGTGGCCTCGGCGCGCGCCACGCCCAGATCCTCGGGCAGGCGGATCTTGTCCTGCTGGCGCAGCCGCGCGCTGATCCGCGGATCGGCCGACCGCCCCAGCGGCGTGACCCCGGCGACGGCCGCGATCATCGCACGCCGCTCTGCCAACGATTCGGCCTTGTACAGATACGCCAGCCCTTCTTCGGTGAGCAAATGGGTGGTGTCGTCGCCGTAGACCATGACCGGGGCCACCGCCAGATGGGCTTTCTCGGCGACTTTCACCGCGTCGAGCTGGTCGACGAACGTCGGTTTCAGGCCGGCCTGGAAGGTCTCGACCATCTGCACCACCAGCTTGCGCCCGCGGCCGAGCTTGTCGTCCGGCCCCGCGAGATGGGCCCAGGCCGGTGTGGCATGTCGCCGCCCGCGGGCATCGCTGCCCAGATTCGGCGCCCCGCCGAAGCCGGACACGCGCGACTCGGTCACGGTCGAGGAATTGCCGTCGGGGTCGATCTGCAGCGTGGCGCCGATGAACATGTCGGCCGCGTACTGGCCGGCGAGCTGACAGAACGCACGGTTGGATCGCAGCGAGCCATCGGCGCCGGTGAAGAACACGTCGGGCCTGGCCGCGACATAGCGCTCCATGCCGAGTTCGGTGCCAAAGCAGTGCACGGACTCGACCCAGCCCGATTCGATCGCCGGAATGAGCGTCGGATGCGGGTTCAGCACCCAGTTCTTCGCAATGCGCCCGCGCAGGCCGAGCTTTTCGCCGAAGGTGGGCAGCAGCAGCTCGATGGCCGCGGTATTGAAGCCGATGCCGTGATTGAGCGAGGTCACGCCGTGTTCGGCATAGATCCCCTTGATGGCCATCATCGCCATGAAGATCTGCACCGGCGTGATGTTGCGCGGGTCGCGCGTGAACAGCGGCTCGATGTAGAACGGCCGGTCCGCCTCGACCACGATATCGACCCAGGACCCCGGGATATCCACCCGGTCGAGATCCGATACGTCGTCGACGATCTCGTTGGCCTGGGCGATCACGATGCCGTCGGAAAACGCCGCGGCCTCGACCAGCGCGGGCGTGTCCTCGGTCGACGGGCCGGTATAGAGATTGCCCTCGCGGTCGGCCTTGAACGCCGCGGTGAGCACGACGCGCGGCGTGAGATCGACGAACAGCCGGGCGTACAGCTCGATGTAGGTATGGATGGCGCCGACCTCGATCGTACCGTCCATCATGAGCGCGCCGATGCGGTGGCTCTGGGTGCCGGAGAAGGCGAAATCCAGTTTTTTCGCGATGCCCTTTTCAAACACCGCCAGATGCTCGGGCCGGCCCACGCTCGGCTGGATCATGTGCAGGTTGTTCACGCGCGCCGGGTCGAGCTCGGCCAACGCACGCGACAGGAAATCGGCCTGTTTCTGGTTGTTGCCTTCCGCGATGACGCGGTCGCCCGAGCGGATGCAGGCGTAGAGAATATCGGCGATGGCCTCGCGCCGGGCCAGCTTGCCCTCGAGGTGGCCGGCGGCCGCCGCCAGGCGCTCGGCCTTGTCCTCACCGCGCGTGTTCCAGTTGCGTGTATCGTTGTCTTGAATCATGCCACCGCATCGCCTGAGCCGGGATGGCCGACGATAGAATCGGCCCACCGGAGGATCAATCAAGCTCGCGTTAGCTTCGTTAACGTCGGGCAAAGCCCAGCGCCGGTCGCCGTGCATGCCGCGGTCACCGCCCCGGGTCTGGAGGAGCCATCATTTGAGCGGCAGCGACGAAATCACCCTGCGCAAGCTGGAGATCTTTCTAGTCTTCATGCGCGAACGCAATCTCGCCCGGGCTGCCGAGGCCCTGGGGCTGTCGAGTGTGTCGGTACACAAGGCGATTCATTCGCTGGAGACCGCGGTCGGCGCGCCGTTGTTCGCCCATCGCGGCCGGGCGCTGGAACCGCTGGCCTCGGCCACCGTGCTGGAGTCCCACGCCGCCGACATCATCGACGGCATCCAGCGCAGCGTGGACGCCACGCGCCAGGCCGCGGGCATCTCGCCCCGGACCTTCCGGATCGGCTCGCTGTATTCGCTGACCATCGAGGTGGTGCCCCGCATCATCACCGCCATCCAGACCTCGCTGCCGGGTTGCAACATCGAGCTGGTGCTGGGCTCGAATACCGATCTCGAGGACAAGCTCGCCGCCGGCGAGGTCGATGCCGCGGTGATGTGCGTACACGATATGGACAGCTCGCGCAGCCGGCGCGTCATCGCGCTGTTCGAGGACGAAATGTATCTGGCCAGCCGGAAGAATGACGCGCCTTCACGGACCCCGGTGGATCTGCGCGACTGGGCGGATCGGTCGTTCGTGATGCTGTCGCAGGAATTCTCTTCCGGCCGCGATGCCTACCGCATGTTCGACCAGGCCGGGGTAACGCCGAAGGTCGCGCTGCGCGCCAACGACATCTTTTCTCTGTCGTCGCTGGTGCGCGGCGGCGTCGGCCTGGCCCTGCTGCCCGGTCGCATCGGCCAGCTCTACCCCGGCGTCCTGCAATACTCGCGCGTGCGCCGCGAGCAACGCGTGTCCCAGACCCTCGGGCTGTGCTATCTCGCCTCGCGCGCCGAGGACGAAGCGATCGTGGCGCTCGAGGCCGCGGCGCGCAGCGCCACGGCCGAGCCCCGGCCAGCCTGACCTGACGCAGCGACGCGGGGTGCCGTTAAGCACGTCGCTGTCAACGAAATTCTTCTGTTCCTGAAAATCCCGCAACCGCGCGCTCTCGCGCCCGGCACGCTATAACTAATGTCGAGCGGGACAGCGGGAACAAGCTGTGCAGACAATGCGAAACAAGCCCGCATGGCGCGCTCGTCGGCGGTTCGTGCGGCAATCACGCGGCAACGCCTGAGCGGGCCGCACTGGCCTTCGCTCCGAAGCTATGGCTTCATATGCGGCGTTTCGCATCCCAGTCGAGTCGCGCCCATGTTCGATAAACCCCGTGTTGGTCTTGCCGGTGATCCGGACAGCTCGTGGCGGCTTGTCGCCGATGTGGGCGGCACCAATGCGCGCTTCGCGCTGGCCGACGACTACGGCGCGCTACAGGGTCAGGAGACGCTGCGCTGCGAGGATTTTGCCGGCCTGGCCGAGGCCACCCGGCATTACCTGTCGAATCACAATGTCGGCAGCATTCGCGCGGCCGCGGTGGCCGTCGCGACCGCCGTCTACGAAGACCATGTCGCGTTCACGAACTCGCCGTGGTCGTTCTCGATCCGGGACCTGAGTCGCCAGCTCGGGGTCAAGGATTTTCACGTCGTCAACGACTTCACCGCACTCGCGCTGTCGATCCCGCGACTGGATCGCGAGTGGCTGGTGCCGGTGACCCCACATGGCCGGGGGGCACCGAATGCGCCGCGCGCGGTGATCGGCCCGGGTACGGGGCTGGGCGTGTCGGGCGTTTTCCACTTCGGCGGCCGCTGGCGTGCTCTCGACAGCGAGGGCGGCCATGTCACGCTCGCCCCCGCGGATGCACGTGAAGTCGAGTTACTGGGCATTCTCACCCGGCAGTTCGATCATGTGTCGGCCGAGCGCGTGCTGTCGGGGCCGGGGCTGGTCAACCTGTATCGAGCCAACTGCGAGCTCGAAGGCGTGGACGCCGAGGCGCTGGAGCCGTCGGACATCACCGAGCGCGGCCTTGCCGGGGAATGTGCCATCTGCATGAAGGTGCTCGACGACTTCTGCGCCATGCTGGGCACGGCCACCGGAAACCTGGTGCTCACCCTGGGCGCGCGCGGCGGGGCCTATATCGGCGGTGGCATCGCGCCGCGGCTGCAGCCGTTTCTGGCGCAAAGCCGTTTCCGCGAGCGATTCGAAGCGCACGGGCGGCTGTCCGAGTATCTCGCCGACGTCCCCTGCTACATCGTGACGGCCAAATATCCGGCGCTGGAAGGCGCGTTAGCCGCCCTCGACGACCTGTAGCCCACCCCCGAGTACAAGCTTTGGCAACAACAAGTTAGCTCGGCTTCGTTTGATTGTGGGCACGGTCCCAGAATGGTCTATTAGACCTTCGTTCCGTTGTGATCCCCGAACGTTTGCTCGATGCTTGAACAAATGCGCCCGCTGTGGCGCACGAGGCAATCGTAACTAAACGAATACGCCGTGGCCCGACGGGCCGGATACGGTATCAGGGAGGAGCCCATGAGGAACCAGAGTATTTTGCGCAAGAGCGTCACCATCGGCCTGTCGGTCGCCGCCATGACGGTCGGTGGTGTGGCCCTGGCCGCACCCAGCAAGGGCAGCGTCAGCGTGCTGAACTGGTGGACATCGGGCTCCGAGGCCAAGTCCATGAACGTGCTGCAGCAGATGATGGCAGACAAGGGCTACAAGATGATCAACGACGCCGTCTCCGGCGGCGGCGGCTCCAACGCCCGCACGGTGCTCAAGTCGCGCATCCAGTCGAACAACCTGCCGGGCGCGGCCCAGATCAAGGGCCCGGAAATTCAGCAGTGGTGCACCACCGGCCTGACGATGAACATCGACAAGGTCGCCAAGCAGCAGAACTGGTCCAAGATCCTGCCCGGCCCCGTGGCCAAGGGCATGCAGTGCAACGGTCACTATGTGGCCGTGCCGTTCAACCTGCATCGCATCAACTGGCTGTGGATCAACAAGTCGGTGATGCAAAAGGCCGGCGCCCAGATGCCGACCGACTGGGATTCGCTGGTGGCCGCGCTCAAGAAGCTGAAATCGGCCGGTATCACCCCGATCGCCGGCGGCGGCGACACCTGGCAGGTGGCGACCGAGTTCGATGCCATCGCGATCGCCACCGGCGGCGCCGACTTCTATCGCAAGGCTTTCGTCGACCTCGACCCGAGTGCGCTGTCCGGCGACACCATGGCCAAGGTCTTCAAACGTCTGCGCACGATCGAGCAGTACGAGGATCAGAACGGTCAGGGCCTGTCGTGGAACCATGACACCGGCGAAGTGGTCCAGGGCAAGGCCGCGATGCAGATCATGGGCGACTGGGCCAAGGGCGAAATCACCAACGACAACGCCACGCCGGGCAAGGAAATCGCCTGCATGGCGTTCCCGGGCGAACACAACGGCTTCGTTTACAACACCGACTCGTTCGAGATGTTCAAGAGTTCGCATTCGGACAAGAATGCCCAGTACGCGTTCGCGCGCACGGCGTTGTCGCCGAAGTTCCAGCGCAAGTTCAACATGGCTAAGGGCTCGATCCCGGTGCGTGAGGGCGTCTCGCTCAAGGGCTTCGATGCCTGTGCGAAGCAGTCCCAGAAGGACTTCACCGCCGCCGAGAAGAACAATGCGCTTGTGCCGAGCTTCTCGCAGGACATGGCCGAGAATGGCGCAGTCAAGGGTGCCATCTTCGATGTCATCGCCAAGTTCTACAACGACAAGAGCATGACGCCGGAAGCGGCCGCCAAGGCCATGGCGAGCCAGGCCAAGCAGGCCAAGATGATGTCCCAGATGTAGCGGGTGGCATCATCCGCCTTCCTTCAAGCCGGCGCCTAGGCGCCGGCTTTTCTCTGATGCGCCGACAAGCACAACGGATAATCCTACATGGCTGAATCATCGCCCCGGGCCGCCCAGGCCGCGGCCACGCCGTGGCGACGCCGGCTCGATCGCTGGCTGCCCAAGTTTTCGCTGGTACCCAGCGGTCTTGCTTCGCTGATCTTCATCTATGGCTTCATCGCCTGGACGATCTGGCTGTCGCTGACCAACTCGAGCCTTCTCCCCACCAACAACTTCGCTGGCCTGCGCGAGTACAAGGTGCTGTTTCAGCTCGATATCTGGTGGGTATCGGTGATCAATCTGGCGATCTTCGGCATTCTCTATGTCGCGATCTGTCTGGCTATCGGCCTGTTTCTGGCCATCATGCTCGATCAGAAGATCCGCGCCGAAGGCTGGTTGCGCACGATCTATCTCTACCCGCTGGCCCTGTCGCTGATCGTGACCGGTGTCGTCTGGAAATGGCTGCTCAATCCCAGTCTCGGTCTGGAGCATGTCGTACAGTCACTGGGCTGGACGGGGTTTTCATTCGACTGGCTGGTCAATCCGAACATGGCGATCTATACCGTGGTGATCGCCGCGGTCTGGCAGGCGTCGGGCTTCGTCACCGCCCTGTTCCTGGCCGGCCTGCGCGGTATCGACAGTTCCATCATCAAGGCAGCCCAGATCGATGGCGCCAGTCTTCCGCGCGTGTATTTCTCGATCATCATCCCGAGTCTGCGACCGGTGTTCTTCTCGGCGATCATTCTGCTGGTCAGCCTCGCCATCAAGAGCTTTGACCTGGTCATCGCCCTGACCGGTGGTGGCCCCGGCTACTCGACCTGGCTGCCCGCCATTTTCATGTACAACTTCGGCTTCAATCGGGGCCAGATCGGCCTGGGTGCGGCCGCCGCAACGCTCATGATGGCCGCCGTCGCGCTCGCCATGCTGCCCATGCTCATTGCCGAACTGAAGGAGCGCCGTGATGGCCGGACCCACTGAAGACGGCATTCAGCGTGGCGGACCAATCGCCCGCGCGCTGGTCTACGCCGTGCTGATTTTCGCGGCTCTCTATTTTCTGATGCCGCTGTACGTAATGCTGACAACGTCGTTCAAGACGCTGCCGCAGATCAGCCACGGTAATCTGTTCGCGCTGCCATCGCCGTTCTCGACCGAAGGCTGGACGGCCGCCTGGTCCAAAGCCTGTACTGGCGCCGACTGCTCCGGGCTGCACGGCTACTTCTGGAACTCCGTACGCTTTACGATCCCGGCCGTGGCGTTGTCGACCCTGTTTGGCGCTATCAACGGCTATGTGCTGACCAAGTGGCGCTTCAAGGGCTCCGAACTGGTCTTCGGCCTGCTTCTGGGCGGCACCTTCGTGCCTTTCCAGATGTTCCTGCTGCCGATGGCCGGCGTACTCGGCAAGATCGGGCTGGCGAATTCCCTGACCGGCCTGGCGCTGGTGCATACCGTCTACGGTATCGCGTTCACGACCCTGTTCTGTCGCAATTACTACGTCACCATTCCGGACGAGCTGGTGAAGGCGGCGCGCATCGACGGCGCCGGCTTCGTGTCGACATTCTTCTACGTGATCCTGCCAATTTCGACGCCCATTCTGATGGTGTGCGTCATCTGGCAGTTCACCCAGATCTGGAACGACTTCCTGTTCGGCGTGGTGTTCACCTCGGGCAGCGAGCATCCGATCACGGTGGCGCTCAACAACCTGGTCAACACCTCGTCGACCGGGGTCAAGCGCTACAACGTGGACATGGCCGGCGCGATTATCACCGCCCTGCCCACGCTTATCGTGTACGTGGTGGCCGGACGCTACTTCATGCGCGGGCTGACTGCGGGCGCAGTGAAAGGCTGACGCCAATTCAAACCGGGGGCGGGCCAGCCCGCGGCCGCATGGGCGACCGCGTGCATCCCGCGAACCAACGCCATAACGAGAAGCGAATTACATGGCCGTACTGAAAATCGATAACGTATCCAAGACCTTTGGCGAAACCCGTGTCCTCGAAGACATCAACATCGCCATGGCTGAGGGCGAATTCCTGATCCTGGTCGGCCCGTCCGGCTGCGGCAAATCCACGTTGCTGAACATGATCGCCGGCCTGGAGACCATCAGCTCCGGTACGATCACGCTGGACGGTACGCCGGTCAACGATCGCAGCCCGCGCGAGCGCGACATCGCCATGGTGTTCCAGTTCTATGCGCTTTATCCGAACATGAACGTGCGCAAAAACATCGAGTTCGGCCTGAAAATGCGCGGCGTCGACAAGACCGAGCGGGGGAAGACGGTCGAACGCGTGGCCAAGATGCTGCAGATCGAGAACCTGCTCGACCGCAAGCCGGCGCAGCTATCCGGTGGGCAGCGCCAGCGTGTGGCGATCGGCCGCGCCCTGGCCCGTGACCCGGCGCTGTTCCTGTTCGACGAGCCGCTGTCCAACCTCGACGCCAAGTTGCGCGTGGAGATGCGTACCGAGCTCAAGCAACTCCATCAGCGCCTGAAGACCGCCATGGTCTACGTGACGCACGATCAGATCGAGGCCATGACACTGGGCGACCGGATCGCGGTGATGAACGAAGGCCGCGTGCAGCAACTCGGCACACCGCACGAGATCTACGACAATCCGGCCAATCGCTATGTCGCCGGTTTCATCGGTTCGCCGGCGATGAACTTCATCGCGAGCGAGTTCTCGGGCGGGGAACACGGCACGATCCGATTAACCTCGGGACAGGCGAGCATTGACCTCACGCTGCCGGAGGCGACCGCGAGCCGGCTTGCGGCGCACGGGCAGTCGAAGGTCATCATGGGCATGCGACCGGAGCATCTGGCACCGGCCGAGCCCAGCGACGAGAATGCGCTGACCTGCCCGATCGAGATCGTGGAACCGACCGGCCCGGATACCTATCTGCTCACCCATATCAACGACATCGAAGTCACCGCGCGCTGCACGCCGTCGGCGGCACCCGATGCCGGCGCGAATATGGCCCTGTCGTTCGATACCGCGCGTGCCGTATTCTTCGACTGCGACAGCGACGAGCGAATCGCCTAGGCGCGCCCACCCGCCAGTAAGAAAAAGCCGGGCTCGAGCCCGGCTTTTTTTCTTACCTGCCATGCCATGCGTTGGCGGGCGGTGCCGCGTCGAGGCGGCCCGCCACGGCCGTCAGCGTCCGAGCCGTGCGGCACGCTCCGCGGCTGCACGGGTTGGCGACTGACCTGCGGGCTCATCCCCGGTCGCCGGCGTGGCGAGCCAACTGCCGCCAACGCAGGGAATACTGGGCAGCTTGAGATAATCCGGTGCGCTCTGCTCGGTGATGCCGCCCGTCGGGCAGAAGCGGACATCCGGGAACACGGCCGCATACGCCTTGATTGCAGAAGGTCCGCCGATCACGGAGGCCGGAAACAGCTTGATCTGCTGCCAGCCCTGACGCACCAGATGGGCAACCTCGCTGACCGTCTGCGCCCCCGGCAGATAGGGCAGATCCGCGTCGCGGCAGACCGCGCCGACCTCGTCCGCAATGCCCGGCGAAACGATGAACTGGGCACCGGCATCCAGCGCTTCGTGCGCCTGTGCCGCGGTCCACACCGTACCTACGCCGAGGCATAGATCGGGCACGGCCTGGGCGATCGCACGCACGGCCTCGAGTGCGACCTGGGTGCGCTGCGTGATCTCGATCGTCTTCAGCCCCCCGTCGTACATGTCGCGCGCCATGGCGACGGCATCGTCGACCGAGTGGATGGTCACCACCGGGATCACCGGCGACATTTTCATGATGGCGAGTGTATCGGCCATGGTTACCTCTTGATTCTCGACGGATCGCGTTCAGTCATGGAGCACCGGGCCGGCGCCTTCTTCGGCCGGCGCGGCGTTGTGGCGAAACAACGCAAACAGCTCGCGACCGAAACCGTATTCGGTCGGCGGCGGATCGGCGAAGGAGACCGGCTCGCGGGCGTCGAGCTCTGCCTGATCGACCTGCACCGAAAGCTCGCCCGTCTCGCTGTCCACGACCACCATGTCGCCGTCCCGGATCCGGCCGATGGCCCCGCCGAGCTTCGCTTCTGGGGTGACCTGAATCGCGGCCGGCACCTTGCCGGAGGCGCCCGACATGCGCCCATCGGTAACCAGGGCGACCTGATAACCGCGCTGCAGCAGCACCGACAGACTCGGCGTCAGCTTGTGCAGTTCAGGCATGCCGTTGGCACGCGGGCCTTGGTACGGCACCACCACCACCACGTCCTTGTTCAGTTCATTGGCCTTGAACGCGTCGAGCACCGCCTGCTGGGTCGAAAACACCTGTGCCGGCGCCTCGATACGGCGATATTTCTTGTCCACCGCCGAGGTCTTGATGATGGCGCGGCCCAGGTTGCCATTGAGTACGTTGATGCCCCCGGTCGCCGCAAACGGGGTGTCCACCGTGCGCATGACGTCTTCGTCGTGGCTGGTCATCGCGCCCTCGCGCCAGGCGAGCTCGCCATTGTCGAGGAACGGTTCACGCGTGTAGTTGTGCAGGCCGTAGCCCTCAACCGTCATGACGTCGTCATGCAGCAGGCCGGCATCGAGCAGACTGCGGATCATCAACTGAATGCCGCCCGCGGCCCGCATATGGTTGACGTCCGCGACCCCATTCGGGTAAACGCGGGCTAGCAGCGGCACCGCCGATGACAGCTCCGAGAAATCGTCCCAGTTGATCTTGATGCCGGCCGCACGCGCCACCGCCACATAGTGCATGGTGTGGTTGGTCGATCCGCCCGAGGACAGCAATCCGACCAGGCCATTGACCAGGGATTTTTCGTCCACGATGTCGCACATCCGCCGGGCCTGGCCGTCGTCGGGCACGGAGGCCATCTCCACAGCCCGTCGGGCGGCCGCCTCGGTGAGCGCATGGCGTAGCGGCGTGCCGGGGTTGATGAAAGACGTTCCGGCCAGATGCAGGCCCATGAACTCCATCATGAGCTGGTTCGAATTGGCCGTGCCGTAGAAGGTGCAGGTGCCCGGCGAGTGATAGGCCATGGATTCGGCCTTGAGCAGCTCGTCGCGGCCGATCTCGCCCTGGGCGAAACGCTCGCGAACCTTCGCCTTGACCGGATTCGACATCCCCGAAGTCATGGGTCCGGCCGGCGCGAAGATCACCGGCAGATGACCGAAGGCCAGGCTGCCGATCAGCAGCCCGGGCACGATCTTGTCGCAGACACCGAGGCAGATGGCGGCGTCGAACATGTTGTGCGTCAGGGCCACGCCGGTGGCCAACGCGATGACATCGCGCGAGAACAGGCTGAGCTCCATGCCGGGCTGGCCCTGGGTCACGCCGTCGCACATGGCCGGCGTACCGCCGGCGAACTGCGCCACGCCGCCCGCGTCCCAGGCCGCCTTCTTGATGATGTCCGGAAAATCGACGAACGGCTGGTGGGCCGAGAGCATCTCGTTGTAGGCCGAGACGATGCCGACATTGGGCCGGACATCCGAGGCCAGCGCGTCCTTGTCCGGCGCGCCACAGGCGGCAAAGCCGTGGGCCAGATTCGAGCACGACATGGTGCCGCGGTGCGGGCCATGCCGCCCGGCTTCGTTCATGCGTGCGAGATAATCCGCACGGGAGTCACGACTGCGCTCGATGATGCGCTGGGTGACATCGTGGATGACGGGATTGAGTGCCATGACAGCCTCCGCTCACGGACACCCGGCGATACCGCCGGGTGTTTCATTCATTCAGCCCAGTGTGCCTGGGCCACGGGGCGCTCGAGATGCAAGACGCCGCGCACGGGCAGTTCGGCCATCGGGCCGGCCGCCTGGGCGCGTTCGAACACGTGGCGCTTCTCGTCGCCGAAGATCAGAAGATCGATGCTGCGGGCATCGGTCAGGTACGCCAGACTCAGGGACAATCGGGCCGGTGGGCCAACGCTTGGTGCCACGCATGGCGCAGTCGAGTCGAGGCAGCTCTGGATGTCGGGCGCGTGCGGGAACAGCGAGGCCGTGTGCCCGTCGTCCCCCATGCCCAGCAATACCACATCGAGCGGCCGCGGCACGTCGGTCAAGGCGGCCGCGACCGCGTCGAGCGCTTCGCCGGGCGTATCGGTCGGGCGATACAGCCCCACGAACCGCGCCTCGGCCGCCGGCCCGACCAACAGCGTCTGCCGAACCAGCCGTTCGTTGCTCTGTTGGTCGTCCACCGGCATCCAGCGCTCGTCAGACGGAACAATCGTCACCCGCGACCAGGCCAGTTTTTCAGCCGACAGGAATTCGAACAGTTCCCTGGGCGAACTGCCGCCACAGACCACCAGACTCGCCTCGCCGCGCTCGGCAATCGCTTCGCGCAAACGCTCGGCGATCGACGCCGAGAGCTCGCGCGCCGCTTCGGTGCGGCTGGAATACTGTGTCAATTCGGCCATGGGAACGGTCCCTCTCAAGAATCATATATAAGCTTGGCTGGGACGCCATACCGCGCGACGCCGTCGACCATGGGCAACGATCAGCTATCGTGCCACCGCCGGCCATCGCGATCGAGCAAGACGAAGGCATCGGTCGGGCCCCAGCTGCCGGCCATGTATTCCTGGGTCTCGACCTGTTCGAGACGCCAGCTCTCCAGAATCCGGTCGATCCACTGCCATCCCGCCTCGACCTCGTCGCGGCGCATGAACAATGCCGGGTTGCCGCGCAGAACCTCCATCAACAGCCGCTCGTAGGCGTCGGGATACGCCACCTCGAACGCCTGGCTGAAACTCAGATTGAGCGGCAGGCTACGCATGCGGAAACCACCCGGGCCCGGCTCCTTGGTCATGATCGACATCTCCACCCCTTCTTCCGGCTGAAGACGGAGCACGAGCCGGTTCGGCTGCAGGGGCTCATCACCGAAGATCGAGTGCGGCACCGGCTTGAACTCGAACACGATCTGCGACGACTTGCGTGCCATGCGCTTGCCGGTGCGCAGATAGAAGGGCACGCCCTGCCAGCGCCAGTTGTCGATCTCGGCCTTGATCGCCACGAACGTCTCGGCCCTGGCCTCGTCCGCGGGCGCCTGGGCCTTGTTGTTCGCGCTACCGTAGGCCGGCACCGCCTGGCCGTCGATCATGCCGGCGGCGTATTGCCCGCGCGCCGTGACCTTGTGCACATCCTGCGGCGTAATGGGCTTGAGCGAGCGCAGCACCTTGATCTTTTCGTTGCGCACATCGTCGTGATTCATGCTCGCCGGCGGCTCCATCGCCGTCAGGCACAGCAGTTGCAGCATGTGGTTCTGCACCATGTCGCGCAGCGCGCCGGTCTGTTCGTAGAACTCGAAACGCTCATCCACGCCCAGGCTCTCGGCGACGGTGATCTGCACGTTGTCCACCGCCTGCCGGCCCCACACGGGCTCGAACAAGGAGTTGCCGAAACGCAGGGCAATCAGGTTCTGGACCGTTTCCTTCCCCAGATAATGATCGATACGATAGATCTGCGATTCGTCGAACCGCGCGCCCACCGCATTGTTGATATCGCGCGCCGATTCGTAATCGTGGCCCACCGGCTTTTCCAGCACGATCCGGGCTCTTGCATCCACCAGCCCGGCGTCGGCCACGCCATTGGCGATCTTGCCGAACAGGCTGGGCGCGGTGGCCAGATAGAACGTACGGATACGGCCATCGTCGTCGAACCGCTCGGCGAATGCCGTCCAGCCGGCCGCGTCGTCCACGTCGAGCCGCACATGGGCGAGGCGATCCTGGAAACGCGAGAACACATCCTCGTCGATCTCATTATCCGGAAGATGCTCTTCGAGCACCGTGCGAACCCACGCCGCGTAGTCCTCGTCGCTCATCTCCTGGCGGGACACCGCGATGATGCGACTGTCGTCCGAGAACTGCTCATCGTGGTCGCGGTGATAAAGCGCCGGCAGCAGTTTTCGCCGCGCCAGATCACCCGTACCGCCGAATATCACCAGGTCGAACGGATCCACGGGTACGAATTCGGCGGCCATCGTCTCTCTCTTTCTCGCTAACCAATACAACGCGCAAGTATAACCGCTTCGCCGGGCTCTGTGGCGCAGGCAAACCGAGCTGCCGGCTATCCACACCATTAAAAAAGCCCGGCCATCCCGAGGGATGACCGGGCCGTTGGGCCGTTACGCGACTAGAAGCTGTAGTAGAAGCGAATACGGTTGTCGTAGAAGTTCGGCGCGTGGTCGAACTTGGTGATGCCCAGGTTGTCGCCAATCTTCAAGCCGGCGAGCTGCTTGGAGATGCCGCCCAGATCGTAGGTCATGCCGATGCCGATGCCCTGACTCTTCTGGTTCCGGTACTGGGTACCCGTAAACGAGTCGGGGTTGCCATTACGGCCATCACCGATCTGGCCATTGCTCCCGCCGCCGAAGTAGAAGTCATGCGAGTGACCATACTTGGCTTCGTATTGCACATAGCGCGCATACATCGAGAAGTTGTCGGTCGGGGTGAAATCGATGCGCGCACCCGCGGCCCAGCCCGGGCCCTGCTCCTGGATACCGTCATTCATGGTATCGGTGTAGATTACACCCGACAGATCGGTATACGGATGCAGGAGCTGGCCGTGGTTGAACGAGTTATTGTGCTCCGGCGAGAAATTGGCGAAGACCGAGAAGCCGACCATGCCGCTCTGCACGCCCAGCTTCAGACCGTAGATCTGGCTGTTGATACCCTGCGGGATACGGCTCTTGTCCGCATTATAGGCCGCGATCGCCTGGGCACGGACATACGGCGCCCAGGCCATGGTCCCCGAGCCCATCGTCGGCGCCATATAGCCGATTTCGCCGTAGTCGGCCGACTCGGTCTGCTGGAAGTCATAGTGGTAGTACTGCCCGACAACCTGACCGCCGTTGGACATCACGTTGCGATAGGAAGTACCCAGTGACCAGAAGCCGCTGACGTTATCGAAATAGCGATTCTTTTTCACGAAGCTGGAGCTGTTGCCGCGGCCCTCATAGCGCGTGATCTTGGCACCGAAAACCTGCCACTCGGGCTGATCCATGGCCGAGGCGTCCAGACCGAAGAACGGCAGATACTGATTGGTCTCGTAGGTCGCGGTCTGCGCTACGCTGGACTGGTTGATTTGTGGGCCGCTGTTGCCTTCGGTCTTGGCGGAACCGCCGCCAGTGAACGACATCCGCTTCATGGTATCCAGCGGACGCCACACCGCGCTCACGCCCTGGAAGGCGCGCGGCAGGAAGGTGAACTGATCGGCACCGGCCAACGGTGTGTTGATCAGCTGCCGACCGCCACGAAGCTGGAACCCATACGCATTGAACTGCAGATAGCCCTGCGTCAAATTCTCGACCGTGGAACAGGCTAGGTTGCAGTTCAGCTTGGTGCCGGCAGCATTGTTGCCATAGAGCGCATGCTCATAGACGAATTCGGCGCCCGCGGAAAACCCGTACAGACGACCCGTCGTAATACCGATCTGAGCACCGAAGTTGGTGTTCTCGGTATTGTAGTTATCCCCGGTCTTTGCTTGACCCGGGTACGGCTGGTTGGTGTCGTGCCAGCGACGAAAGTCGTAGAAGCCCACGCGTCCGTGCACTTGCGAGCCTTCCACGACCTGCTTCTGAAACATCTCCGGAAAACTCAGCGACGACATGTCGTCGTTCGAGTTACTCGTTTGCGCCTGGGCGGCACCGGCGCACACAAGCGCGGTGGTCCCGAGCAGCAATGTCGTATAACGACTTACGCGGCTGTTGAGCGCGGTGCGCTCTTGTATTTTTAGCTTGCCCACAGTGGTTCTCCTGATTGGCTAGTTTTACTCTATTCGCGGAAGTTCTCCACGCCCCTTCGATAACTGCCGGCACAACGCACTCCCCGCGGGAGGGCGAGCTAACCAGCCAGTTGGTCGCTCATGTGTTCTTAATAAGCCGTCAAACTCGAATCAATCCATTCGCATCTCGAATCGAAGCCAACGGCAAGCCCTGCCTCGCGATAGCGCTGCTTGGTCAATGCGGCTTGCAGACTCAATGTCGTCCCGAACCATCATCCCCTCGGCTGCGTCACGTACCTGGCGCTCTTTACCGGGTCGGTATTGAAATGACGACCTGGCACGGTAGGGCAAAAAGGCCCGTGAATGCCGTCGCAGATTGTTTCATTCCCTGCATCATAACGATCAGTTAGGCCGTTACCCATTCGCGAAAAGTCGAACATTTGGAACCGGGTCCATTTTCGTTTTCGAACCTATGCGTTCGCTTCGCACCACCCGAGGGCGATCACGCAGCGCGAGAACGAACATTCAGCAAGGATTTTGCCGCGGGCTCGTCCAGGATCAGACGGTCGACGACACCGCTGTTGAGCACGGCGTGGATCGCCGGGCCCTTGTCGGCGCCCCCGGTCACCGCCACGATTTCGCGCTCGGCCAGCTCGGCCAGGGACAGGCCGATCGTGCGTTCGTTGATCACCATGGGAATGGGCCGCCCGTTGCAGTCCAGGAAATGCCCGACCAGTTCACCCACGGCACCTGCCTCGATCAGTTCCGCCAGCTGGCGCGCGCCGAGCAAACCGCGCTCTTCCATGAACATGGGCTGATCAAGGGCCATGGCACCGATGCCGACTACGCCGAGATCGATTGCCCGGGCCCGGGCGAGGGCATCGGCGACACTGCGCTGGGCCATCAGCACGTTGCGGTCCTCGATACTGTCGGCGATGAATGGCACCGGCAGGAAAAACCCCTGCCCGCCGGTTTTCTCGGCCAACCGATAGACCACATCGAACGGATTGATCGCCGACTGCTGGGTCAGACTGCCCATGAGCGAGACGATGGCCAGGTGGGGAAGCCCCTCTCGGGGCAGTTGACGCGTCATCTCGGCCAGCGAACGGCCCCATGACACGCCCAGCGACGACACCTCGCCACTCGCGATGCGCCCATGCACGTAACGCGCTGCGGCCGAGCCAAGCGCCCCCACGTTGCCGTGGCGATCATTGGGATCCTCCACGTCGGGCACGACCAGGCACTGGCTCAGGCCGAAATACTCGGCGATACGATCCTCGTAGGAGACCAGGCGCTGGGGCGAGCGATCGATATAGACGTGAACATAGCCGGCTTGATGGGCCTCGCCGATCAGGCGATGGACCTTGGCGCGCGACAACGACAGTCGATCGGCGATTTCAGCCTGGGTATACCCGCCGATGTAAGACAACCAAGCGACATAAATCGCCAGATCGTCGGTTTGCCGGTCAGCCATGAACGATGCCGATGAAATATTTTTCAACAATTGAGAAAAATTATTTTAGCGACGACAACGTTGTCATTGCGACCATGGTTGTAGTCGCGAACAACCGCTCAACAATCAAGTCGAATCATGGCGTTACAGGCCAGCCTCAACGCGGCGCGCGAGCCCGGCCGGAAATTTGCCGACGCCGGCCCGTTGATCGCGCAACGGGCACCGCATCACGGGCAATAAAAAAAGGGATCAGGCGTGGCCTGACCCCTTCGATATGGTGGAGCCGGGCGGAATCGAACCGCCGACCTTCGCATTGCGAACGCGACGCTCTCCCAACTGAGCTACGGCCCCACGAAACCGTCTGTTGCCTGGCAACGAGCGGCGTATGATAGCAGGCTTGTGGCGCTTGCCAACCCCTCGAACGAAACTCCGTCCGCGACCACCGGCTATCGCCTGTTCGGGTGGTGCAATTCGAGTGGACTCAGGCCTGCTTCTTGGCGTCTTCCGGCATCTGCCCTGCGAGGGCGTCGGTCAGGAAATCGTATGCATGCTGGACGCTATTGGCCTGGTAGAACAGCCGCATATCCGCATCGGCAATCAAGCCGAGCTCGCGGAACACATCGAAATCGATCAGGCGCCTCCAGAAATCGTGGCCGTAAAGCACGACCGGGATTCGCGGCTGTTTGCCGGTCTGGATCAGGGTCAGCATCTCGAACAGCTCATCCATGGTGCCGAAGCCACCCGGGAAGATGATCAGTGCCTTGGCAAGATTCATGAACCAGAACTTGCGCATGAAGAAGTAGTGGAAATTGAAGTTCAGGCGCTCGTGCACCCAGGCGTTGGTGCCCTGCTCGTGCGGCAGCTCGATGTTGAGCCCCATCGACAGTTCCGGATTGACATCCGCTGCGCCGCGATTGGCCGCTTCCATGATGCCCGGGCCGCCACCGGTGCAGACATAGTAGTGCTCGCCGCTGGCGTGCTCGTCCATGGTCCAGCGCATCATGCGGCGGGCCAGTTCACGCGCCTCGGCGTAGTAGTCGACGGTATCGGCCACCGGGTCGCGCTCGTGCGGACGCAGCCGCGCCGAGCCCCAGAAGATCAGACCGTTATGCACGTCCAGTTGCATCAGCCGGGTACGCGGCTCGATGTACTCGGACAGGATCCGGAGCGGGCGGGCTTCCTCACCCAGCATGAAATCCGCATCGGTGTAGGCGTTCGACATTCAGACCTCGGGATGATTTAGATCACGCCGGTTCGCGGCAAACGCGCGAGTATATCAGCGCAGGCGTGGTCTGCCGCATGATGGAATGGAATCCATCAAACAATGGTTGAAATGTTCAAGGCAGACCTCATTACAACCTCAAAGCGATGGCCGTACGCAGTGCGGCACACTCACCCGTCTTCACAAAGGAAAGCCGACCATGCGAATGGACAAACTCACGAGCAAGCTCCAACAGGCCCTGGCCGATGCCCAGAGTCTGGCCGTGGGGCGCGACCATAACGAAATACAACCCCAGCATCTGCTGCTGGCGCTGCTCGATGCCGAGGGGGGCACGGTTCGGCCATTGCTCGACGGCGCGGGGCTCAACGTACGCGAGATCCGCAATCAGGTCCTCAAGAGCCTCGACAACCTGCCGACGATCAGCGAGGCCACGGGCGAGGTCAATCCGGGCCAGGCCTTGATGCGCGTGCTCAATCTGTCGGACAAGCTGGCGCAGAAGCGAGGCGACTCGTTTATCTCCAGCGAGCTGGCCATTCTCGCCATGCTCGAGGACAAGTCCGAAACCGGCAAGATTCTCAAGAATGCCGGTGCCACCCGTGACAATCTCACGGCCCAGATCGACAAGATCCGTGGCGGCGAGCAGGTGGACGATCCCAACGCCGAGGAACAACGCGGCGCGCTCGACAAGTACACCACCGATCTCACCGAGCGGGCGGAACAGGGCAAGCTCGATCCGGTGATCGGCCGCGACGAAGAAATCCGGCGCGTGATCCAGGTGCTGTCGCGCCGCACCAAGAACAATCCAACACTGGTCGGCGATCCGGGCGTGGGCAAGACGGCCATCGTGGAAGGCCTGGCCCAGCGCATCGTCAACGGCGAGGTGCCGGAGTCACTGCGTGACAAGCGCGTGCTCGTGCTCGACCTTGCGGCCATGATCGCCGGCGCCAAGTATCGCGGCGAATTCGAGGACCGCCTCAAGGGCGTGCTGGCCGATCTGGCCAAGCAGGAAGGCCGCATCATCCTGTTCATCGACGAGATCCATACACTGGTCGGCGCCGGCAAGGCCGAGGGCGCCATGGACGCCGGCAACATGCTCAAGCCGGCGCTGGCGCGCGGTGAACTGCATTGCATCGGCGCGACCACGCTCAACGAGTATCGCGAGAACATCGAAAAGGATGCAGCCCTGGAACGCCGTTTCCAGAAAGTGCTGGTCGACGAGCCGGATCTGGAAGACACCATCGCCATCCTGCGCGGCCTGAAGGAGCGCTATGAGGTGCATCACGGCGTGGACATCACCGATGGCGCGATCATCGCGGCGGCCAAGCTGTCCCAGCGCTACATCACCGATCGCAAGCTGCCGGACAAGGCGATCGACCTGATCGACGAGGCGGCCTCCAAGATCCGTATCGAGATCGACTCCAAGCCGGAAGAGCTCGACCGGCTCGACCGGCGCCTGATCCAGCTCAAGATCGAGAAGCAGGCCCTGTCCAAGGAATCCGACGAGGGCTCCAAGGCGCGGCTGGAAAAACTCGATGATGAAATCGACGAGCTGGAACGCGAATACTCGGATCTCGAGGAGATCTGGAAGGCCGAGAAAGCCAGCGTGGCGGGTGCCGCCAACAAGCGCGAGGAACTGGACCAGGTCAAGCGTGAACTGGAAGCCGCGCAACGCGCCGGCGACTACGAGCGCATGGCCGAGCTGCAGTACGGCAAGATTCCGCAGCTGCAGCGCGAACTCGAGGAAGCCCAGGCCGCCGAGGAGAAACCGGCGGACCACAAGCTGCTGCGCAACAATGTGACCGACGAGGAAGTCGCCGAAATCGTCTCGCGCTGGACCGGCATCCCGGTGTCGCGCATGCTCGAGGGCGAGCGCGACAAGCTGCTGCGCATGGAGGATTCCCTGCACGAGCGGGTCATTGGCCAGGACGAGGCCGTGGCCGCGGTGTCGGACGCGATCCGGCGCTCCCGATCCGGCCTGTCGGACCCGAACCGACCGATCGGCTCATTCCTGTTCCTTGGCCCGACGGGTGTCGGCAAGACCGAGCTGTGCAAGGCGATCGCGAATTTCCTGTTTGATACCGACAACGCCATGGTGCGCATCGACATGTCGGAATTCATGGAAAAGCACTCCGTGGCGCGGCTCATCGGCGCCCCGCCCGGCTATGTCGGCTACGAGCAAGGCGGTTATCTGACCGAGGCGGTGCGGCGCAAGCCCTATTCGGTAATCCTGCTCGACGAGGTGGAAAAAGCCCATCACGACGTATTCAACATTCTGTTGCAGGTGCTGGACGATGGCCGGCTCACCGACGGCCAGGGCCGGACCGTGGATTTCCGCAACACGGTGATCGTGATGACGTCCAACCTCGGCAGCCAGCTGATTCAGGAACTGGCCGATTCAAGCTACGACACGATGAAGGAATCGGTCATGGAGGTGGTCGCACAGCACTTCCGGCCGGAATTCATCAACCGTATCGACGAATCGGTGGTATTCCATCCGCTGGCTGCACCCGAGATTCGGCAGATCGCGCGCATCCAGATGCGCGAACTGGAGCAGCGCATGGCCGAACGCGAGCTCACGCTGGAAATCAGCGACGCCGCGCTCGACCGGCTCGCCGAAGCCGGCTTCGACCCGGTCTACGGTGCCCGGCCGCTCAAGCGTTCGATTCAGACGCTGGTCGAAAACCCGCTGGCCAAGCGCATGCTGTCCGGGGAATTTGTCGCCGGCGATACGGTTCGAGTCGATCTGGAAGACGAGGACAGCCCCGACCTTGCCTTTGCCAAGGCGGCCTGATACCGCCACCCGGCGGTCCGCCAGCCAGGCCCGCGGCATGCGCCGCGGGCTTTTTTCATGGCGGCACGCAGTCAATGCCCGGGTTGATTATCGCGGTGGCACCCCACAGCGTGAGGTTATGAATTTGAATCGAACACATCAGAATTGAGCATGCATAATGTGACGGCCAATGGCGCGACGATTCCCGCGATCGGCTTCGGCACCTTCGAGCTTGAGCCCAAGGACGCCGAGGCGATGGTTGAACATGCACTCGCGGTGGGTTATCGCCACATCGATACCGCCCAGGCCTACAAGAACGAGGAAGCCGTGGGCCGCGGCATCAAGAATTCCGGCGTCACCCGCAAAGACATCTTCCTGACCACCAAGGTCTGGACCGACCGTTACACCGACGGCGAGCTGCAGAAGTCGGTCGCTGAAAGCCTTGAACGGCTCGATACCGATTATCTCGACCTGCTGCTGCTGCACTGGCCGAACCCGGATGTCTCGCTCAAGGAGACGCTGGCCGCACTCAACGAAGTGCAGGACAAGGGCCTGGTGCGCAACATCGGCATCAGCAACTTCACCCGCGCCCAGATCCATGAGGCAGCCGAGCTCTCGGCCAAGCCACTGGCCACCAATCAGGTCGAGTATCACCCCTACCTTGATCAAAAGCCGGTGCTGGATGCCTTGTCCGAGCACGACATTTCACTCACTGCCTACTGCCCGTTGGCCCGCGGCGAGGTATTCAAGGACCCGACGCTGGAACGCATCGGCAAGCGATACGGCAAGAATGCCGGCCAGGTAGCGCTGCGCTGGCTGATTCAGCAGGACAACGTGATCGCCCTGCCCCGCTCATCCAACCCGGCGCACGTCGCCGCCAACTTCGAGGTCTTCGATTTCGAGCTCACCGAGAAAGAAATGAGCGAGATCAGCAAGCTGCATTCCGAGGACGGCCGAATGATCAATCCGTCGTTCGCGCCGGCCTGGGACAACGCCGCCTAACCCTCGGCAAACCATGCAGGACTTTTAAGCCGCGCTCGACGAGCGCGGCTTTTTCATGGCCGCTCTTGATTATGTACAAAGTTCAGCCAAAGTCCTGACATTGCGATTGCTCGCGAACCTGAAGCGACAGCACCTTGATCTTCCTTCTTATTTGCGCTCATTCGCGTGCATTTGCGGACAAAATGCACTCGCTTAGTCAGCCAACTGAGTGAGGGTGTAGACAAATTAACTGCCGGTGATAAACGCAATATCAGACAGTTACGTAGGTCGGATTAGGTGCTTGCACCGTAATCCGACAGCCGAGCCTCGGAACTCGCCGATTGAGCGTCGGATTACGCGCTGCGCGCTAATCCGACCTACCGTCAAGGCATTGTTTTTAAATTCGGTAGGCGGAATAAGGGTTTGTCTACACCCTCAGTGTCGTACATAATCAAGTGGCCGCTTATCGATATCGTCGGCGGCCGGGACGGATTCACGCGGCGCCGATCCGGGCATGCGCAAGCGCAAGCGCGACCTCGGCCGAGGTCCGGCCGCTGCGTTCGGCCTCGGCAAAGATCTCGTCGAGCGTCGTCTCGATCCCGGCCACGCGGTCCGCGACGCGCTGGCTGTCATAGCCGGCGGGATCGATCTCGTCGGCCACGTTGATCAACCCACCGGCATTGATGACGAAATCCGGCGCGTACACGATGCCGCGCTCCGCCAGCCGCGCCGCATCGGCGTCGGTGGCGAGCTGGTTGTTGGCCGCGCCAGCGATCACGCGGGCCCGAATGGCCGGGATACTCCGTTCGTTGAGCACCGCGCCAATGCCACAGGGCGCGAACACATCCACGTCCGCAGTGATGATCGCGTCGTTTGCGATGATGGCCGCCCCGGCGCCACGCGCGCGTTCGATCGCCGCTTGGTCGACGTCGGAGGCCCACACCTCGGCCCCCTGGGCGATCAGACGCTCGATGACGCCGAAGCCCACATTGCCACAACCTTGCACGGCAACTTTCAGGCTGTGGAAATCATCGGGCATGCCGGCAGCCCGCAGCGCCGAGCGCATGCCGTTGATCACGCCCTGGGCGGTGTGCGGCGACGGATCCCCCGAACCGCCCTCATCCAGGCCGCGGCCCACCGCGAACCGGGTGACATCGTTAAGCCGGGCGATGTCCGACTCGTTCATGCCCATGTCTTCGGTTGCGATATAACGCCCGCCAACGCGCTCGATGCAGTCGGCCAGCGCATGCATACCGGCTTCGCGATCGGCCGGAAACGGGCCCATGACCACGGCCTTGGCGCCGCCACACGACAATCCCGCGCAGGCCGCCTTGTAGGTCATGGCCTCGGACAGACGCAACACATCGGTTAAAGCCTGGGCCTCATCGTGGTAGGTGCGGATACGCACGCCGCCGAGCCCCGGCCCCAGCGCGGTGGAATGGATCGCGATGATGGCGCGCAATCCGGTCGCCGGCTCATGAAAGAAACAGACCTGTTCGTGGCCGGCTGCGACCATCGATGAAAAAACCGTCACCCGTTGTCCTCGACGTTTTGTAAACGGTCGAGTCTGACGCCAGCGCCCGCGGCTGTCGATTGACGGCTTGCAGCGACTGTCGACGATCGCGATACTCACCGTGTTATTCATGCGATGCACGCGATCCGGCTCGAGAGTCAGGGGTCGTCAGGGGGCTCTGTCATGCAACGATTACGCATTCTGCTGTGCGTTGGCGCGCTAAGCTTTGCCGGCATGGCGTTGGCCCAGACGCATGACGGCCAATCGATGGCCGGTAATCCCTCGGCCGCCCAGGCAAGCGGGGATTCCAGCGCCAGTGCCAACACGTCCGGCGCTGGCAGCGCCAACACGGCATCGAGCGCCGCAACCGGCAATCCATCGGCCGCTCAGACATCCAGCGCGGGGCCGGCAAGTTCGCAGGCAGTGGATGTCGAGCTCAACAAGATGACCACGGTCGACAATGCATGCCGGGCCTATCTCGTCACCCAGAACCTGACCAACCGCTCGTTCGATTCGTTCAAACTGGACGTGGTGATGTTCGACAACAACGGCATCGTGGCCAAGCGTCTTGCGGTGCAACTGGGGCCGATGCCGGCCGGCAAGACCAGCCTCAAGGTGTTCGACATCCCGGGGCTCGCCTGTAAGAAGATCGGGCAACTGCTGCTCAACAATGTGCTGCAGTGCACGGTGGATACCGGCAAGGGCCCGCCGCAAAAGCGTGACGACTGCCTCTCCCTGATTTCTGTGTCGCAGCGCGGTCGCGTACCGTTCATCGAGTAGCCGACCCGGGCGCCACGGAGTAGACAAGTGCTGCAAAATCTAGTCGAACTGCTCAACCACCTCAACGACAAACTGCTTGTCGGCGGCCCGGTCGTGATTCTTCTGGCGCTGATATCGATCGTCGCGATCACGATCATCGTGGCCAAGCTGATGCAGTTCCGCACCGCCGGGATCAGCGACTTCCGCTCGGCACGCGAGGCACTCTCGCTCTACCGAACCGGCAATGCGCCCGCGGCGCTGGCCGCGACGCGGCGCTCGCGCAGCCCGGTGGCCCGGGTGGCCCGGCGCACGCTGGAGCTCAAGGCGCGTCAAAGCCTGCCCGAAGCCCGGATACGCGAAGAGATCATGCAATACGGCGCCGATATCCTCGAGGAACTCCGCTCGCATCTGCGCACGCTCGAAGTCATCGCATCGCTCTCGCCGCTGCTCGGCCTGTTCGGCACCGTGCTCGGCATGATCGAGGCATTCCAGGCGCTCCAGGCCGCGGGCAACCAGGTCAACCCGGCGCTGCTCTCCGGCGGCATCTGGCAGGCGCTGCTGACCACCGCCGTCGGTCTGGGGGTGGCCATGCCGGTCATGGTTGCGGTGAACTGGTTCGAACGCCTTATTGATCGCCAGGCCCAGGAGATGGATAGCATCGTCACGCGTATTTTCATACTCGATCCGTCGCAGCCCGATACCGAACCGGATATCGATACCGATGAACCCTTCGTCTATCGCCGCCCCGTCATTTAGCAGCGCCGGCCGACGCCGCCGCGCGCGGCTCATCGGCCTGACGCCGCTGATCGATGTGGTGTTCATCCTGCTGCTATTCTTCATGCTCGCCTATAACTTCACCGACGAGCACCGGATCACGCTGGATACCGCCTCGGGAAGCGCGCATGCCCACGGCATCGAAGGTGCCCTGCTGGTCGAGGTGCGCACGGACGGCGTCCGCTTCGCGGGCCACTATATGCCGATGAAAAAGCTGATCGCCCGGGTGACAGCGGCGCGGCGCAGGCACCCGGGCCGCCGCGTGCTGGTCCGATCGGCCGACGGCGTCACACTGCAGGACACCGTGCATGTGCTGGATGCGCTGTCGCAGGCCGGCGTCCAGCATATTTCACTGATGGACGCCACGGCCCGGGCCGGCGGGCACTCGTCCTGATGCGTTTTCAGCGCGCCCGTCGCTCGACCTCCATGGCCGCACGCCTGGACGATGCGGTATTGCCGCTGACCAATGTGGTTTTCCTGCTGCTGATTTTCTTCATGCTCGCCGGCCAACTGGCCACACCCTCGCCGCTGGGCGTCAAGCCGCCCCACTCGACCAGCCCGACCCCCGTGGACCAACAGGGCATCGAAATCTCGCTGGCAACCGGCGGTCGCGTGGCCCTGAACGATCAGCCGATTCAGGAGGACGCGCTGGAA
Source organism: Salinisphaera sp. LB1 (assembly GCF_003177035.1). Lineage (NCBI taxonomy): Bacteria > Pseudomonadati > Pseudomonadota > Gammaproteobacteria > Salinisphaerales > Salinisphaeraceae > Salinisphaera > Salinisphaera sp. LB1. Next base: position 2,666,628 of record NZ_CP029488.1, on the reverse strand, counting down.
AAAGCGGTCCGGCAACGGCTGCAACGGCGGCCGAACACGCCGATCCGCCTGCGCGCCGACGCCGGCCTGGCCACGAGTCGAGTCGTGAAGATGATGCACGTCTTGCGGGCGGCCGGCGCCCATCGCCTGCGGCTCGTGACCCAATCAACCCGCGGATAATGCGGATTTCCCGCCGGCAATGGCTGATCGCGATCGGCTGGGCGACGCTGCTTCATACGCTGGTGATCGCACTGCTGATCTGGTCGCCCTCCCCACCGACACCCTCGTCGAAAACCTCGCGCGGCGTGACGGTGTCGCTCGATAAGTTGGACACCACGCCGCCCAGCATCAAGGACATGCCGATCGAGCAACTGCACGACAACAGCCGCGAAGCCGGCCGCACGACCAGCGCATCGGCATCATCTGCGCCGACGGCCGACAGCGTTACCGCACCGAACGCGCCGATCGAAGCCGCCAACCCGGTCACGCCCGCCATCGGCAATGCGCCGAGTGATCAGGGCGAGGCCGTCGCCGCGGCGGAACCGAGCCCGCCCGAAGCGACATCGGAGGCGCCCGAAGTAGCCGCGGCACCGGCTTCACAGGCATCCGATGTCGGCCCGAGCGATGCTACCGGGCCGCCCGCGATCGCGCCCGCGCTATCGGTCACACCACAACAGACGCTTTCGGATACCGCACCGGCGCAGCAAGTCACGGCGCGCGATGCCACCCAGCCGGCCGGGGGCAGCCGCCAAGGTGCCTACGGCAACCGCGAGCAGGCTACCGATGCCTACATCGCCAAGCTACGCGCGTGGCTGGGCCAGCATAAGCATTATCCGGACCAGGCAAGACAGAACCATACGCAGGGCACGGTCAAACTCTTTCTCGCCATCGATGCCGATGGCAAGGTGCTGGAAAGCCGGATTGCCGCCTCCTCCGGATCGCCGGCGCTGGATGCCGCCGCTCGCCGGATGCTGGCGGCCTCGCGTCCATTGCCGCCGATGCCGGCCGCCGCGCAGCGCAATCGGCTGGAACTGATCATCCCGATCGTGTTCAAGCTGCATTAGGGCCCGGCACGACAACGCCGCACGCGGGCTATCGATGAGCGGGACTGACACCCCGAACAAGGGCCGGCGGCATATGAACCATGGCGCGCGGCGTCACCAGGGCACGAGCTCGACACGACGGTTCTTGGCCCGACCTGCCGCGGTGGCGTTGCTCGCGCTCGGCGCCGCATAACTCACGCCCACGGGTTTGAGCCGCGCCGGGTCGATGCCGTGCTGCTTGACCAGGGCCTGGACCACGGCCTTCGCCCGGCGTTCCGACAGGGCCTGGTTATAGGCGAAACTGCCCCGGTTGTCGGTATGGCCGACCACCAACAGTCGAAGTTTGGGCTTGTTCTTGAGCAGCTTGGCGATCTGATCGACCATCGAGCGCGATTCCGGCTTGATACGGTCGCTGTCGGTGCCGAAAAATATACCGTGCAGCGCGACATGGCCGGTTTGCGTGAGCTGGCGCGCCATTTCGGCCGCGTCGACCGAGATCGCCCCCACTTCACGCGGTTGCGAGCGCGCCACATCGAACTGGACCGCCAGCGCAGCGTCGTCCGGCGCGATCTGCAGGGCAACGTATTCATCGCCGTTCGCACTGGGCCGCCGCAGCGCACGATAAACCTGGCCGGCCAGCGGCCCGTCGAAATGCGCGGGGGCGGCGCGATAACCGGGAGAGACCTTCTGAAAATGGGGCCCGCAGGTCGCGCCGTGGCAGGAAAACAACGGCTCGAACCCGGCCTGGGTCAGTCGCTGCACAAGCGTGGCCGCCAGCGCCTTGGCCGAGCTCGCGCCGGGGACGACGAACGTCCGCCGCATGGCCGTACCGTCGACGGTGCGCACGGCGGAAATGTTGCCGGGGATGCCGCCAAGCTGAACGATTCGGCCCACGATCAACGGATAGGTTTTTTTCGAACGGGTCGAGGCCAGCGTCTTGGCACTGGCGGGCATGGACACCGGCAGATCGAGCGCCGGTTGGCTGGCCTCGGCATTGCATGGCAGGCCCGCCACAACAGCGAGGGCCGACAACACAACCGCCAGCCCCACGATGCCGCGCCAACGCCGGCCCCGATATGTTCGCAAACGCTCCATGGCCCATCACTATAAGACCTGGCACCCCGGAAACAAAGCATAGGCCGGCGCGACGGTCTGTGGCCGTTCGCGCGGTCGAAAAGCCGGCCCGAAGGCCGGCTTCCTCCTGCGAGCGTCGATATGTCTAGCTGACGCGCTCGATCACGGTCGCAATGCCCTGACCCATGCCGATGCACATGGTCGCCAGGCCCAGTGTGCCGCCCTTGTCCTCCAGCACATGGGCCAAAGCCCCCGTGATGCGCGCGCCGGAGGTCCCCAGTGGATGGCCGAGCGCAATCGCGCCGCCGCGGACATTGATCACGTCCTGGCGATCGGCGATGCCCAGTTCGTTGAGGACCGCCAGGCTCTGGGCGGCGAATGCTTCGTTGAGCTCGATGTAGTCGATATCGGCGAGGCTTACGCCCGCACGCTTGAGCGCCTTCTGCGTCGCGGGCACCGGGCCGCGGCCCATCACCGACGGGTCGCAACCGGCCACCGCCATGCCGCGGATTCGCGCCATCGGCGTCATGCCGAGCGACTTCGCCTTGGCAGCCGACATGACCAGCACCGCCGCCGCGCCGTCGGAGATCGCCGAGGAGTTGCCGGCGGTGACCGTGCCCCCGCGGGGATTGAACGCCGGGCGCAGTGAAGACAGCGCCTCCAGATTGGCATCCGCCCGCACGACTTCATCGGCGTCGCACATCTTGAGATGGCCGTTCTCGTTCACCCCGCGCACGGGCACGATCTCGTCGGCGAACTCGCCGTCGACGTTGGCCCGATACGCCCGCTGGTGGCTTCGCAGCGCGAATTCGTCCTGCGCCTTGCGCTCGATCTGGTGGATGTTGGCCAGCATCTCGGCGGTCAGGCCCATCATGGCGGCTGGCTTGGCAACATACTTCGACAGCTGCGGCGCGATATCCACGTTGTAGTCCATGGGCACGTGCCCCATGTGCTCGACGCCGCCGCAGAGGTAGACGCCATCGATACCGGCCGCGATGGCGCCGACCGCGGTATGGATCGACTGCATGGATGAGCCGCACAACCGGTTCACGGTCTGGCCGGCGACGGCGTGCGGCAGACCGGCCATCAGCGCGGCGTTGCGGCCGATGTTCAGGCCCTGTTCCTTGGTCTGCTGAACGCAGCCCCAGATGACGTCCTCGATCTCGTTCGGGTCGAGATTGTTGCGCCGGACCAGCGCTTTCATCAGTTCGGCCGAGAGTTCTTCGGCGCGGGTGTCGCGAAACATGCCGCCCTTCGAGCGGCCCATCGCAGTGCGCACCGCGTCGACGATCACGACTTCGTTGCTGCCATTGGCTTGCATGATGATGTTCTCCAGATAGGGATTGGCTGACGTGGCTGCGGCTAGCGCGCTACGACATCCGGTAATAGGTTTCGTTGTTTGCCGCCATTTCGCGCATGCGCTCGGTCGGCTGGTAGAGCTTGCCCAGCCGCGCGTGCCGGTCGGCCTTGTCGCACACCGTGGCCAGACCCTGGGCGTCGGCGTACTTGAGCGCGCCGCCACGGAACGGCGGGAAGCCGAGCCCCATGATCAGGCCCATGTCGACTTCGTTCGGTGTCTCGGCGATGCCTTCTTCCAGCGCTCGGGCGGCCTCGATGATCATCGGGATCATCATGCGGTCGATGATCTCGTCGGCCTCGAAATCCTGGTCGTCGCGCTGGACCGAGGCGATCAGCTCATAGGCTTGCGGATCGCTGGCGCGTTTCGGCTTGCCTTTTTTATCTTTCTCATACTTGTAATAGCCGGAGCCGGTCTTCTGGCCCAGGCGGTTATTCTCGACCATCACGTCCAGCGACGACTTCTCATCGGCCTTCATGCGATCCGGATAACCGGCGGCCAGCACTTCCTCGACATGCTGCGAGGTGTCCATGCCGACCACGTCGGACAGATAGGCCGGGCCCATCGGCCAGCCGAACTTCTCCATCACCTTGTCGATCTTGGCGAAATCCGCGCCGTCGGCGATCAACTGCTGGAAGCCGAAGAAGTAGGGAAACAGAATACGGTTGACCAGAAAGCCCGGGCAGTCATTGACCACGATCGGCGTCTTGCCGAGCTTGTGGGCGAAGTCGACCACCGTGGCCACGGCCTCCTCGGAGGTGGCCTTGCCGCGGATCACCTCCACCAGCGGCATGCGATGCACCGGGTTGAAGAAGTGCATGCCGAGAAAATTCCCGGGCCGCTTCAACGCCGTGGCCAGTTCGTCGATCGAGATGCTCGACGTGTTCGACGCCAGTATCGTCTGCTCCGAAACCCGTTCCTCGGTCTCGGCCAGCACGCTCTTCTTGACCTTCGGGTTCTCGACCACGGCCTCGATCACGGCATCGACGTGGTCGAACTCGGCGTAGGACAGCGTCGGGCGGATTCGCGACATGCCCTCGGCCATCTCGCGATTGTCCAGCTTGCCGCGCTCCACGCCCTTGGCGAAGTGCTTGGCCGCTTCTTCCAGGCCCTGGTCGATGGCGTCTTCCTTGATGTCCTTCATCAGGGTGGCCACACCCTTATAGGCCGACTGGTAGGCAATACCGCCGCCCATGATGCCGGCGCCGAGCACGGCCGCCTGCTTTACCTCGTGGGCGACTTTTGCGTATTTCTTGCCTTTTTTCTTGATCAGTTGATCGTTGAGGAAAAGCTGGATCAGCGCCGCGGCCTCGGGACTCTTGGCCACCTTGACGAAACCTTCGCTTTCCACCTTGAGCGCCTCGTCGCGGCCCATGTGCGCGGCCTGGGCCATGCGCTGGATCGCCTCGATCGGGGCCGGATAATGGCCCTGGGTCTGGCCCATGACATAGCCCTTCGAGGTCTCGAAGACCATCGCGGCTTCGGTCTGGTTAAGCTTCAACGGGCCGGTCTTTTCCGCCCGGCGGGCCTGCCAATCGAATTCGCCTTCGATCGCCTTGGCCAGCAGGTCACGCGCGGCGGCCTCCAGATCGTCGTCGGCGACCACGGCATCGACCATGCCGACCGCCAGTGCCTTGTTCGCATCGCGGTTCTTGCCGTCGGCGATCCATTCGATGGCGTTGTCGGCGCCGATCAATCGCGGCGCACGTACCGTGCCGCCGAAGCCGGGGTAGATGCCGAGCCGTGTCTCCGGGAAACCGAGCTGGGCCGACTGGCCCATCACGCGGTAATCGGTGGACAGACACATTTCCAGGCCACCGCCGAGTGCCATGCCGTTGATCGCGGTCACACTCGGAAAATCCAGATCCTCGATCGTATTGAAGACCGACACCGATTCGGCCATGCCGGCCCTGAGCTCATCCTCGGGCTTCTGGAAACGCGCGCCGAACTCCATGATGTCGGCGCCGACAATGAACGCCGGCTTCGCGGACGTCACCAGCAATCCATTGATATTCGAGGCGCCCGCCAAGGCCTCGCCGGCCTCACCGAGTTCGGCCATCGTGGCTTCGTCGAACTTGTTGACCGACTCGTCCCGGGCGTCGAAACACAGTACGGCGATCCCGCCATCAACTGTGACTGTGAGTTTGGATCCTTCATACAACATGGATTACACGCTCCAATAAACGAATGAAGACCCCGGGCGGCGCCGCCCGGGGTCTGGTTTGTCGTGAAAACCTGGCTCAATACGCTAGCGTATTGTCAACCGCGCCACAACGGCATTCACACTTTTGGTAACGCGTTTTACCGCCGCTGCGATCGCGCGCGCCATGCGAGCGACCGCCGCTTTTTGACACTCATCGGCGAGCATGATTATCTAGCGCTTCATCCGCTGGATTATGGGCGTTTTTTATCATGGCGCGTTCGAAGAAGAATCCAATCACGCAGATCCGCAGCGACATCGATTCGCTGCGACGCAACTACACCGGGGCGCTGACGTCGGCCAACAAGGCGATCTACGACGGTATCGAGCAGCTCGCCGAACACGAGTTGTCCGCGATCAGGACGCACTACGAACAGGCGCTGACCAGCCTGCAGACACTCAAGCACGGCGGCGCGCCGCGCGATCTCGCGATGGCCCAGGTGCAGTTGCTGCAGGACACGATGGATCGCATCCTGTCGAACGCACGTCAGAGCCTGTCGATTCTGGAGAATACGCGGCGCGAAGTCTCGACCCAGATTCGGGAGAACCTGAGCGGCACCGACACCCGGGCCGAGCAGATGAGCGAGGCCGCCCAGCAGGCAGCAGCGCGTGCGGCCGAAAAAGCGCGCGCCGAGGCAAGCCGCCACGCGCAGCCCATACAGGACACAGTGAATCAGACGCTGGACCCGGCCGAAGCCAACGTCCGTTCGGCGGCTGACAACACCGGCGACAGCGCGCCTGACGCAGCGGCACCCGCCGCCGACAGCGCGAGCGCCAGCAGCGCCACGACCGGCCGCAGCACGGCCCGAAAACGCAGCCGTTCGCCCCAGGGCAAGACCCGCAAGAGCGCCGCATCGTCCTCGACCCGCCAATCGACGACTGCGCGCGCCAGCGCCGCCACCAGCGGCACGCAATCCAAGACCAAGGCCGCGTCCGCGACCGGCAGCAAGACGAAGTCGGGGACGACCAAGTCGTCCACGTCGAAATCGTCGTCGTCCAAGACCGCCTCGGGCAAGACGTCCAGCGCCAAGACGTCCACCCGCAAGAGTTCGCCCAAGAAGACGAGCGCCAAGCGCGCCAGCACGGGCACGTCCGGCAGCGGTGCCAAGAAGACCACGAAGCGCGCCGGCAGCAGCGCCAAGACCACGGGCACGAAAAAAAGCACGTCGAGCACCCAATCGGAGGCGACGCGCGCTAAGTCCGCGAGCCGCAAGACCTCGGCCACGAAGCGTTCTACACCCGCGTCCAAGAAGGCCCCGTCGCCGAGTACCAACGGTTCGTCGAATGACGCGACCGGCTCCAGCAGCGGCAGCGGATCGGAATCGTCCAGCACCTGATCCGCCGGCTCGAGTGCTGATGGGGCCGCTCACCAGGAGCGGCCTTTTTATTGGATGCTCGCTGCGTCCCACCGGTGCGCTGAATTCACGCCATGCTCGATCTCAACGACAGTTCCCAGCTTCTTCGGCTGCTCGCCGAGCCGACCCGGCTGCGCTTGTTGCTACTGCTCGGACACGAGCCGCTGAGCGTGGCCGAATTGACCTCGGTCACGCAGCTTACGCAGAGCCGGATTTCGAGCCATCTGGCCCGGCTGCGCGAGGCCGGCCTGGTGGTTGACGGCGGCCTGGGCGGCGGCAATCGTTACACCGTCGATGCCACACGCTGGCCGCGCGATCTGCGCCCGCTCTGGGGTCTGCTATCCGAGCGCATCGACGACGCGCAGCTGGCCCAGGACCGCGAGCGCGCCACCGAGATCGTGCGTCGTCGCACCAACCGCGGCAGCTGGGCCGAATCGGTCGCCGGCCGCATGGAACGCCAGTATTCACCCGGCCGGACCTGGGAGGCCGTCAGCCGCTCGATGATCGAGCTACTCGACCTGGGCGACGTACTGGATGTCGGCTCCGGGGACGGCGTGCTGGCCGAACTGCTCAGCTCCCGCGCGCGACACTTCACCTGCCTCGACCTGAGTGCGGCCGTAATCGACGCCGCGCGCCACCGGCTGGCCGAGCAGCCCAATGTGGGTTTCGAAATCGGCGACATGCATGCCCTGCCCTGGGCAGACGGCGTATTCGATCAGGTGTTTATGCTGCACGCCTTGAGCTATAGTGCACATCCCGCGACAGCGCTCGCGGAAGGGGCCCGCGTGCTGCGCCCCGGCGGGCGGCTGGTGGTCGCCACCATCGCGCAACACGAACACGAGGCCACAGTGGCGGCCTACGATCACGTCAATCTCGGCTTCACCCCGGCCCAGATCCGAGCCTGGCTCGAGCAGGCAGGCCTGACGGTGCGTGACTGCGCGGCGCGGAGTCGAGAACGCCAGCCGCCGTATTTTCGTCTGATCACCGCCAGTGCCGACAAGCCATGAGTGCATCTCGTACGCGCCGCCGCCATCTCCGCCTGATCATGGGTCTGATCTGGGTGGTCGTGCTGGTCGGTCTTGTCGTCTGGGTCTGGCAACAGGGCCTGACCGTACGCGAGATCATGCGGCTGATCTATGACTACGTGGTGAACAATCCGATCGCGCCGGTAGTCTACATCCTCATCTATGCGCTGCGGCCCTTGACCTTCTTTCCCGCCATGTGGCTGACCATCGCCGGCGGAAGCCTGTTCGGCTTCATTCCGGGGCTGATCTTCGGCCTGCTTGGCGAGAACGCGTCCGCGCAGACCGCCTATCTGCTGGCCCGGTTCTTCCGCCGGGATGTCGACGGGGACGAGCATTCCGACCGCAACCCACGGATCGCCGCTTTCCGGCGCCTGCTCGTAGAACAGGCGTTTCCCACCGTGCTCGTGCTGCGCGCGTCGTTCCTGCCCTTCGATCTGGTCAACTATGCATGCGGGCTGCTGCGGGTGCCGTGGCTGTCGTACACCGCTGGCAGCGTGCTCGGCATGCTGCCGCCGATGGTTACCTTCGTATCGTTCGGTGCCACCGTGAACCTGCCCAAGCTGCTCAAGCGCAAAAGTTTCTCGCCCGAGCAGTTGATCGACAGTACCCAGCTGATGATTTCGGCCGGACTGGTGGTGGTTAGCGCAATTATCGCGCTTGTCGCCTATCGCCGCCGCAAGGCCCTGGCCGCAAAGGCTGCACGGGACACGAATTGACCCCCTGCATGGGCTTTTGTAACGTCTTTTATCGTTATCGTATCGAGGGATAGCCGTGCGTCATCTGCTCGGCCTGGCTGCCGGCCTGGTCATTCTCTGGCTCCTGCTTTCCGGGCACTATGCGCCGCTCACGCTGGCGCTCGGCGCGGCGTCCTGTGTCTTCACCGTCGCCCTCTGCCGGCGATTGCGGCTGATCGACGCCGAATCGGTGCCGCTCGAACTGTTGCCGCGGCTGCCCGGCTACGCGGCCTGGCTCGGGCTCCAGATCCTGCGTTCCAACCTGGATGTCGCCGGGCGTCTGCTGATCGGGCACCGTGCGATCTCGCCGCGGACGGTGGTTATCAACACCCGCCCCCTGGCCCCACTCGGCCAGGCGATCCTGGCCAATTCCATCACGCTGACGCCGGGCACGGTCACCGTGGGCCTGGAAAACGGCGAGGCAATCGTTCATACCCTGACCCGGGAGGGCGCCGCGGATATCGAGGCCGGCACCATGGCCGGTCGGGTCGCCCGCTTGGAAGGCGGGCCAGACTAGTGTCCGACCGCGCCGATACCCTTTACGATTGCAGCGCCTGCCGGGCGCGACCCGACGTTACCCGACACTGATGTTCATCGCGGGACTTGCAGGCGTGGCCGTGACCATGCTCCTGGTATTGATACGTGTGCTGGCCGGGCCGACCGTCTATGACCGCATCCTGGCCATCAATCTGTTCGGTACCAAGACCGTGTTGTTGATCGCGATACTGGGCTTTTTCACCGGGCGCCCAGAGTTTCTCGATCTGGCACTGACCTACGCCCTGATCAATTTCATCGGCACCGTGGCCGTACTCAAGTTCATGCAGTACGGCGATCTCGGCTGGGCCGGCGACAAGACGGATCAATCCGATGTGTAAACGGTTCGCCCGAACGGCGCAAGGGATGACATGCTGAACGGAATCGCCGATATCGCGAGCTGGGTATTGATTGTGGCCGGTTCGCTGGCCTGCGTGATCAGCGGTTTCGGCATGCTGCGCATGCCCGATCTGTTCACCCGGATCCATGCCGCCTCGGTCGCGGATACCGGCGGCATGCTGCTGGTATTGACCGGCTTGATGGTACAGGCCGGTCTCGGGCTGACCACCGCCAAGCTGGTGCTGATCGTCTTTTTCCTGTTGATCACCAGCCCGACGGCGACCCATGCCCTGGCCCGCGCCGCGCGCCACGACGGCGTCCGGTCGGATTGCGACAGGGAAGATGCCGGATGACCACCGAGATCCTGCTCAACTACGGGCTGCTGGTGTTTCTGGTGACGGTCGCCCTGGCGCTGGCGGCCATGCGGCATCTGTTCCCGGTGGCCATGCTGACCGGGCTGTACAGCCTGCTGTCGGCCAGCCTGTTCACGCTGCTCGACGCGCCGGATGTGGCGCTCACCGAAGCGGCGGTGGGCGCGGGTGTGACCACGGTGCTGTTTCTGGCCACCTTCGGCCTGACCCGGGCGCGCGAGAAGCCGGTCAAGGCCTCACGCCAGATCATCGGCCTGGTGGTAACCCTCACCACCGGTGCGACGCTGGTCTATGCCAGTCTCGACATGCCCCACTTCGGCGCTGCCGACACCCCGGTACAGACGCATCCGCTGCGGCATAAGTACCTGGTGGCCGAACAGCAGGAGGTCGACGTGCCGAACACGGTCACGGCGGTGCTGGGCAGCTACCGCGGCTACGACACCCTCGGCGAAACCGCCGTGGTATTCACCGCCGGCCTCGGCGTGCTGCTCCTGCTCGGCCGCAGCCGGCGCGCCCCCCGTTCGGACAAGGCGTAGTCATGCGCGAGCACACCGTGCTGCGGGTGGTCGCGCAGCTCATCATCCCGCCGATCCTGATCTTTGCGCTCTACGTACAGTTCCACGGCGACTACAGCCCGGGCGGCGGATTCCAGGCGGGGGTGATCTTCGCCAGCGCCATCATCCTTTACGGCCTGATCTTCGGCGTGGAGGCCGCACGCGCTGCCATCCCGCCGACCGCGCTGCGCATCGGTGCGTCCCTGGGCGTACTGATCTACGGCGGCACGGGGGTGGCCACGATGCTGGCCGGTGGCAACTTCCTGGACTACGATCAACTCGCCCACGATCCCGTGCACGGCCAGCATTACGGGTTGCTGATCGTGGAATTCGGCGTCGGGCTGACCGTCGCCAGCATCATGATCGCGATCTTCTATGTATTCGCCGGGCGTGGCCGGGTACGGGAGTCCGACGAATGACCGCGTTTTTCACCGACACCGCGCCGGGGTTGTTCAACTACTGGGTCGTCATCGCCTTGATGATGATCGGCTTCTATACCGTGATCGCACACGACAACCTAGTCAAAAAGCTGATCGGGCTCAATGTGTTCCAGACCTCGGTGTTCATCCTGTACATCAGCATGGGCAAGATTCACGGCGCCACCGCCCCCATTCTCCTTGACGGCCCCCAGGGCGACCATGCGGTCTATGCCCACCCGCTGCCGCAGGTGCTGATCCTTACGGCGATCGTGGTGGGCGTATCCACCACCGCGCTCGGGCTGGCGCTGATCGTACGCATCCACGAGGCCTACGGATCGATCGAGGAAGACGATGTCCTGGCCGCCGATTTTGCGACCCAGGATATCGAACAGGCCGAGGAAGCGGCGCGATCCCGCGCGGCCCGGGCCGCCGAACCGCACGCCCCGACCGGTCGCGACGACGGCGCCGAACCCGAGGAACGCCGGCCGCAATGATCGACCCTCTTCTTTCCCAGCTGCCGATCCTGGTCGTGGTCGTGCCGCTGCTCGCGGTGCCCGTGGTCGTGCTCGCGCATCGCGCCGGCGCCGCCTGGATGCTCTATCTGGTGGTGACCTGGCTGGTCTTCGCGATGGCCTGCACCCTGTTCGTACGGGTGCGCGCCGACGGGCCGATCGATTACGCCATCGGCGGCTGGGCGCCGCCCTTCGGGATCGAACTGGTGGTCGATGCCTTCAATGCGGTGGTACTGCTGCTGGTAGCGGGCATGGCCGCGGCCAGCGCGGTCTATGCCCGTTCCAGCCTCGCCCGCGAGATCGAGCACGAGCGCCTGTATCTCGTCTATGCGTTGCTGCTCGCCTGTCTGACCGGGCTGATCGGCATCACGGTCACGGGCGATGCTTTCAACCTGTTCGTGTTTCTTGAGATTTCCTCGTTGTCATCCTATGCGCTGATCGCCATGGGCGCCCGGCGACGGGCACTGCTGTCGGCGTTCCAGTACCTGATCATGGGCACGGTCGGCGGCACGTTTCTGCTGATCGGCATCGGACTCGCCTACATGATGACCGGCACCCTGAACATGGCCGATCTCGCCCAGCGCCTGCCGGCCGTTTACGACACGCGCACCGCCCAGGCCGCGCTGGCGTTCATCGTGGTCGGTCTGAGCCTGAAGGCCGCACTGTTTCCGGCCCATATCTGGCTGCCCAACGCCTATACCTATGCCCCCTCTTCGGTCACCGCGTTCATTGCCGCCACCAGCACCAAGGTCGCGGTATATGCCCTGATGCGGTTCGTGTTCACCGTGTTCGGCGCAGGCTACGCCTTCGGCCAGCTGCCGTTGAACCAGGTGCTGCTCGGGCTGTCCGCGATCGCGATGATCGCGGCGTCGGTGGCCGCCATATTCCAGACTGACGTCAAGCGATTGCTGGCCTGGTCGAGCATCGCGCAGATGGGCTACATCGTGACCGGGTTCGCGCTGGCCAGTGCCGGCGGGTTGTCGGCTTCGCTGGTGCATATCGTCAACCACGGGCTGATCAAGGGTGCGCTGTTCATGGCGATTGGGGCGATGGCCTGGCGTACACGGACGACGTCGATCAATGATCTGGCCGGCCTGGGCCGGGCGATGCCGCTGACCTCGGCCGCTTTCGTGGTCGGCGGGCTGAGCCTGATCGGGGTGCCGGCCACCGCCGGTTTCATCAGCAAGTGGGCCCTGCTTTCCGCACTGATCGCCGCAGGCCACTACGGGCTCGCCGCCCTGGTGCTGTTGGCTTCGCTGCTGGCCGTGATCTATATCGGCAAGGTGGTCGAGGCGCTGTATTTCCGGCCCCGCGATGCGCGCGCACCGCAACTCGAGCGCGGCGAGGCGCCGATCGCCATGCAGATCGCGACCTGGGGGCTGATCGCGCTCAATATCGCGATCGGGCTGCACGCGACGCCGGAACTCGACGCCACACGGCGCGCCGCCGCTGCACTGCTGGGCGGTGACACGTGAGCGGGCTCTGGTTGGCTGTACTCGTCGCCTGGCCGGCGCTCATGGCGCTGGCGGTTGCCGCCGCCGGGCGCTGGCCGAATCTGCGCGAGAGCGTGAGTATCGCCACCGGGGTGGCGCTGCTGATCGGCGCCATCCGTCTGGTCGGGCCGATCGGCGCCGGCCAGCGGCCGAGCGTCACCCTGTTCTCGATTCTGCCGGGGTTGGATTTCACCTTCACGCTGGAGCCGCTCGGCCTGGTCTTCGCGCTGGTTGCGGCCACGCTCTGGCCGTTGACCACGTTCTACGCGGCCGGCTACATGCGCAGCAATCGCGAGGCGCACCAGACGCGTTTCTTCGTCTGTTTCGCGCTGGCAATCTCGGCGGCGATCGGCATCGCCTTCGCAGGCAATCTGCTCACGTTATTCGTGTTCTACGAGATGATGACGCTGGTGACCTATCCGCTGGTCACCCACCACGGGGATGCCGAGTCGCGCGTTGGCGGGCGGATCTATCTCGGTATTCTGCTGACCACGTCGATCGGCCTGTTCCTGCCGGCGATCGTGATCACCTACCTGCTCGCCGGCACGCTGGATTTCACGCACGGCGGCATTCTCGCCAACACGGGCCTCGGCCCGAAGGGCGCAATGGCACTGTATGCGCTGTTCGTATTCGGTATCGGCAAGGCCGCGGTCATGCCCGTGCATCGCTGGCTACCCGCAGCGATGGTGGCGCCGACACCGGTTTCGGCCCTGTTGCACGCGGTGGCCGTGGTCAAGGCCGGCGTGTTCACCGTGCTCAAGATCACGGTCTATATCTTCGGCCTGGACTATGCGCTCAAGACCAGCGCGACCGAGCCGTTCCTGTGGCTGGCGTCGATCACCATCATCCTGGCCTCGGTGATCGCGATCTACTGCGACAATCTCAAGAAGCGGCTGGCCTACTCCACCATCGGCCAGCTGTCGTACATCGTGCTGGGCAGCGCGCTGGCGACCCAGCTCGGCGCGGTCAGCGGCTCGTTGCATATCATCACCCATGCCTTCGGCAAGATCACCCTGTTCTTCTGCGCCGGCGCGATCTACACCGCCGCGCATCGCAAATACGTCAGCCAGTTGAACGGGCTGGGGCGCGCCATGCCGCTAACCTTCACCGCGTTCACCATCGCGGCGCTGTCGTTGATCGGCCTGCCGCCGATGGGTGGCGCCTGGAGCAAGTGGTTTCTGATGAGCGGTTCCGCCGGCATCGAGGAATATGCGTTTCTGGGCGTGCTGGCCCTGTCCTCACTGCTCAACATCATCTACCTGCTCGATATTCCGGCGCGCGCCTTCTTCCTGCGCGGCGACAACATCCCCGAGACCGTCACCGAAGCGCCGGCCGCCTGCGTCATCCCGCTTTGCCTGACGGCGGCCGGCTGCATCGTGTTGTTCTTTGCCGCCCACCCGATCATCGATTTCGTCGACACGGCACTCGGAGCCGGCGCATGAACAAACGAAATCCCCGGCCCGGTCTGTTCGAGCGAGCGGCGGTGATCAACGCGATCATCGGCGTGCTGGCCCTGTCCTGCCTGGCATTGCTGATCGCGGAATGGTTCTACGCCAAGCATCCGCATTTCGGCTTCGACGGCTGGTTCGGCTTCTATCCGATGACCGGCTTCGCCGCCTATTGTTTCATCGTGCTCTCGGCCCGGGCCCTGCGCCCGCTGCTGCGCCGGAGCGAGAACTACTACGGCGAAGCCGATCCGGACGAAGCCGATCTCGAGGACAGCATCGGCCGGGAGCACGACCATGACTGAATGGCTGGGCCACGCCATCGCCAGCCCCGCCCTCCTGCTGATGGCCGCCGGGGTGGTGCTGGCGGCCACACCGCGCCTGCTCCAGAGCGTGTGGCTGCTCGCAGTGCCGGTGCTCGCCCTGGTGCTGCTGTGGGCGCTGCCGGCGGGGGCACACGGTCAGATTTCGCTGTTCGGCTTCGATCTGACCCTGTTGCGTGTCGACGGGCTGTCGCGCCTCTGGGCGACGATCTTCATCATCGGCTCGTTTCTGACCGGGCTCTATGCCCTGCACGTCGACGATCGGGTACAGCATGTCGCCTCGCTGGTGTATGCCGGCGCCGCCGTGGGCGCGGTACTGGCCGGCGACCTGGTCACGCTATTCATTTTCTGGGAAGCCACGGCGATCTCGTCCGTCTTTCTGATCTGGGCACGGCGCAGTGTGCGCGCCCATATCGTCGGCCTGCGCTATCTGGTCATCCAGGTGGTGTCCGGCCTGCTGTTGATGGTCGGCACCATCGTCCACTATCGCCAGACCGGATCCACCGCCTTCGATCATCTCGGGCTCGACGTGGCCGGCGGCTGGCTGATCTTTCTCGCCTTCGGTATCAAGGCGGCCTTTCCGCTGCTGCACAACTGGGTGCAGGACGCCTATCCCGAGTCGACGCCGACCGGCACGGTCGTGTTGTCGATCTATACCACCAAGCTGGCGATCTACGCGCTGGCGCGCGGCTATGCCGGCACCGAGATGCTGATCACGATCGGCGCCGTGATGACGATCTTCCCGATCTTCTTCGCCGTGATCGAAAACGATCTGCGCCGGGTGCTGGCCTACAGTCTCAACAACCAGCTCGGTTTCATGGTCGTGGGCATCGGCATCGGTACGCCCCTGGCGCTCGACGGGACGGCCGCGCATGCCTTCGCGCATATCCTCTACAAGGGCCTGCTGTTCATGAGCATGGGCGCGGTGCTCTACCGCGTGGGCACGGTCAAGGCGAGCGAACTCGGCGGGCTGTACAAATCCATGCCCTGGACCGCCGCGTTCTGCATCGTCGGCTCGATGTCGATCTCGGCGTTTCCGTTGTTCTCCGGCTTCGTCACCAAATCCATGATCCTCAGCGCAGCCGCGGCGCAGCACCACTGGATCGCCTGGAGCGCCCTGCTGGTCGCCTCGGCCGGCGTGCTCGACCATTCGGGCATCAAGGTGCCGTTCTTCTCGTTCTTTGCCCACGACGCCGGTTATCGCGTCAAGGAAGCGCCGTTCAACATGCTGGCGGCGATGGCGATCACGGCGGCCCTGTGCATCGGCATCGGCGTCTATCCGGCCCCGTTGTACGCGATCCTGCCGTTCGACGTGGATTATTCGCCGTACACGACGGCGCATGTCGTCAACCAGTTACAGTTGCTGCTGTTTGCGGCCCTGGCCTTCGTGGTGCTGTTCCGGGGCGGCCTGTACCCGCCCGAGGTCCGCGGGCTGAACATCGACACCGACTGGCTCTACCGGCGCGCGCTGCCGGCAACCGTATCGGCGACCCGGTTCGCGCTGATGCGGCTTCGCGACCAGGCCGGCCGAATCGGTGTCGCCGGACTCGACGGCGCGCGCCAGCGCCTGCAACAAACGTTCGGCGCCCGCGGCGTGATGGCCCGCACCTGGACAACCGGCGTCATGCTGCTCTGGGTGACCGCCCTGCTGGCGCTCTATCTGCTGCTGTACTACGCGTAGGGCCTGCACCCGCGCATCCAGCCGTGCGACGAGCCCCGGGGCACCGGGCCGGCGGCGTGCCGGCTCAGCTGTCGAGCGTGCGCCACAGGCATTGATCGCCGCTGGCCCTGGCCAGCATGTCGAGATATTGCTCGTGGGCAGCGTGCTCGTCGTCGCTGGCACGCTGCACCCGCGGGCGGCGGCCGGCATCGAGATACGTCGCCAGGCCGGCGCTGGCGATCTGCTGGCCTTCGCTGTCGTCCTCGGCGGCAAGCGCGATATCGATCTGACCGCCAGTCATGCGCAGATACACATCCGCCAGCAATTGGGCGTCGAGCAGCGCGCCGTGCAGCTCGCGGTTGGAGTTATCGATCTCGAAGCGCTTGCACAGCGCATCCAGACTGTTGCGCTGGCCGGGGAACATCTGGCGTGCCTCGACCAAGGTATCGATGATCGGGCTGACCTCTTCCAGCTTCCGGTGCTGCGGATCGAAATCCGATAGTTCCTTGTTCAGGAAGGCGAGATCGAACGGCGCGTTGTGGATGATCAGCTCCGCATCGGCCAGATACTCGGCCAGGCGGTCGCCGATCTCGGCGAAACGGGGCTTGTCGGCCAGAAATTCCAGCGTAATGCCGTGCACGTCGATCGCGCCCTGGTCGATCTCGCGGTCCGGGTGCAGATAGATGTGCAGGTCGTTACCGGTCAGCCGCCGGCTGACCATTTCCACACAACCGATCTCGATGATGCGATGCCCCGCCTGCGGATCCATCCCGGTCGTTTCCGTATCGAGCACAATCTGTCGCATCGTTTTCTTCCGCTGCTGCTATTCGAACTAGGGGCGCGATCGGCCTCGGCGAGACCCGCGCCAGCCGGCGTGCGGCGCTTATCCGCGATCACTCGCGAACGGGATGAAACATGACCCGATGCCGGCTCAGCCGGATACGGCCATTTCATCGATACCGCGGTTGGCCAGCGCATCCGCCGCCTCGTTACCGGGATCGCCCGCATGGCCCTTGACCCAGTGCCATTCGATCTCGTGACGCTGGCAGGCTTCGTCGAGCGCACGCCAGAGTTCGGCGTTCTTGACCGGCTTCCGGGCCGCCGTCTTCCAGCCGTTCTTTTTCCAGTTGCGCATCCATTGGGTAATGCCTTGGCGCACGTAGTTGGAATCGGTATACAGCTCGACGCGACACGGGCGCGACAAGGCGTTGAGGGCCTCGATCGCGGCCATGAGCTCCATGCGATTGTTGGTCGTTCTCGGTTCGCCGCCGCACAGTTCGCGGTTGCGCTCGCCATACGACAACAACGCGCCCCAGCCTCCGGGCCCCGGATTGCCACGGCAGGCACCGTCCGTATAGATGGTCACAGTCTTGGTCATGAACGCGATGGTAGCCCAGCCGCCGGGCTAGGCGCCAAATCGCGTTCACGCTGGCGCGCCAACAGGCGCCGGCCGGACGGCGGGATGCGTCGCATGGCGCGCCGACGCGCGACGATCGCATAAGCCGGCGCCGCCCAGGCCAGCGGCGCCAACCAGCGCGAATCCGCGCCCGCCTGCCAACGGCGGCCGAACCAGGGGAACGCCGGCCCGTAACGCCAGCAATCCGTAGGCTCGAAGTCGAGCAGACGCAGCCAATCCGCCAGGCGCGCAGCACGCGGGGGAATCGAGCGCGGCAGAAAACGCGTGTGAGCGCGGCGAAGCCCCTGGGTCTGCGCCCAGGGCGACAGCGGGTTGAACACCAGACAGACCAGCTGGCCACGCGGACTCAGCACGCGCACGCATTCCCGAATCAGCGCCGGCGGCTCCGCGCACAGCTCGAGTCCGTGGACCAGAATCAGGGCATCGACACTACCGCTGGCCCAGGGCAGATTCTGGCCATCGATGCGTATATCGACATCCGGACCGGGAGCGACATCCGCCCGCCACAGGCGCAGGGTTCCCACGCGCTCGCAGGCTTCCGGCGCGACGGTGGGGGCGCCGATCTGGATACAACGATAGCCCGTCAGGCCGGGCAGCACGTCGGCCAGTAACGCCGTCTCCTGTTCGCGCCACGGCTCGGCGACGGGCGATTCGAACCAGGCCCGCGCGGCCTGCGCATCATCGGCGACGAATCGAAACAATTGATTTTGCCTCAGGCCGTTGGCAACATTCGGCGATGCTTGAAGTCAACGCTGTACCCGCACTGTCGGACAATTATATCTGGATCATCGCGGCCGGCGATAGCCGGACCGTCGCTGTGGTCGATCCCGGCGCGGCCCAACCGGTGGCCGATCATCTCGCGGCATACGGGCTCGAGGTGGGCGCGTATCTGATCACGCATCACCACGGCGATCACGTCGGCGGCCTGGCACGGCTGCTGACCGCACATCCGGCGCCCGTCTACGGCCCGGCCGGGGAAGCCGACAAGATCGGGCACATCGATCACCGGGTAAACGGCGGCGATCGCTTCACGCTGGATTGTCTCGGCGCAACATTCGAGGTCATTGACGTGCCCGGGCATACGCTCGGTCACATCGCGTACGTAAGCCAAGATATATTATTGGCGGGCGACGCCCTGTTTCGCGCCGGATGCGGTCGTGTGTTCGAGGGCACACACGAGCAGATGCACCGCTCGCTGGCGCGCCTGAAGGCGCTGCCGGACAGTACGCGCGTCTACGGGGGCCACGAATACACACAGAAGAACCTGGCCTTTGCGAAGACGGTCGAGCCGGACAACCCTGAGATCGCTGCCGCGATCGAGTTGGTCGATGCGCTCAGGGCCGAGGGTCGGCCCAGTCTGCCGGGGTCGCTGGCCGAGGAAAAGCGAATCAACCCCTTCCTGCGCTGGGATGACGCAGGCGTCCGGGCGGCGGCAAGCCAGCATGCCGGGCGGCAGCTTGAGGCACCGGGGGACATTTTTGGGGCTTTGCGCGACTGGAAAGATGCGATCTGATAACTCTTGCGCGCGGCTCGGGCCGCGCTTCCGAACCAACATGGTTCGACCGATACTGGGCTGCCTGTTCCTGGCCGGCATCGTCAGTGGCTGCGCGACGACGCCGCATGGCGATGCGGACACGAACCCGACGCAGGCTGGCGACCGGCCTTCCACGGTGCCTGCCGCGGCCGCCAAGACGCTGAAAAAAACCGCCGACCAAGGTCATGACGACGACAAGACCACGACCTATGAAGCCCCGGTGGCGCGCCAGAATTATGTGCCGCACAAATGGCCGGCGCCCAGCCAGGATCTGTGGTCGAAGATTCGCGCCGGCTTCAAGCTCGATCCCAACGACGAGCGCCGGTCGGTGCGCGTATGGACACAGTATTATGCGACCCACACCAGCCATCTGAGCCACGCACTGCGGCGCGCGAAGCCGTTTCTGTGGCATGTGGTCCACCAGGTCGAAAAACGCGGCATGCCGACCGAGATCGCCCTGCTGCCGATCGTGGAGAGCGGCTACAACCCGTCGGCCAAGTCCTATGTCGGCGCCAGCGGCCTGTGGCAGTTCATGCCGGGAACCGCCGACCACATGAGCCTGCCGCGCGACTGGTGGTACGACGGCCGCGACGACCCGATCGCCTCGACCGAGGCCGCGCTGAATTATCTGCAGTCGCTGCATCAGCGCTACGACGGCGACTGGCTGCTGGCCCTGGCGGCCTACAACGCCGGGCCGGGCCGCGTGGACAACGCCATTGCCGAGGCCCGGGCGCACCACAAGCCCACGGACTATTGGGATCTGGATCTGCCCGACGAAACCACCCAGTACGTGCCGCAACTGCTCGCACTGCGCCGGATCATGATGACGCCAGCACGCTTTGGCGTGAACTGGCCCACCCTGGCCAACGCGCCGCGCACGCGCGTGGTGAAGCTGCCCGGCCAGACCTCGATGCAAGTCGCCGCGCACATGCTCGGCATTTCCGAGAAAAAGCTGCGCCGGCTCAATCCCGGCATGCGGCGCTGGGCCAGCGAACCGGGCGGCCACGATGAACTGCTCGTGCCGGCGGCCAAGGCCTCGGCGTTTCGCAGCAAGCTCGCCCGTATCAATCCGAGCCACTTGATCGATCATCGCACCCACGTGGTTCGGCGCGGCGACTCGCTGAGCCAGCTGGCACAACACTACGGCGTCAGCGTGGCCGCGCTACGCCAGGCCAACAATCTGCACAGCAATCGCATCCGTATCGGCCAGTCGCTGACCGTGCCGCGCCCCGGCTCGCATGAGTCGGCGCCGCCGGCCGAGCCGGCCCAGACCTACGTGGTGCAGTCCGGCGATACGCTCTGGCACATCGCCCGCCGCTACAGCGTCAGCGTGGCGAGCCTCAAGCGGGCCAACGGCGCCTCCGTGGCGACCCTGCGACCGGGGCAGAAGATCCGTATCCCCGGCTCGGCCAAGCCGCCGGCACCGAGCACGGTCGTGGTTCACTCGGGTGACTCGCTGTGGTCGATCGCCCAGGCCAACAATGTGACGGTCAAGCAGCTGCGCCGTTGGAACCGCATGGACAAGGGCACGCCGCTCCAACCGGGCTCTACCATCGCCGTGGATGGCCCCGCCCCGCTACCGAGTTACTACGAAGTAGAACCGGGCGACTCGCTGTGGTCGATCGCGAATCGCTTCTCGATGCAGGTCAACACGCTGCGCAGCCTCAACGACATGAATTCGGGCGCGACCATTCAGCCCGGCGAACGGCTGCGTCTGCAGCCCGAGGTATCCGGCTGATATCCCGGCCCGGTACGATAGCCATACAACACGAATCCAGGAGAAGGCATGGGGTTTCTTGACGGCAAAAAAGCCTTGATCACGGGCTTGGCCAGCGAACGATCGATCGCCTACGGCATCGCCAGTGCGATGCGCGAACAGGGCGCGGAGCTGGTACTGACCTATCAGGGTGACAAACTCAAGCCTCGCGTGGAAAAGATGGGCGAGGCGCTGGGCGCCGTGGCCGTGCTGCCGCTCGATGTGGCCGAGGATGCGCAGATCGAGGCGCTGTTCACCGCGCTGGGCAACCATTGGGACCGCCTGGACATCCTCGTCCATGCCATCGGCTTCGCGCCGCGCGAAGCGCTGTCCGGCGGCTATCTGGACAGCATTTCGCGGGACGCCTCGCGTATCGCACACGACATCAGCGCCTACAGCTTCGCGGCACTGGCCAAGGCGGCCCGCCCAATGCTGTCGGACAAGGCCTCGCTGATCACCCTGACGTATCTCGGCAGCGACCGCGTCATGCCGGGCTACAACGTGATGGGCCCGGCCAAGGCGAGCCTGGAGTCGAACATGCGCTTCATCGCCGCAGATCTGGGCCCTCGGGGCGTACGGGTCAACGCCATTTCCGCCGGGCCGATCAAGACCCTGGCGGCCTCGGGCATCAGCGGCTTCCGCACGATGCTGAACTACGCGCGCGACAGCGCCGCGCTCAAGCGCAACGTCACCCAGGAAGAGATCGGTAACGCCGCGGCCTTCCTCGGCTCCGATCTCGCCTCGGGCATTACCGGCGAGGTCATTTACGTGGACGCCGGCTACCGCGTGATGGGCATGAGCCGGATCGACGAGGAATAGCCCGGCGCGACGACATTGCCGCCTTGAAAAGGCCCCATCACGAGGATGCGGCCTTTTTTGTTACGGGATCGGAAGGCGTCGGCGGTTGATCCGGCGACGCGCCGACCGCCACACCAGCGCGACCGCGCTGGCGCGCATCAGTTCATCGCGCTCTTGTGAATCTCGACGTCCGCGCGCTTGCGCAGATAATGATCGAGCGCACTGTATTCGAGGCTGGCGTTATAGCCGCTCTGCTGCTGCGCAATCTGCTTGCGCTGGGAACCGCCGCCCTGCTTGGAACCGCTGCTTTCCACGCGGCTCGCCAGGACGGCGACCAGCGCGGCCTGGCCGCTATCGGTGGACACGACCCGGTACTGCGCGCTGCCGGATTTGTTGTCGAACGGAATATCGAAAGCGGCACTGAGTACCGACGGATCGAGCGTATTGTCATGCCGCCCGACGAAACCAGGCTGTGTCAGCTTGGCGCCCTGGGTGTCCTTCGCAATCTGCGCCAACGGCTTGCCCTGCCGTGCCTGCGCCATCGCCTGCTGAGCCGCCTTCTCCGCCCGCTGCTGACTCTCCTGCGCCACGAGACGCTGGCGGATCTTGTCGCGAACCTCGGCCAACGGCTTGCGTTGCGCGCCCTGATGGTCGGCCACCCGCAGCACGACATGCCGCTGCTGGCCCAGGTCGATCACCTTGCTGTTGAGGTGATCCTTGAGCACGGCATCCGAAAATGCGGCCTTGCGCACGGCGGCATACTGACCCAGCCCGGACCCACCGTTATGGCGAGTGATCCAACCCGTGTGCTGAATCGTCAGACCGAGCTTGTCGGATATCGTCTTCAGCCCGTTGGGGGCCTGGTAGGCGAGATCGTCCAACGTATCCGACTTCTTGCGGAACGCCTTCGCCCGCGCCTTCCGGGTCGCCATCGCCTTCAGACGCGCCTGCACCGTCGGATTATTGAAGTCCGGCGTCTTGGCCGGCGTGATCGAAGTGGCCCGCAGAACGTACCATGCCTGGTCACCACGGACCGGGCCCGACAACGCGCCCTGCTTTAGACCGAACAGCGCCGCGCCCACGGGGTCAGGCAAGGCCGACTTCGTCTGCGCATCAATCTGCTGGAACTGGGCGCCATCGGTCGCTGCGGCGATCTGTTTCAGCGACTGTCCCTTTTTCGCGGCCGCGATCACTGCCTGCACCGTCTGACGGGCCTTGGCATCATCCTTGCCGATCGGGATACGGATCTCGTCCGCACTGCGCTTGGCCGGCGTACCGAACTCGTTCTTGTGTGCCTGATACAGCTGCTTCAGCGTCGCCTGATCCGGTTTCGGCGGTGACAGCTTGTCTGCATCCAGCGAAACATAGGCCAGCTTGACCCGTGGCGGGCGCATGAACTGTTTCGGATGCTTGTCGTAATACGACTGGATCGCCTTGTCGTCGACGGTCACCTGATCGCTATAGGCCGATGAATCGACGGTGAGCACTTGCACTTTACGCTGCTCGTTCACCCGTCGGTAGGCGACATCGACTTCCGGCGGCGCGGCAAACGCGCTGGCAGCCACGATCTGGCGCACCTGATCGCCCATCATGCCCTGACGCAGCCTCGCTTCGTACTGGCCGGGCGGGACGCCGGCCTGCGAGAGCAACGCCTTGTAGCGCTGGGCGGAGAACTTCCCGTTCTCCTGAAATTGCGGATTGCTTCGGATCTCGGCCAGCAGATTGGCATCGGTTACGCGATACCCCTTGGCTTTCGCGTAATGCACCATGACCGCCTGGTCGATCATGTTGTCGAGCACGTTCTGGCGCACCTTGTCCCGCGGAAACATGCTGGAATCGAAATGGTTGCCCATCATCTGGCGCAATCGCTGATAGCGCTGGTTGACCGCCTGCCGCAACTGCGAATGCGTGATGTTGGTGCCGTCAGCGCTGGCCACTACCGGGTCAGACGACGGTGTGAAGTAGGAGCCGATGCCCCAGACCCCGAACACCACCGCGATCACGGCTACGACAATATATGCCAAGGGCCCACTGGCCCCATCTCGAATCTTCTGCAGCATAGGTAATTCGGCTCGTCGGACGGATACGATGACCGGCTCGCGCCGGCGATCCCGGCATTGTGCCTACTGCGAGGGATTTGCGCATCCGCGCGCCGCTGCGCTTGACTTCGTTCACTATGGCCGGCGCACGCGAGGCCATACCCTTCCAGTAGCGGCCCGTGCCGGGCGCAAAAAAAAGGCGCTCCCTAAGAGCGCCTTTCGCGGTCTGATCGGCGTGGCCGAGTAGCAGACTTATGGCGGAGCGGACGGGACTCGAACCCGCGACCTCCGGCGTGACAGGCCGGCATTCTAACCAGCTGAACTACCGCTCCATTGACTTATTGTCTGGTGGGTGCTGACGGATTCGAACCGCCGACATTCGCCTTGTAAGGGCGACGCTCTACCAACTGAGCTAAGCACCCTTCCAAGGTGTCGAGGACGTCCTCATCACCCTGCGAAGACGCGCTAGTTTACAGCATCCTTCAGAGCTTTACCAGCCTTAAATCCAGGTGTTTTACCCGCCGGGATCTGGATCGACTGACCGGTCTTGGGATTACGGCCCTGGCGAGCGGCACGCTCGCGCACGGAAAACACACCAAAGCCCACCAGCGACACCTTGTCGCCCTTTTTCAGAGCGTCGGTGACCGAGTCGATCATGGCGTCGACGGCGCGCGAAGCATCGGCCTTGGAAAGATCCGCGTCCGCGGCGACGGCATCGACGAGTTCAGTTTTATTCATAACTAAGCATCCCCTTAAGGAGTGAGAGAGTTTCGACCGGTCCATCCATCGAACCCGCCGTTCACGCTGGCCCAGCCGCGCGTTCACTGCAAGTGCTTCGGGCATGGCCACTGCCGCGGCGCTGCCCGACCGCAAGCGGGCTTTATACCAAGGCCCCGATTCCAGCGTCAATAAAGGCTTAGCGCGGGAATCGGGGCGCGAGTATACGGCCTGGTTCAATGCGGGCGCACTTCGCCCCCATCCGACTTGCGCTGGCCCTCCGCTGGCGCCTCGTCGGCAGCCAGTGGCTGCGGCTGACGCGTAAGCGCGATTTCCAGCACTTCATCGATCGTGCGAACCGGCCGGATGTCCAGACGGTTCTTGATGTTGGCAGGGATCTCGGCGAGATCCTTCGTGTTTTCGTGCGGAATGACCACGATCTTGATCCCACCGCGATGCGCCGCAAGCAGCTTCTCCTTGAGCCCGCCGATCGGCAATACATCGCCGCGCAGCGTGATTTCGCCGGTCATGGCGACGTCCGCACGCACGGGAATCCGGGCCAGCGCGGAGATCATCGCGGTGCACATCCCGATCCCCGCCGAGGGGCCATCCTTGGGCGTGGCGCCCTCGGGCACATGCACGTGAAGATCCGCCTTTTGCATGAAATCGCGCTCGATTCCGAGCGTTCCCGCGCGCGAGCGGATCACCGTGAGCGCGGCCTGGATCGACTCCTGCATCACATCGCCGAGCGATCCGGTATGCGTGGCCTTGCCCTTGCCGGGCACCGCCGCCGACTCGATGGTCAGCAGTTCGCCGCCGACCTCGGTCCAGGCCAGCCCGGTGACCTGACCGACGCTGTCGTGCTCCTCCGCGCGGCCGTAGCGGTACTTGGGCACACCGAGGTATTTGTCGAGATTGCGCTTGGAGACCTGCACGTGGTCGCGCGATTTCTCGCTGATCAACTCCTTGACCACCTTGCGACAGATCTTGGAGATATCGCGCTCGAGATTACGCACCCCGGCCTCGCGCGTGTAGCGCCGGATGATCTCGGTGATGGCATTATCCGAAACAGCCAGCTCGGACGCCTCCAGCCCGTTTTCCTTCATCGCCTTGGGCAACAGATAGCGCTCGCCGATATTGAGCTTCTCATCCTCGGTGTAGCCCGACAGCCGGATGACTTCCATCCGATCCAGCAACGGCTCCGGGATGTTCATGGTGTTGGCGGTGCACACGAACATGACCTGCGACAGGTCGTAGTCGACTTCGAGATAATGGTCGCCGAAGGTGTTGTTCTGCTCCGGGTCGAGCACTTCGAGCAGGGCCGAGGCCGGGTCGCCGCGGAAGTCGTTGGCCATCTTGTCCACTTCGTCGAGCAGGAACAGCGGATTACGCACCCCGACCTTGGCCATGTTCTGAATGATCTTGCCCGGAAGCGAGCCGATATAGGTTCGCCGATGACCGCGAATCTCGGCTTCGTCGCGTACGCCACCCAGGCTCATGCGCACGAACTCGCGATTGGTGGCCCGGGCAATGGAGCGGCCGAGCGAAGTCTTGCCGACGCCGGGCGGGCCGACCAGACACAGAATCGGGCCCTTGATCTTCTTCACCCGGCTCTGCACCGCCAGGTTCTCGATGATGCGCTCCTTGATGCGCTCCAGACCGTAGTGGTCGGCGTCGAGCGTCTCCTGCGCCCTGGCCAGATCGATCTTGGTACGGCTGCGCTTCTTCCACGGGATGTCGACCATCCAGTCGAGGTAATTGCGTACGACCGTCGCCTCGGCCGACATGGGCGACATGCTCTTGAGCTTGTTGAACTCGTTGTTGACCTTCTTCCTGACTTCCTTCGGGAAGCCGGCCTTTTCGATCTTCTCTTCCAGCTCGTCCAGATCGTTGGGCGCCTCGTCGATCTCGCCCAGCTCTTTCTGGATCGCCTTCATCTGCTCGTTGAGATAGTACTCGCGCTGCGACTTCTCCATCTGCTGTTTCACGCGGCCGCGGATCTTCTTCTCGATCTGCAGCACCTCGATCTCGGCATCGGTCTTGGCCACCACATGCTCGAGACGCTGCCGCGGATCGGCGATCTCAAGCACGTCCTGGCGCTCGTCGAGCTTGAGATTGAGATGCGCGGCGATGGTATCGGCCAGCCGACCGGCCGAGTCCATGCTCGACAGCGACGGCAGCAGTTCGGCCGGCACTTTCTTATTGAGCTTGGTGTAGGACTCGAAGGTCGCGACCGCCGAACGCATGAGCGCATCCAGCTCGGCCGATTCCTCCTCCTCGTCATCGATACCGGTATGGCTCGCGACCAGGCTGCCACCGGCCTCGTGCAGATCGGACAGACGCGCGCGGTTGCCGCCTTCAACCAGCACCTTGACCGTGCCGTCGGGCAGCTTCAGCAATTGCAGGATGGAGGCCAGCGTGCCGACCTCGTAGATGTCGTCCGCGCCCGGATCATCGATATCCGCGGCCTTCTGGGCGACGAGCAGAATCTTCTTGTCCTCGGCCATGGCCGCTTCAAGCGCGGTGATGGACTTCTCCCGGCCCACGAACAGCGGAATCGCCATATGCGGGAACACGACCACGTCGCGCAGGGGAAGAACGGGTACCAAGGCGTTGTCAGCCATGCGGGCCCTCGCTGATATAAAGCGGCCGGCGAGAGCGGCCGGCCACTGTGAATTTGCATTAATGGTGTGGCCGGCCGGCGCGTTTTCAATCGCCCGGGCCGGCGGCACGCCTCAATATCTAGCTACTAGGCACCGGCACGCTCGGCCTCGGCGTTTTCGTAGACGATGTAGGGCTGGGCATCGCCCTTGACCACGGCGTCGTCGACGACAACCTTCGACACATTTTCCATCGCCGGCAGTTCGTACATCACGTCGAGCAGTATCGACTCGAGAATCGTGCGCAGGCCGCGCGCGCCGGTCTTGCGCTCCATCGCCCGATGTGCGATCGCCTTGAGCGCGTCCTCTCGCAGTTCCAGCTCGCAGTTCTCCATCTCGAACAGCTTGGCGTACTGCTTGGTGAGCGCATTCTTGGGCTCGCGCAGGATCGAAATGAGCGCCGTCTCGTCCAGCTCCTCGAGCGTAGCGACCACCGGCAGACGACCGACGAACTCCGGAATCAGGCCGTACTTGACCAGATCCTCCGGCTCGACCGTCTTGAGCATCGCACCCAGGCTCCGCTTGTCGGCCTGACCCTTGACCTCGGCCGAGAAGCCGATGCCCGAGCGCCCTTCGCGCTGCTGGATGGTCTGGTCCAGCCCGGCGAAGGCGCCGCCGCAGATGAACAGGATGCCCGAGGTGTCGACCTGCAGGAATTCCTGCTGCGGATGCTTGCGCCCGCCCTGCGGCGGAATCGAGGCGGTGGTGCCCTCGATCAGCTTGAGCAGCGCCTGCTGCACGCCTTCGCCGGAGACGTCGCGCGTGATCGACGGGTTCTCCGACTTGCGCGAAATCTTGTCGATTTCGTCGATATAGACGATGCCGCGCTGGGCCTTGTCCACATCGTAGTCGCACTTCTGCAGCAACTTCTGGATGATGTTCTCGACATCCTCGCCCACGTAACCCGCTTCGGTCAGCGTGGTGGCGTCGGCAATCGCGAACGGCACATCCAGCATGCGCGCCAGCGTCTCGGCCAGCAGCGTCTTGCCGCAGCCGGTCGGGCCGATCATCAGAATATTCGATTTCTGCAGCTCGACCTCGTCCTCGGCCGCCTCGGCATTCAACCGCTTGTAGTGGTTGTACACCGCCACGGCAAGAATCTTCTTGGCCGATTCCTGGCCGATGACATAGTCATCGAGCACACGCCGGATTTCCTGGGGGCTCGGCAGGCCTTTCTTGGCCGGCTTGCTCGCCAGTTCCTCGCGCATGATGTCGTTGCACAGATCCACGCATTCATCGCAGATGAACACGGAGGGGCCTGCAATCAGCTTGCGAACCTCGTGTTCGCTCTTGCCGCAGAACGAGCAATGCAGCGTCCGGCCGGAGTTCTCCTTGGCGCCGCTTTCGTTGTTGCCGTTGTCTGCCATGGGTCGTGACCTCGTTGAGGTGAGCCTGTCGAGTTGCCTTACATATGACATACCCGACAAATATTTGTCACGTTACCGAGTGCCGCTCTTGACGAACGGCGCTCGGCATCTAACGTGAAATGGCTTAGCCAGACTTCTCGGCCAAGGCCGCACGCGAGGTGAGCACGTCGTCGATGACGCCGTATTCCACCGCTTCCCTGGCGCTCATGAAGAAATCGCGCTCGGTATCGCGCTGAATCTTGTCCAGTGGCTGACCGGTGTGGTCGGCCAGGATCTGGTTCAGCCGCTCGCGGGCATGCATGATCTCGCGGGCATGGATCTCGATATCCGATTGCTGGCCCTGAAACCCGCCGGAGGGCTGATGCATCATTACCCGCGAATGCGGCAGCGAGTAACGCTTGCCGGCCGCACCCGCGGCCATCAGTACCGCCCCCATGCTCGCCGCCTGGCCTAGGCACATCGTGGCCACGTCGGGCTTGATGAACTGCATCGTGTCGTAGATCGACAGACCCGCCGTTACCGCGCCGCCCGGCGAGTTGATGTACAGCTGGATGTCCTTGTCCGGGTTGTCCGACTCAAGGAACAACAGCTGCGCGACGATCAGATTGGCCATGTGATCGTCGACCGGCCCGACACAGAAGATCACCCGCTCCTTGAGCAGGCGCGAGTAGATATCGAAAGACCGCTCACCACGAGCCGTCTGTTCAATGACCATCGGGATCAGACCCAGGTTCTGGGTCTGCATGCTGTCATGTTCTGCCATAACGATTCGCTTTCCTTGCGTTGGCAGACAGAGCCGGAAAATCAGCCCTGCTGCCGATTGGCATTGAGAAGCTCGTCGAGCTCCGTGTCCTTTTCGGTGATGGTGGCATTGGCCAGCAGATCATCGACGACCTGCTGCTCCATGACCATCGCCTGCAGACCCTGCATCAGTTGCGGGTTCTGCTGATAGTAGTTCTTCACCGCCTCGGCCTGGTCGCCGTAACCGGCCGCGATCTCGTCCATCTTCTCGGCGACCTTGTCCTGATCCAGCTCAAGTTCCTTCTCCGAGATCACTTCGGCGATCAGCAGACCGAGCGCGACGCGCTTGGTCGCCTGTTCACGCAGCGCGTCATCGGGCAGCAGCTGCTTGGCCTGTTCCTCGTTGCCCTGCATCTCCTCGGGCATGCGCTGCATCGCTTCCTTGCGCATGCGATCGATTTCCTGGGCCACCATCGACTCGGGCACATCGATCGGGTTCGCCTCGTACAGCGCATCCATGGTCTGGGTCTTCACGCTGGTATCGATGGCGTGCTTGACCTCCTGCTCAAGCGACTCGCGAATCTTGTCTCGCAGCGCCTCCAAGGTACCTTCCTCGATGCCCATCTGCTTGATGAACGCTTCGTCGACTTCGGCTGGCTTGGCTTCCTTGACGGCCTTGACGGTCACGTCGAAGGTCGCGGTCTTGCCCGCCAGATCCTCGGCGCCGTAGTCCTCCGGGAAGGCCACATCGACCTGGAACTCCTCGCCCGGCTTGCGGCCGACCATCGCACGCTCCATGTCGGGCAGGAACTGTTCCTCGCCCAGCGTGATCTCGATATCGTTGCCGGTGCCGCCTTCGAAGGCTTCACCATCGATGCGGCCGACGTAATCGACCACGACCTGATCGCCGTCGGCCGATTCGCGCTCGACCTCTTCCCAGCTCTTGTTCTGGTCCCGAATACGATCGAGCGTCTTGTCGACCTCGGCATCGGTCACTTCAGCGACCGGCTTTTCGACCGTGATCGAATCCAGACCCTTGAGCTCGATCTCGGGATAGACCTCGATATTGGCCGTGAACGACAGCGGGCCGTCTTCCTCGAAGGCATCCAGCTCGATCTCCGGCTGCCCCGCCGGGTTGAGCTCGGACTTCTCGACCGCTTCCGGATAGGTGCTCTGGATCAGCTCGCTGACCGCTTCCTGGCGTGCCTGGGCACCGTAACGCTGATACAGCACCTTGGTGGGCGCCTTGCCCGGACGAAACCCCGGGATCCGCGCATGCTGGCCCACCCGCTTGACCTTCTCATCCACCGCGGTGTTCACGCGGTCGGCCGGGATCTGGACCTTCAGACGCCGTTTCAGGCCACCGGGGTTTTCTACGGAGACGTCCATCAACTACCTCGAATCGATTCTATTTTGAGCGTATGAACGGGCAGCGCGCCGACACGCACCGCCCGGTTGACCGGCCAGTATAGCAACCCGGCCCAAACCGGGCGTACCCGATCCGTTTTTTTTATTCAGTCGCGCGCCGGCGGCGCCATGAATTCGGGGCCGACCGGATCGGTGACGTGCGTATCGACGATGCGACCGATTTCTTCGCGCGCGTCGGGATCCAGATGCCATCCTGGCACATTGGCCACGGCATCCATTTGATCCGGCGTACGCGCGCCCCACAGGGCGAACGCATGGTCGTATTGATCGAGCACCCAGCGGATCGCCAGATCCAGCACCCGCTTGTTGTAGTGCTCCTGCGCGAACTTGTCGAGCGCATCCACCGCGGCCAGGTACTGATCGAAGCGCGGCTGCTGGAATTTCG
Organism: Salinisphaera sp. LB1; assembly: GCF_003177035.1. Taxonomy (NCBI): domain Bacteria; kingdom Pseudomonadati; phylum Pseudomonadota; class Gammaproteobacteria; order Salinisphaerales; family Salinisphaeraceae; genus Salinisphaera; species Salinisphaera sp. LB1. Next base: position 2,635,369 of record NZ_CP029488.1, on the reverse strand, counting down.
GATCGCTGTTGCGCAGATCGTCGCCCGGAAACTCGCGATCCGCGTGCATCCGGCCGGACAACAGACCACGGCAGAGCGCGCCGTAGGCCAGCAGACGCGTGTCGTGCTCGCGCACCCAGGGCAGCACGTCCCGGTCGATCTGGCGCTCGAACAGGTTGTACGGGTTCTGCGCCACGTCGATCGGCGCGACCTCCGAGAATGCGTCCATCTGCTCGGGCGAGAAATTGGAAACACCAATCGCACGGATCTTGCCGGCCGCCTTCAACTCGACCATGGCCTCCGCGGTTTCGCGGGCATCGACCAGCGGATCCGGCCAGTGCACCTGCAACACGTCGATCACATCCGTGCGCAAGCGACGCAGGGAATCGTCCACTTCCTTGAAGATGCGCTGCTTGGTCGCATTACGCTGTACGCCGCCATCATCGTCCCATTCCAGCGCGCATTTCGTGGCGATCACGACCTGGTCGCGAATCCCGCCTTTATCAACGGCCTTGCCGACAATCTCTTCGGATCGACCGAAGCCGTACACCGGGGCGGTATCGATGAGCGTCACGCCCCGATCGGGCGCGCTCTGAATCGTGCGAATGGACTCGGCCTCGTCCGTGCCGCCCCATTTCCAGCCGCCGATCGCCCAGGTGCCCAGACCGATCCGCGACGCCGATAACCCTTCGCTGTTGATCTCGCGTGTTTCCAACACTCATCTCCTCAATAGCGTAACGCTCAGGAGATGGGATCAGTCGCGCCGCATTCAAGCGCACACAACCCTCTCGGCCAGGAGCGGGCAAAAAAAACGCCAGCAAGAGAACTCGCCAGCGTTTTTCAGGAATTGGTGGGCCGTGTAAGACTCGAACTTACAACCAATTGATTAAGGGACAACCACACCGTCCATACCAATTGATTCACGAAACTTCACTAAGCTATATACATCAACGACTTGTTGGTTGTTCGTAGTTCACGCGTGCTACGCTCAATGCCGCAAAATGCACGCGCATCGTAGCACCGGCTAACCAATTGACTATCGATTGATGCGCGGCATTGGTTCCCAAGCGAGGCCCCAATGACCGAACAAATCAGCTTCACGAAACGCACGATCGACGCCCTTCCCGACGCGCCACCCGGCAAGCGCGCAAGCTACGCCGACCGGACTGTACCGGGCCTGCGTCTGGTCGTCACAGACAAGGGCTCGAAAAGCTGGCAGATGCAAAAGCGCATCAAGGGGCGCGGCGGCCGACGGCTGACACTCGGTCGCTATCCGGATATGCCGCCCGCTATGGCGAAGAAAAAAGCCGCGATCGTCTCGGCACAGATCGCCGAAGGCGTGGACCCGCACGCGGAGAAGCAGAAAGCCGATTCTCAGCGCTTCACCCTCGGCGATGCGCTCGAACTCTATATCGAGCGTCACAACCTGAAAGCCACCACGGTTAAGGGCTATCGCCAGAATATCGAAGTCGGCTTGAAGGACTGGACGAAAAAGCCGCTGGTCGAGATCAACGGCCGCATGGCGGTCGATCGACACGCCAAACTCGCCGCCGACTCTGGCAACCCGTACGCCGACCAAGTAATGCGCACACTGCGCGCACTGTGGAACTTCGCCGAAGGCTTGTTCGAAGACGACGACGGCAATTCAACCCTGCCCGTCAATCCCGCCAAGCGACTGTCGAAGGTGCGGGCATGGCGCAAGCCGGCGCCGCGCAAGACTTATATCAAGGCGCACGATTTGCCGGCATGGTTCAACGCGGTGAACACGCTGCGCGCCGAGCCTTGGGGCACGGCGTCGCAGACGGCCGGCGATTACTTCGCGCTCTTGATCTTGACCGGGCTGCGGCGCACCGAAGGTTTGTCGCTGCGCTGGGATTGCGTCAATTTCCACGAGCGCACGCTGACCGCCCTCGATACGAAGAATCACAAGGATCACACGCTCCCGTTATCGGACTACCTGATCGATCTGCTTGAAGCCCGGCGAAAGGCGCACGAAACAGACGCGGCATTGGCAGGTACGCCCTTTGTCTTCCCCGGCAGCGGTCGCGCGGGCCATTTCACCGAACCCCGCTATCAGCAGCAACGGATCGTCAAGGAATCCGGGGTGACCTTTCGTATACATGACCTTCGCCGAACGTTCGTGACCACGGCGGAGCGGCTCGGCGTGCCAACCTATGCACTCAGCGCCTTAGTGAATCACGAGATTGGCGGCCACCCGATCACGCGCGATTACGTCTCGATCGAGATCGAGCGGCTGCGCGACCCAATGCAGAAAATCACAGACTTCATGCTCAGCACCGGCCGTATCAGACGCTCAGCATCCATTACCGATAACGACCAATCATCAACGGCAGACGCTTAAATGGGCAGCACTAGCGACCCCGACAACAAAGACCCCGCACAAGTCATGGCGGAACAGGCAGCGGCGAGATTTCAGCAAGCGGCGCGCGAGGAAGCCGCGGCGCCACAAAACAAAGCATACCCGCCGCGCTTCAGCGCAATCTGCCTCGAATATGCGCTTCGCGACACATGGACGATCGAAGAATGCGCACTACTGCTCTGCGCCTGTGACCCGCGACGCGGGATGTATCGACAGGGGCAAGAAACACTCAATGCCGAACTTCTGCGGATGCGGCGATTGCTCGAAAGCTGCCTTGGAGTCTCGCTTCAGCCGGTTGGACAGCAACCGCGCTTCCGCAAGGCAAAAACGCGCGTTGATGCTAGACAGGCGGTCGTGGTTGCGGAAAACAAGGAACTCGCGATTCCACAAGACTTGAAAGCCGCTTTCGATGCCGAGCCCGGCGAACCCGAAGCGCCGCATGGCAATCAAGTGCGCAATGAACAAAAGCGGCGAGCCGCTGCGGATGCCGCGCAAAGGCTGGTGCGCCAAAAGCCTCGAACCTTCGCCCACCCGGACGGCTCAGCGAAGATATCCACGCTCTCCAGACATCTGGCATCCCATCCCGAGGAGTGGGCACCGAATTATCGGCCCGGCGATGCCGCGCCGCTGCAAGCCGATGCGATCGCGAGAGCACTGCGCGACCGACTGCGAGTCTAGGGTAGGCGAGTAATTTAGTCGCATAGGGGATTAAAAATACACGCGTCTCCGGACGACGGCGCGCATCTAGCCTTAGTGGTGAAGGTTCAACAGCCCAACCTCACCACGATGAATAAATACGAAGTCCCCGCCCTACTCACGTCGGAGCAAGCCGCCGAATTACTCGGCGTAACCGCTCACACGCTCGCGGTCTGGCGCTGTGAAAAGCGTTATCCCCTGCCCTACGTCAAACGCGGCCGCTGGGTGCGTTACCGCGCTGCGGATGTCGCGAAGTTCATCGACGACAGCATGCACCAGGTGTCGGCATGAGTCGTCCAGCAGGCGAACAAGCCGCCGATCCAATCCAGCCCGAACTGCTCGCCTCGGGTGGCGTGTTCGACCGGCATAACGCCAGCGTCAAGACGGAAGCCTGGAACACGACCAGCCACCCGGTTCGATTGACGCTGGCGGATGCGACCGGCCAACACGCGTCGGCCGTCTATCTGTCATTCGAAGCAGTCGAACAGCTGGCCCGCGATCTCAAGGCCTGCTACGAGGCACGGCGCGCGTTCGACGCTGCCCGTACCAAAACGGACACGAAGCCATGAGCGTCATCGAATACGTTAGCGGGTTGTCAGCGCGGGAAATCCCGGCCGACGGGCGGATTTGGTTACGGAAACAACTAGACTCCCAACCCGTTCCGGTCGCGAACGCACTGGCCGAACAGCATCGGCGCACCTATCACGCAGAACGTGACCAAGGCCGGCCGAACCCGATGCGGCCCGCCAACATCCAGTTGCGGGAATTCGTCGAAGCGTCACAAGGGCTTCTGCCGCCGAGTGCGACCGGCGACGATATTCGAGCCTTCGCAAAGCGCCGTAGCCACGAGTGCGAGCAGAGCATGCGCCGCGTCAACGGTGATGAAATGGCAACCTACGCCGCCGGTCACGGCGTGGTCTCGCGTTTCGGTCTGGTTCCGCCCACGCCGAACCGTAATCGCACCCTGTTCGGCTGTATCGAGCGCATGCGCGATGAGGGCTGGTGGCGTAATCAGTTGCACAAGATTCACGGCCGCAAACACGAGCAGCAAGCGCGCTCATTTGGGCTCGTTCATAAACGCGCCGGCCTGTATATCAGCGAATACGGCTTCCAGCGTTATATCGGCCGCCAAGAAAGCAACGCCCGCGCTCTGAATGACACGATGGCGGTCTGCGAAACCGGCGAGGAATTCAGCCTTGCTGAGATCGCCGACAAAGGCCTGAGCAATCCCAGCATTCGCCGCAACGAGATGATGGGGCGTATCAATGGGATCGAGCGCTACGCAGAGGCCCGAGGCGATGTCGCGCTATTCGCATCGATCACCACCCCGCCCGAGTTGCACGCCGTCCATTCCAAATCGCTCGAACCCGGCGATGGTCAGCACGTCACACCCCGCGAAGGTCAGGAATGGTTGATGGCGCAGTGGAAGAAGTTTCGCGCGAAGCTCAAGCGAGCATCGATTAACGCGTATGGCCTACGGGTCGCCGAACCCCACCACGACGGGACACCCCACTGGCACGTCCTGCTTTTCGTCGATCCGGCGCAAGCCGACTTGTTACGGCGCATGCTCACCGTCTACTTCGTCGCCGGGTCCACGGACCGAGCGCGGCAAGAGCGCGCCTGCGATATTCAAGCGATTGACCCCCAGCGCGGCTCGGCAACCGGCTATATCGCAAAATACATCTCGAAAGGCATGGACGGGCACGGGCTCGATTACGCGGCGACGCTCGATTCAGACGGGCAACAAGTGGGCTTAGAAACCGATCCGAAGGACGCGGCCCAGCGCGTCCGGGCTTGGGCGTCGCAATGGGGTATTCGACAGTTTCAGTTTATGGGCACGCCCGCTATCGGGCCGTGGCGCGAACTGCGCCGTATACGTAACGAGATTGAAGGCAACCCAAAGGCCGAAGCGCTGCGCAAAGCCGCCGATGAGGGCGACTACGCTCGTTACATGGAACTCATGGGCGGCGCAGCCGTTAAGGCCAGCGCGCGACCCGCCCATGTTCGTTACGCAGCCGATACCGAATGCGGCCGTTATGGCGAAACCAAACAGCGGGCCTACCTCGACGCCTTCGGCGTTACGTATACGACGCGCCCGGTCCGCTGGATAATCGAATACCAACCAAGCGGCGAGAGTCGTAACGGGGACAACGCCGAGCAGTTCGGGCGTAACGTAACGGGAAGCGGAGCTACCGGAATCCGGGCCGAACCCGTAACGGGAAATCTCAAACGCGATTTCCTTAACGAATTCCAGCGCGCGGCGTTAGCGCAACGGCGAAGCCGTGAGCACTTGGACTCGTGGAAATAACTGTACGCAACGAGCGCTGTAGTTATCGCGTTCCACGAATGACCTCTTCGATCTCATACCGTATTAACGACGGAACTGACCCATTTTCTGCAAGGAATCGCCCTAGAGCCGCGACGCACTCCCCCCTTTCTAATCTAGAATCATTTATTTCGTCCGATACTACTTTCGCAGCCGTGCGTGTCAGACCTAGTGAAATCATGTTTATCATCGTTTTATTACTTGCACCGAGCTCCAAAAAAAGCCCAAATGGCGGAATTCTTTCTGCTTCGGCGCCCCGATTTCGTTCTGAAAGATAGAATCGTATGAGATCGGCGTAACAATTGACATACTTTACGAAGCGAAAGCGCAGTCGATTTTCAATCTGAGTAAGCGACTCTCTGATCACAGTGTCAGGATTACGCTCCGGAGCCCGTCTAATGGCTTCATCGAGAATCCGTCGAAGGCTTTCTCCTCGCATCCACTTAAGTGCCAGCGTCGCAAAAAAGGTATGCGACCTATCTGCTTTAGGCAGACCTTCGAAATAATTATTAAAGCGTTTAATAAGTCTTAGACACGAATTATAAGCGTTACTAGAATGTGGATGTGGGGGAACGAGCTGATCCAAACCTACACGGTCCGCTCGGCGCACTATATAATCATACATCCGCTGTTGCCGGAGTGCCGAAATGCTCGAATGCCTACCGGTAATTTCTAGAGGAAGCGTTACCAGCTTATCTAGTTGCCTTAAGCCTACAGACAAACGCTCCTTGTCGCTTGAGGTCAAATCATCGCCGTAAAGCTCAAATGTTCTCTCGAGTCGCCCTTGACGATAATCGTTGAACAGTTTGGCAGCTGTTACCTCTACCTCCTGCGCTGGCCCCTCCGATAAGCTGCGATTTTCAATAAACTCCGCAATCTCTGCATGCGAATTCGAAAGGCTCTGTTGCATCGCTGGAATTAAAGCAGCCTCTCTATCACCTTCAAGCGCCTTCTCGCGCCAAGAGCCGTAATCTATTAGATAGACATTACCTTCGAACTCCTTACCCAGCCGCCCAGCTCGCCCAACCAGGTTCCAAAAGTCGTGATTACTAAGTGGGATATTTTCATGAGTTTTATAATCCCGACCTTTAGTTGGATTGATCATGAAAATATTGCGCGCAGGAAGATTCACGCCTTGCAATAGCGTGCTAGTACAAACTAAATAGCGTATATGGCCTTCTTTAAATAGCCGCTCCACATTGCGGCGAAGGACCGCTGGCATACGTCCATAATGATACGCCACACCGTAAGGCAGACAATCCACGATGGAGTATCTCGGATGAATATAATTACGAACTAAGCTGCTCAACTCATCTAATTCGTCAATAGTAGCTGTGTTCGCGCCGCGAATTTTTTCTTTTATTTTTTTTGCAATTTTTTCTGCTTTCGCCTGACCACCCGCGTAGATTAACGATTGTTGACCGTCACCAAATTGACTACTAGCCCACGCGAGCTTCTCGTTTTCGCTAAAGTTCGAAATATCTGATTCAACTCGATCTATTGAGAGTCTTCGGCCATCGACCCAAAGGTCGACTTTGACGGCGGATTCCTCACCCTCTACCAACAGCAGGTTTTGAGCAACAGGGGATTCGATCGTCTGTATATTTTTTATTGAATCGATACCAAGGAGATTTCCATAAATCTCAAGGTTTTTGGTCAACGGCGCCCCGAAGATGAACTGCGGCTTCGAGTCGCCGTTACTGGTTGCCGCCAAATCCTGTAGCACGGACTCTAAGAGCGTTCCTCGATCACCTTCGGCAAGACTGTGCGCCTCGTCCACAATGACGACATCCGGCTCCACCTCGCGCGGGTAATTCGCTCGAAGCAGCTGTAGCCTTTCTTGAGTTAAAACATAGATACAGGATTTAGAGGTATCTAGATTAGGCTCAGAGATCGTGTAGATATCTAGATCGGCTATCTCTAGTTTTCTACTAAGCGCTCTCAGATCGCTTGAAACTTGAGAGATTAAAGCTCTACTCGGCACTAAATAGACCGCAGTGAACCCCCTTGCATTTTCCGATCGTGCCAATAAATAGCCTTGTACAACGAACGACTTTCCGGAAGACGTAGGGCCACTTATACAAACAGCGTCATTGTCTTTTAACGCTTCCCATATATCTCGCTGAAAGCCTGTCAGAGCAACAGCACTCCGTCCGGCTATTTGGACTGTATTTCTACCTTGATGCGCCTGGATCTCATACCAAAGCGACGACGGAATTCTAGCTAGCGCTTTGTCGCCAACATCTTTTAATAGTGTTTGCAGCACCGCAAAATTTCCGAGCCGACCCAAAATGATGGTACTAATATCACCGATACGATCGAACTCCTCACTATTCGACCATAAAAGGCTAGTAGCAATACGATAGGCAGCCTCACGGTGTTCCATCGAAGTCGACTTGGCAAAAACGGCCGCAGCTTGTAATAAGTTTGCGATCACTGTTTCACTTAATGAACTGACGTCTGTAGTCAGGGAAAGCGGCTGCGAACTTACGATTCCTTGCGAAATCGCAGCCGTGTAATCGCGATGGAATGACTCATGGGCCCAAATACGAGTTGCAAGCTCGTTCAACATGGCGCGGGCAAACCTATTTCTGCAAGAAACTGATCACGGAATTTCTGCACTGACTCAAATGGAATAAGGAAAAAATGAAACTCTAGATTCTCTATATCGTTAGCTTTTAGGCGTTTACGAAAACTACTGCAAGCAGATTCTATTTTTTTTGAAATTCTTGTTGAAAAACATGTTCTGCCTGCTCGGGCGATAGACCTTTCAGCTGCTCGTATAGCGGCAAGTCGAAGCATTCGAGACACGCGTATACATCTCTTCGCTCGTTGCTCTTTGGGCTATATGGGTCGAAGTAATCTAAAACTCTTTCCTTTAGATCGCTATTTCCGTCGCCGGACAAACTAAAGTGGTCGTTTATTATTTCGATATCGCGCGATTTACCGCTTTTCCCGTCGTTGCTTTTCACAAACTCCGATATCGAACTGCTTATAGCATGAATACCGCCTAGAAGATCGCCATATAACTTAGATTCTCCCCAATACATCAGCAATTGGTCGCTTTCCGAATCATAGCCAACATGCACACTGTCAGCGCCATGAACTGGCACATTCTGTGATGTTTTTAGATACATCTTACAAGCTATCTGCGGGGCTTTTAGCACGGATTCTAAAATGAGAAATAAGATCAATTCGGCAGGTTCACCGCTTGTGCTCTTTCCTTCCTTACGCGCTTTGACAAATAGATCTCTGGCTTTATGCGTTAACTCGGTCGTATAAGCTGAGTCGCCTTCAACATAAGCTTTCTGCAGAGCTTCCCAACGCTCTTCATAAGGTATGCAAAACTGTACAATTTGCTGAGAGATATAGATTAAAAATTCCTCAGCCGTTGGCAGCCCATCTCGAAACGTTAGGTAGTAGAAGCGTGCGTTAACCTTACTGTCACCGTAAGGCCATTCGTACGCATGCTCGGTCAGTCGTGCATGAAAGGCATCGACGCTCCTGCTACTAAGGGCTAACGATGTTTCAAGCTCCGCTAGCCACGCCCCCTCGATACTCATAGGTAGACCCGGTCATTGCTCCTCGAGTACCGACCATAACTGATACCGTCTTCTCCTGCTGCACGTAGCGCACATCAGAATCGGGGCCGAGCCCGTCCTAAGTCATAGGGTAAGAAGAGGGCTTCGCGTTACCACTCCTGAGCGCGTCCTTACGCACGGCAACACAGCAATAGCTTCCGGCTGTTGGGCTTTAAATCCGCTAATGTAAGAGCGCCTTGGCGGGGCCGTGATGGATTTGAATCACGAACCAATAGGGGAGAAGTTTCGAGAGATTTTGAGGCGCGGAGCATTTGCCCACAGCCATTCGCGCCTTTATTACCGTTACCTTCGATGCGCTTGAGAAAGATAAGCGAGGCTTCGCACGGCACACCGCCTAGAATTAAAACGCGTTGTGCGCACGCGGACAATTCCGACTAGGAATCTCGGAGTCAAGCTTCGGGTACCACACGCCAAGCGAGGCCCCGCGCGCTCCGTAGAAGCGGCACAGGCCTCCAGACCCGAATCAACTACCACGAGCTTTCCGCAGTCGAATTGTTCCAGGTAGCTTAGGCTAGCGCCGATATCTGCGGCGCCCCCGCCTTGGGAAAGCGCGATAGTCGCGCGCGTCGTGCGATTGGGCATAGGTAAGAATGGGGCCTGAACCATTTCGTTATCGCATGTTTAACACGCTTCAAACGTAGCACCCGCGTAGAACGCGCAAAAGAAAAGCCGCTTAGCATTTTCCGTAGAATTTGCTAAACGGCTGTTTCTAATACTAAAAATTGGTGGGCCGTGTAAGACTCGAACTTACAACCAATTGATTAAGAGTCAACTGCTCTACCATTGAGCTAACGGCCCGTATCGCATCAGACAGTGGGGTGGACGATGGGACTCGAACCCACGACGACTGGAATCACAATCCAGGGCTCTACCAACTGAGCTACGCCCACCATCGTCTGATGCCGCGAAGAGGGCATACCCTCGTCGCGAGCTGCGTATTCTAGCGGCGTTGTCCTGTTTGTACAACGCTTGTCTCGCTCGTGTGGCAACACTGCATGAACGGGCCGCTCGGTGACGGCCCACCGCCGTCGTGCTGCTGCCACCAAGACACCCATGCCCGCTCATTTGACAGGCAGCCCGGCGCCGGTTGCCGCTTCACGCGAGGCCGTCTGGCGACCCGGAATCCTCTTACGAAGCTCGACTTTACAGGGCAGCCCGGGGTGGGCACACACGACGGCAATAACGCAGTATTTTCCAATCCAGAGATGAGCCTGAGCAATCCATGTAAAGGCGTCAGTCAGGCGGCCGTTGTTTGGGCCTTGCTGTATTGGTGCGGCTCCCGACTATCAACGGGCGGTGTTCGCCGCGCTGGCGGACGCGGGTGATGCGCTACCCTGGCGCGGTCGGCACCTCGTCGCCGCTGCCGATCGTACGCGGCGCCGGCGGGACCGCCGAAATAGGCATTTTAATGCGCATTGGGGAGACTTTTCAGGCGCTGCGCAACCTCGATACGATAGTGCTCGACATGCGCCACCCCTCACCGATGAACGGCCGGCGGTGCGCCCTATCAAAAGCCTGGACGGCGACAACGATGCCGTGCTGGCGCTGATCGCTGCGGTAAAAAGCGGTCTCTGAGCACCCGCTGGGCCGGGCCGTGGTCGAAGCCGCGCTGGCGCGCGGCCTGGACTTCCCGGAAGGTGGCCGATGTTAACGCCAAATCCGGACGCGGCGTGACCGCACGCAGAGAAGGGGCGACCTATGCATCCGCGGCGTTTGCTCTTCGGCATACCTTCTCTGCAAATCGCCTTCGAGTGTTTTCCCCTATCCAGGCAGGGGCCCTGCCCAATCGTACCGGGCGTGCGCTTCATGGTCGAATCAAGCCATACAGGAATCCGGAATTAGGCCATGGACGAGCAACCGCAACCGGACAGCAACGGCCGCGCCGGCTGGCAGCGTGTTCATATCGGCGACGCCGAGATCGAGCGGCAAGAACACGAATACATGATTCTGGTTTTCCACGCGCTCTATCTGCGTGCCGAGCGGCCCCATGGCATGAATCTGTGGATGACACGGCGGCGGGACACCGGTGTGGATGTCTATATCTCCCCGGCCGCCGTCGCGCATGTCGGCGCTTGGCTGAGCCGTTATCAGGCCGCCGATTCGCCGGCGCCGGTCGAGCCGGTGGTGTTGGTCGCCGGACACCATTACCAGCCCAGCACGTCGGCACACCGACAACCAATCGCCACCCAACGGGCCGCCCGCTGCCGGCGCTACGTGCCCGCCCGCTACCACTACCGCTCGGTTCGCCAATTCGAGGGCCTAGGGGGATACGGGCCGTCATTTTTCGGTACGCTCGATCTAGCCCCTTTCGTCCGCCGATTCGCCTGCGCCTGGGAACTACCCCATCCGGGCCGGGCACGGGAAGACTTCAGGCTGTAAGCAGCCCGACGGTTACCGCCTGCGTTCTCAACCAGGGCCCCGGTAACCGCTCGTCTTCCCAGGGCCGCACTCTCTCACCCCCCTTGGAGAGTGCACCCGGTGGCCTCCGCCAATTGACGGAGGCCATTTTTATATGATGTATCGGCACGCGATGATCGTTGTATGATGCCGTTATAGCCAATCGACGACGTATTTGAGCCCATAAATGACAGAGATCGCGTCCGAGCGGGACACCGGAACGAATACGCATGTCCCGGTGGTCGCCATCGGCGCATCGGCCGGTGGTCTCGAACAGGTTTCGGCACTACTGGCGCACATGCCAGCCGAAACGGGCGCGGCTTTCGTGGTCGTCCAGCACCTGGCGCCTTCGCATGTTTCGCAGCTGCCTGAACTGCTGGCCCGCGCGACGACGCTGCCGGTGGTGACCATCGAAGACAATATGGCGCTGCAAGCCGATCGTGTTTATGTCATGCCCGCCGGCCATGATCTTGGCATCGAGGACGACCTGCTGAAACTGCACCGCAGCGTTTCGCACGAAACCGTGCCCACGGTCATCGACCGTTTCTTTCGCAAACTTGCCGAGGCACGCGGCAGCGAGGCGATCGGTATTATCCTGTCCGGCTCTGGCAGCGACGGCGCGCTCGGCATCAAGGCAATCAAGGCCAGCGGCGGGCTCACCATGGCCCAGAATCCCGACAACGCCGAACACGACGGCATGCCGCGCGCGGCGATCCAGACGTCGGTACTCGATTTCGTGCGCGATACCGTCGATCTAATCGAGCCGCTGACTAATCATCTGCGGCTCAACTCCACTCGGATGCACGGCCCACGGCCCGCCGACGGCAAAGATGACACCGAGAACTCGATTACCGCCGAGCAGCTTGATTCGATCCTCAAGCTGTTGCGCCAGTACAACAGCCGAGACCACTTCGCCTGCTACAAGCCGCGCATGCTCAAGCGCCGAATTCTGCGGCGCATGGGGCTGGCGGCGATCCATACGGTCGACGGCTACATCGAGCGACTCAAGGAAGAGAGCGACGAACGCGCCCGCCTGACGCAGGATTTTCTGATCAGCGTCACCGATTTCTTCCGCGAACCCGCGACCTACAAAACACTCGAAGAGCACGCGATCCAGCCACTGCTGAAAGAGCGCAGCGTCGAGTACCCGCTACGCATCTGGGTGCCGGGCTGTGCGACCGGCGAGGAAGCCTATTCGATCGCCATCCTCGTGTCCGAGGCCATCCAGGCCAGCGGCAAGGATTTCCGCTATACCATCTTCGCCAGCGATATCGACCGGGCCGCGCTGGATGTCGCGCGCACCGGCCTCTATCCGGAATCGATACGCGAGGATATCGGCGACCAGCGCTTGCGCGGTTTCTTCGACAAGGTCGACAGCCAGTACCAGATCAAGCGGGTGATACGCGAACAGATCGTGTTCACTTCGCAGAACCTCATTGATGACCCCCCTTTTTCGCGGCTGGATCTGATCAGCTGCCGCAATCTGCTGATGTATCTCAAGCCCGAGACCCAGAAGCAGGTCATTTCGACCTTTCATTTCGCGCTCAAGTCAGACGGTTTTCTGTTCCTCGGCAATTCGGAAACGCTCAGCGGCCAAGTCGATCTGTTCGAGCCGGTTGTCAACGGCAGCCGGCTGTTCCGTCGCATGGGTCCCGATCAGCGGGGCCGAATACCGCAAGTGTTTTATGGCGACAGCGCCCACAACCTGAAACCGACAGCCGCGCATGCTTCGGGCCGCCCGGATACCGTAGAGAATATCGCGCGCGACGTGCTGCTTCGCGATCACGTGCCCGCAGCGGTACTGGTCAATCGGGCGCTGGATATCCTATGCAGCTACGGGCCCACTGACGATTACTTCAACCTGCCGTTCGGCCAGTCCTCGCTCAACATCGTCGATATGGTGCGTGAGCCATTTCGCAGCCATGTGCGGGCGGTCACCCATCGTGCCTTCACCGAAGGTCACCCGAACGAGGTGACGTCCACGCTCGAAGGCCGCCATGGGGGAAACCTGCTTAATATCCGCGCCCGTCCGATCAAGGAACCGTCCACCGCTCGCGGCCTCGTTCTGGTGACCTTCGAGCGTGTGCAACGAGCGGCCTCAAACCAGCACAAGAACGCCTACCAGAGCGACGTCGAACGCCAACTCGGCGAGGAGCTGGAAGACACCCGGGCTGAGCTCACCAGCACCATTCGGGCGCTGGAGGCCGCCAACGAGGACCTGAAGAGCTCCAGCGAAGAAGTCATGTCGATGAACGAGGAGCTGCAGTCCACCAACGAAGAGTTGGAAACATCCAAGGAGGAACTGCAGTCGCTAAACGAGGAACTGATTACGGTCAACAGCGAGCTGGAAGCCAAGGTCGACGAACTGGAACGGGCCCATAACGACCTGAGCAATCTGTTCTCAGGCACCCAGATCGCCACTCTGTTTCTCGACCGGACTCTGTGCATCAAGCGTTTTACGCCGGCCATCAAGCAGTTGCTGAGCCTGATCAATTCCGATATCGGCCGCCCGCTGACCGACATCACGATGAAGTTCAGCGACCCGGACCTGGTCAGCGACGCCGATGAGGTCATCTCGGAATTATCGGTACGCGAACGCGAGGTGCAGGCCGAAAACGACCGCTGGTATCTACGCCGGGTCTTGCCCTATCGCACCCGCGACAACAGCATCGACGGGGTGGTGATCACGTTCACCGACATCACCGACCTCAAGCGCGCCTTGCTGACGTCGCAGGCCAGCGAGCAACGCCTGGATCTCGCCATGGACGCGATCAACGGCGGCATGTGGGAAATGCAGGTCGACCCGGACAATCCCGGCGCCCTGCCCGATCAAATCTATATGTCGCCGCGCCTGAAACGGCTGATGGGTTTCGAGGACCGCCAGCTCGCCAATTCACTTCAGGCCTGGCAGGAACGCGTACTGCCTGAGGACCGGAAGGCCTTCGTCGACAAGATACCTTTCCAGGGCGGAGCGGCCGACGAGGGCCTGCAGTACCGCATCCGGCACCGGGACGGCAGTATCCGCTGGTTCGCGAGTCACGGCCGACTGGTCGAGGAAAGAGCCTTCGGCACCGCGCGCTGGGTCGGTATCGACCGCGATATCACCGATCTCAAGTATGTCGATTCGCGCGTGCGCCATGCCCAGTGGCAACTTCAGCTGCTGGCCGATGCGCTGCCTACGCTCATCACCTATATCGATACGGATCGAGTGGTGTGTTTTTCCAACGCGGCTCAGCGCCAATGGTTTGAAGCCACCGAGCCGGGCGTCACGCTCGCACAGGCGCTTGGCAATCGGGCCTATCGCGCGCTGGCGCCGTATCTGGACTCCGCCCTGGCGGGCAGAACCACCCACTGTCAGCTGCAATGGAACCAGACCCAGCAAGACAAGCGACTATTGCACGTAAGCCTGGTCCCCCATCATCAAGATCAGGACGTGGTCGGTCTGTATATTCTCATGGCGGATATCAACGATCCCGAACGCCGAGGCGAAGTGGGCCCGGAAGAGGAAAAACGCCTGATCTACATACAGCGCATGGCTACGCTCGGCGAAATGGCCAGCACCCTGGCCCACGACATGGGCCAGCCGCTGAGCGCGATCGGCAATTATGCGGGCGCGCTTACACGCATGCTGCATGCCGGCAAACCCGCCGACGCAACCACGGAAATCGTGCGCCGGATTGCCGAGCAGGTCCAGCTCGCGGGCGATATCATCGAGCAGACCCGTGGCCTCGTCGGCCGGCAGGAAACCGGGAACGAAAAGATCGATATCAACGAACTGGTGCGCCAGGCCACGGCATTAATGGAGTCGAACGCCAACCGCATGAACGTCGACATGCGGGTGGCCACCCATGCATCAATACCGACGCTGACCGGCCATCCGGTACAGATCGAACAGGTCCTGATCAACCTGATCCGCAACGCGCTCGACGCCATGGAAACCGTCGACGAGGACCGCCGCACGTTGCGCGTCACCACCGAACAGCCGGATGATGCGCATGTACGGGTCACCGTCAGCGATACCGGCGAAGGCATCCCTCCGAATCAGATCAGCGCAATCTTCGATTCATTCCATTCGACCAAGCTCAAGGGTATGGGCATGGGTCTGGCCATCAGCCGCACCGTGATCAACTGGCACGACGGCGAACTTTGGGCCGAATCTCGTCTGGGGGAAGGCGCCACCTTCATCTTCGACCTGCCGCTGACGGTGAGCGACGACAAACAAGGCTGATGGTACGCGCCAAAGGCCAGTCGCATCAGTGGCTGATGACTTGTTGCTGAGACCGCGGGTCCGCCTACCGCCTAGCGGGCCGCGATGGACATGCATACCCGTTCGGGTATCGAGCCGGCATGCACCTTGGCCATGACGTTGCCGCGGTGCCGCTCGACCGTTTTCGGACTGATACCCGCAATCCGTGCCATGCCCTTGTTGGAATGGCCTTCGCCCCTCGAGCACATCGGTTTCACGCGTCAGAGCACGCCCCGGCGCGCCCGGATTGTGACCTGTTGCTGATAGTCCTGCAGTCGACAGCGTTCCCGGGGCGGTTCACCTCGCTGGACTTTACGTGAGTGCGTGAATCACTAAGCTAGCTCGCTCGACCGCGTTGTATAAAGCGTATTTTCACCTGGACGCCATGCAGTGACCTGCCCATCCTCAACGCTCATGGGTTACGTTGAGGACGGGGAGGTTTCCACGCAGAGCCACATTCAAGGGCCAATCCATGATGTCTAGCCACCACCCTATAAGGGTAATCGCTACATTCAGGATGTGATTGTCACTATGGCATTTATATTGGATACCGCCAATATATAACCCCAGAATCACCTTAGGTTTGCCCATTCAGCACGATAATTCCAGCATGAATACATCCGAATCATCCACAGTCATTGTGGTGGAAGATGATACTCAAGCAAGCGAGGCAGTCGAAGCGCTGCTGCTGTCCGCAGGCTATGGCTGCAGACGCTTCATTTCGGCCGAAGAGCTATTAGCGCATCGCCTGCCGGAAAGGCGCTACTGTCTATTGCTGGATATTCACCTCGGCGGCATGAGCGGTTTGGCGCTGCAGTGCGAACTCAACAAACGCCTGATCAAGGCACCGGTGATCATCGTAAGCGCCAATGATGATCCAGCCTATCGACAGCGTGCGCTAGAGGAAGGCGCGCTGGCTTTTCTACGCAAACCGTACGATCCGGACACTCTACTCGCCCACGTGTCCAACGCCATGGATGTGATGGATCGATACCGCACAAGGCCCTGTGAGTGATGTGGGTGCCGCCGGTCGCGTTTCCCGTGCGTTCGCGGCCCTGATATCTAGGAACTTCACAAACGCCCCCTAGTAAAAGACCGGGTTCACGCGTTGGCGCCGTTACGCGACCCTATAATCCGACTCTCAAGCCAAACGCGATTAGATGACGAAACTCGGTACGCCGAGGTTACGTGGCCATGCCGTAGCTCACCGGTATCGGATTCCTCTGACCGAAACGCAATTACTCCACGGCGATTACGATCGCATCAGACTTCGCGTCGAACGTACGTATCTGGAGGCGCACTGTCGATCCGGTATGGTGTTTTGTCTTGCGTTCACGGCTGACGGCGGCGCGGCGTTGTATTTCCCACCCAGCGCAGTGACGGTCTGCAGCGGACTGCTCAAGACCCATCGCGGCCGGCCGTGCGACCCGCCCAGTGTTTCAGTGCCGCGAGTGAGCGCCCAGCGTGCTTGGCTGGCCGACGCCAGCGATGAACCCACCGTCCCGACGACAGCCGGACGCGTTCCTAACCCCACCACGGGCAAACGGCATGACTGATGAATACGACGCCCACGTCCGCGCTTGGTGGGGTCATTGCACCGCCCGCGAACGCACGTACTGGCGCAAACAGGCCGCATCGGACGCCCCCGTCGACGCCTGGCGGGCCTATCGAGGCGCGATAACCACAACACAGCCGGTGGCTCGGCGCTGCGATGTGCCCTGCCCGGACTGTGGCCACCGATTTACCGAAGAGTTGGTCTTCCCCGACGGCCGCGCGGTCTTCTGCCGGGCCTGTGGTTACCGGACGCTGGAAGTCACAAAGTCATAGCCGCGCCGACCGACGAATCACGAAAGCCGTAGAACCTGTTTTGGCAACACCCGTCGTCGGATAACGCATTACTGGGGTTTACCCCATACGGGACAAGTAAAAGTCAGCCTACGCAGAGCTTATTCGCAAAGACACAATCATTAACAAATCAGAAGTGTTCAGGTGTAGCCATGGCGCACAGTGGTGCTTCCTTGTCGATTAATACACGCTGGTATCACATCCATCTGGATGCCGGCCATCTGATGGGCGAGGCACACAAACCATTGAAGCTGCTGTTCGAACGATGCTACCTGCAAGCCGGCAAACCGGAAGGCATGGCGCTTTGGTTTGTTCCGCGCGCAGACGGCAGCGTCGATATTTATATTTCGCCGCAATCGGTCGTCGATTTCAGCTTTATGCGGCGTTACCTGCCCACCGCTTGCACCTTACCTGTTGACCATATGTTATGGCTTGCTGGAGATCCTCACGCGTTGTTTCCGGCACCTATAGCATCCACAGCTACCGGCGGCTCTTCCGCTCGAACATTGGCTCGTGTCAAGCCGTCCCTCAAGCCAGGGCAGCCTTGAGCTTCCTTCAAGCCGCATCAGGTCGAAATAATATGCGCGTGTCAGTTGGCGCAGACGAACGAATCAATGGATTCTCGCGCCCAATAAAACAGCGACGCACGGGCTGCGCCCATACGTGGGCGACTCTATTGCTGCCAGGTCACGTGTCCGAAATCAAAATAGAACCATAACGCCTGATTTTATCAAGCGTACTGATTTTTCACAGCTTCGTCCCGAGAAGCATCTTGCCTGTTCGCTCCATCCCAGCAAACGGAGATTCAGATGGTCAATAGCCCACGCACACAAAACACCATGTCGCACGCCGACATGAATCAGACAACGAAAGACGACGAAGCCGGATCGCTGCCTGCCCGCTCGGAAACGGCGCCGCAGTTGATGCAGCACCTGTATGCCGATATGGAGCATCTGTTTCCCGGCACCGGCGCGACTGTCGACCCAGCGGCAACGCCGAATGCAACCCACGGCGGGGGCCCCGACGCTAATCCGGCGAAACGCAGTGAGAATCTCGATCCCGGCGCCGAAGAATCGCAGTGCAAGCGGCGGGCCGAAATATCCAAGCTGTTGAATCAGAGCCTGGCAGATTGTATTGATCTGGAGCGCCAGGCGATTCAAGCGATTTGGAACATCAAAGGTGCGAATGCTATCGCACTCAAAACATGGCTGAAGGAGATCAACAAAACAGCCGCCCTCGAGAGCGAGCGAATCGCCAAGCGCATCACCGAACTCGGGGGAATGGCTGAAGCAACGGTTTCGGCCGTCGCCGCTCGTTCAGGTTTGAGCGAATACTCCCTAGCCATCGGCCGAAGTGAAGGTCAAGCCCTGGCAGTATCTGCGGCGCTAGACGTCTTTGTCGAGTCACTGGCCGAGGATATTATAACTCTGTCGGAGCAAAACGATGTGCGTAGTGAACGCATTCTCAGAGAAACGGCGCAAGCCTTGAGGAACGTCTAATCTAAGCACGCGAATGCAGGGTAATAGTGCTACCGACGCAATACCTCGGTTTCAGCCCTCGGTCGCGCCAGTATTTTCCAATCCAGAGATGAGCCTGAGCAGTCCAGGTGATGGCGTCAGTCAGGCGGCGGGCTCATCTCCCCCTGGAATGTCGCGCTTCGCTCAGGCTCATGTGTCATTGGACAAGGCTAACGCTAGTGCCGATCCTGGGCGACTGGCACAATGGGCGCCGCCTCGCGCGGTTTCGCGCCCGTAGCTCAGGGGATAGAGCAACGGCCTTCTAAGCCGTTGGTCGCTGGTTCGAATCCAGCCGGGCGCGCCATTGCTAGGGCTCGCCGAAAGGCGGGCTCTAGCAATGGCCTATCCAACCAGTATTCGAACCAGCGACAGATGAATAAGCCTGGTTCGACGGATGCGCAGCGCGCATCCGAACGGGGCGGCGTCAGCCGCACCGGCCCGAAGGGTGAGCCGGCACGGCCGGCGAATAATCCAGCCGGGCGCGCCATTGCTAGGGCTCGCCGAAAGGCGGGCTCTAGCAATGGCCTATCCAACTAATATTCGAACCAGCGACAGATGAACAAGCGTGGTTCGACGGATGCGCAGCGCGCATCCGAACGGGGCGGCGTCAACCGCACCGGCCCGAAGGGTGAGCCGGCAACGTCGGCGAATAATCCAGCCGGGCGCCAGTTTTACCGTTCAAATTAAAGACCAAAGCCGGGTCACAGCCGCTTGCCGTCTCACACGGCGCCTCACCCCGGGCGAGTGGCAACGGGTTACGGCGGGCGCTGGTATATATTCAGGCAGACGCCGGCCCTTCGGGTCGCGCGAGGCGGCATGCGCCGCCCCGCGGCTGTGTCGATCGAGGGCCTATTGTTGCTTGAAGTGGGCCCGCAGCACGGCCGCTGCGGGTTTGCCGTCGGCCGTCTTCACCCCGTCCAGCCAGCCGGCAACTTGCTTCAGATGCGAACCGATCCAGCGGTCGGCGACCTGCTGGTGATCCTGATTCTTGTAGCTCGACTCATAGACCCACTGGCTCTGCGTGTCCGAGTCGACCTGGAACTGCCGGAAGAAACGCGTCAGGTTCGGATCGCGCTTGACGAACGCCGAGCTGGCCAGCGTCAGCACCTGGCTGTGGCCGCCATGCGGGCCCCAGAGGCTCTTCGGATCCTTGAGGATATGCATGTCCAGCGCGACCGTCATCCAGTGCGGCTGCCAGCCACAGAACACGATCGGCTTGTGGTGGTCGATCGCCCGCTTGGCCTCGGCGAGCATGGCAGCGGTGCTGCTATGGGCCATGTGCCAGTCGCCCAGACCGTAGATATTATTCTTGATGGCTTTTTGGACGATATTGTTGGCGCCGCTGCCGGGCTCGATGCAGTGTATGGTCGAATTGAACTTGTCGGCATACTGCGCGAGCTGGCGATCGCTGGTCAGCCCCTGCTTGACCATGAATTTTGGTACAGCGAAACCGGAGGTGGCACCGGTCAGGTTTTCGCCGAGCTTCACGATCTTGCCCTTCTTGACATAGGGCATGAAGCTGGAAGCCTGCCCCGGCGACCAGGCCGACAGATTCACGTCCACCCGCCCCTGCGACAGGCTGAGATAGACGATCGGCGCGCTGGCCTTGACGAACTTAACGTCGTAGCCGAGCGGCTTGAGGATCTCGCCGACCACCTGGCTCTTGATGGTCACCCCCGGCCACGGCGGCATGCCGATTTTTACCGTCTCGCCCGATCCGGACTGTGCGGCCAGCGCCAGCGGCGAACAGGCCAGCATCGCGGCCGTAACCAGCAATAGCCCCGCGATACCGCGGTTCATGAATCGTTTATTCATCGTCGACTCCCTTTCTCGTTTTTCGATACGAACAGCTCACGGCCGGTCATCCGCCTTCCAGACCAACCGGGGCTCGTTGCAAGTCAGAACCTATCCAACCATAGCCGACCGACGCGGCGCGCGTTCGTGCCGGCCCGGCTTCTGCGACGCGTGCGGATCGAACGGGTTCGCACGATAAGCACGGCCGGCAAGCTCGGCCACGCCTGTAGACCCCAGACCCATGCCCATCGATATTCGGCGAGAAACTGGCCTCGTCCGCGAGCACGTGGCGCGCCGGCCACTGGGATTGCCGCATGCCCCGGCGCGTTCAGGCTTCGGTGACCGGCGTGCGTTCCAGGCCCTGGAATTCCACGAATTCCTGCATGCGCTCCCACAGTCGGTCGCCGTAGACATAGCCGCCGTCACCCACCGCATCGGGGGCTGCGATATACGCATCGATCGCCGGCTCGAAGAAGAACGGGATCGAATGCCGCGAACGGGTTCCGCCGACGATACGATGCTCGGTGGCCTGGATGCGCCCGCCCGACCAATCGGCCAGCAACCGGCCGAAGTTGACCACCAAGGCATTCTCGCGCGGCGGCACGTCCTCCCAGGCACCGTCCGGCATGCGCACCTGCAGCCCGCCGACCCGGTCCTGCCAGAGCAGCGTGATGAAGCCGTTGTCGCAGTGCGGCACGCCGACCAGCCAGCGCCGCTTATCGCCGTGGCCATCGACCGCGGGCATGGCATCCAGCGTCGCGGCCGGGCGTTCGGGATAATGGATCAGCCGCAGCGTCGAGTTGCCGTGATCGAATGGCCGCAACAGGTTGTCGCGGTCGATGGCCAGGCCTTCGGCCAGCGCGCCGGCAATCACGCCGCCCAGATTTTCCATGGCACGGTAGTAAGTCGCCACATCGTCCGCCCAGCCCGGCAGCGCCGATTCCGCTGGCCGCGGCGTCGGCTCGCGCAGCGGATCGCCGCTTTGCGTATCGGCGCGCTCGGGGTGGGCGATGTCCGGGCCGAGATCGATGCCTTCCTTCCAGGTCGGGTCTTCGTCCTGGGGCGGAAAGTAGCCGCGATAGACATTGCGATTGGCGGCTACGAACTTGTGCCGGGCGAGCTGCTGCTTGTGGGTTTCGTCGAGTTCGAAGAAGCGCAGCAGCCGGGCGTGGATATCGTCGGCGAGATGCAACTGGTCCGGCGCGATACCGACGCTCATGAAGCCGGAATCGCAGGCCGCGTCGACGATGGCGGCGATCGTCCCGCCCCGCCCGGACTGGTCGGCAAGCAGCGGCGTCAAATCGATGTGGGGGATCAGGGTTTGGCTCATGGGGTTCGCATCGGGCTTGTGCTGCAGCCCGTTGTAGCCGGGACGCAGCGATGGATGGAGCGCGCGCTTCAGCGATCCAGCAGGCGCGCATCGAAGGGGTAGTCGGACAGCAGTTCGACCTCGCCATCGTCGCGGATATAGAGCTGTTGTTCGAGTTTGACGCCCTCGCCGCCATCCTCGTGGCCGATAAAGCTTTCCACGCACAGGGTCATGCCGGGCTGCATCACGCCATCGTAGCCCTTGTCATCGATATCCTCGCGATGAACGATGTAGGGATATTCGCCGGTCATGCCCACGCCATGGGCGAGCGCGAAGTAGCGGCGGGCCTTATAGGCCGGCGGGATCTGCCAGGCCCGCTCGGCATATTCCTTGAACGATACGCCGGGCGCGATGCCGGCCATGTTGGTCTGGATCTGGTCGTAGGCCATGCGATACAGATCCCGTTGCGCGGCCGTGGCCGGCTGGTCGCCACAGAGGAAGGTGCGCGAGAAATCCGCGTAGTAGCCGTAGCGGCCAACCACGTCGGTATCCAGCGCCACCAGCTCGCCGGCCTGCATCACCCGGTCCGAGCATTCCTGGAACCAGGGGTTGGTGCGCGGCCCGGAATTCATCAGCCGGGTTTCGACGTAGTCGGCGTCGGTGGCGATGATGTGCTGGTGCAGATTCGACCAGACCTCGTTCTCGGTCGCACCCGGCCGGATCGCGGCTTCGAGCTTGCGCACGCCGGTCTCGACCGCACGCAGCGAGCTGCGGATCATCTTGATCTCGTTGGGCACCTTGATCGCCCGCGCCCGCTCCAGCGGCACCTGGGCGTCACGGATCCGCCAACCGCGCTCGACCAGGGCGAAGGCCGCATGCGAGGTGGCACTCTCGATGGCGACCTGATCGCCCTCGCTGCCGCCGCAGTCGCGCACCAGGCGGTCGATCTCGTCGGCCCAGGCCTGGGTGGTCTGCTTTAGATGGTCGTCGCAGAAATAATACGAGATCGCGGTCGCCGGCCGGATCTCGTCGACCGTCGGCAGATGGGCGGCCAAATGCTCACAGCCGGAGAACTCGAACAGTACCACCGGCCCCTCCGCCGGCACGAAAGCATAGCGCGCCGGGTTGCGGGCCGAATAGACCTGCATATTGCGCGAGCCGGTGGCGTAGCGCACATGAGTCGGGTCGAACAGGACTGCCGCCACGATGTCCCGCGCCTTGAGCTGGGCCCGGGTCGCGGCCAGCCGGTCGCGCAGGATCTGTTCGATCTCGGCGGGGGTCGGCTCGCACAGCTCGGGCGCGTGGGTCGGCGGGCGGATGCCGTTGTCCTGGAGAACAGTCGTCGTCATATCGTCTCGTCGCTTCGCGGCCCGGCGGGCCGGTGATCGTTCGCGGTCGGCCGCGTCCTTCAGTCGAGCAGCCCGTCGGCGCGCTCCACGCGCTCGCGTTCGGCCCGGATATGGGCTTCGGACACCCGCCCGTAGAGCTGGCGAGTGCGCTCCAGCCGGCCGACCACGCCGGGCTGCTGCGAATAGGCGAAGATCGCGGTATGGCGCTGGCGCTCGCCGCCGACCTCGGTCACGCGATGCAGCGAATAACGGCCCTTGAACAGCTGCAGATCGCCCGGCTCCAGGCGTAGCGTCTTGGGCGTGTCGGTATCCTCGCCGCGGATTACCGCACCCACGCGGCCGTAGTTCTCGCCGGCCGCAGAGCGGATATTCGGGCAGTACTGGAACTCGCCGCCGATGTCCGGTTTTTCGGTCATCATGGTGACGATGTACTCGTTGGTGTCGTAATGCCACGGCTGGCAGGTGCCCGGCGGCAACACGTTCTGCACCAGCCCCGCGAAGGGGTCGGCATACTCGAAGACTTCCGCCTCACCGATACAGGCTGCGACCAGCCGCTTCATTGCTGGCGAGACATAGAGCTGCTGGATCACCATATCTGCCGGAATCATGTCGCGGGTCACGAAACCGCTGGTGCGATCCATGAAGATGCGCCGCGGATCGCTCTCGTCCAGGCTCGGATCGTCGCGGGTGAACCAGGCATTGACCCGGGCGCTGGAATAGAAAGTCTTTTGCGCCAGCTGACGGCCCTCGGCACGTGCCCGTGCCAGCGCATCGGCGCGCATGAAGCCACGCAGCACCGCGCAACCGTCGGCGTCCAGATCGGCGCGCACGCGCTCGATCACGTCTTGCATGCGCGACCCGGCGAAATCCGCGAGCGGATAGCGTTCGGTATCCACCAGATCGCTCAGATCAGTCCGTTCGGCATCGGCCAGGACCACGGCTGCTTCGCTCATGCTTTCCTCTCTCGATCATGCACTGTAAATCCGTCGGCCAGCCGCGCCGCAATGACCCGGCGCGCCGACCTGACTTATGCTGAGAGCCATCGATCGATTTGAGAAACGAGTTATTCCAATGGATTCCATCGGTGAGCCTCATGGATCGCCGGCAGCGGTGCTCGACAGCGACCTGCTCGCCGCCTTCGTGGCGGTTGCCGAAACCGGCGGCTTCACCTCGGCCGGTCAGTACCTGCACAAGACGCAGTCCACGGTCAGCCTGCGAATCCGCACGCTCGAGACCCGACTCAACACGCGGCTGCTGCACCGCACCAGCCGCCAGCTGGCCCTGACCGCCGACGGCCAGACTTTTCTGGTCTACGCCCGGCGCCTGTTGCAACTCCAGCGCGAGGCCGTCAGTGCGGTCGGGCCGTCCGCCCAACCGACCACGCTCCGTTTCGGCCTGCCCGAGGACTACGCGGAAACCTGGTTGCCACAGGTGCTGCGCGCCTTCGCGGCCTCGCATCCGGCGGTCCGCCCGCATATTCATTGCCGCATGTCGACCGAACTCATCGAACAACTCGAGGCCGGCGCGCTGGATCTCGTGCTCACGGTGCAGCACTCGGCGGCCAGCACCGCCCGACGCGTGGGCACCGAAACCCTGGTCTGGGCCGCCCACCGCGATTTCGAACTCGTTCCCGACCAGCCGGTACCGCTGGCGCTGTTCCCCGAGCAATGCGCCTACCGCCGCCGGGCGCTGGAAGCCCTCACGCGTATCGGCCGAACATGGCAGATCGACTATACGAGCCAGAGCCCGACCGGCCTGCGTGTGGCGGTCGATCAAGGCCGCGCGGTGACGATCACCGGCCGGCGCACTCTGCCGCCGGGCTGGCACACGCTGGGCGAAAAAGCCGGCCTGCCGCAATTACCGGAGGCGGTACTGGAAATTCATCGCTCCCCGAGCGTCCAGCATCCGGCCTTCGATGCGTTTACGGCCCTGGTCGAACAGACCCTCGACGCAGCGGCGGCCGAGCCGGGCGCTACCGGTTGATCGCGAGTCGAGCCTCAGTGGAAGAAAACCGTCCTCGAATGAACGCCAATAAACGAAAATAATTCGCCTATGTCGGCCGTATCGACTTCCTCGGCATTGAGTCGCTGCGCGACATGCGGGATGCCGAGCACGAGCGACACCCCGGCGATGGCCACGATCACCCGTTCGATGAACAACAACTCATACGTGATGGTGAAGCCCGAGGCCATGGACACCGCGCCGCACACCGCCTGCATCGCGGCAAAGGCGCGCGGTGCGCCGAAGCCGTCCAACGGCACGCCGGGCTCGAAACGGCCGCCGTCGAAGAAACGGTCCGGACCCATGCTGATGCGCTCGCCGAGCGCGGCATCCGACCCGCAGCGCTCGTGTTTGCTTTCGGTTTTGTAGCCGCCCACCGTTGCGGCGCCCCGGGTTCGACGCACAGCGTGCGATAAATGTCCGGGCGGCAAGACCGCGCAGGCCGGCACGTCGGCGTCGGAACCCGGGCCGATCACCACGTTGTCGTATATCGCCGCCCAGGCCCCCTGGCGCTCCAACCGGACGTCCAGTGCTTGCTGCGCGAAAACCCAGCTCTTTCGCGGCCACCAACGGCGCACAGTCGGCCGCAAAAGTTTAACGCACCGTACCGGCGGCCCGTTAGCCGACCAGCCGGCCGTTGGCGACAGCCGGTCGGATCGTTATTCCGGGTCAAGGGCCGCCGCAACAATGCGCGCGGCCAGCCCCTGCGACACTACTGGCCGAGATGGTGCTGTTTCACCCAGTCTTCGGCGACGGTTTCCGGGTCGTCGTGCTTCACGCTGACCCGCTGGTTCATGCGCTGGAGGTCTTCGGTGGTCAGCTGCGCCGAGACATCATTCAGCGCCTTGCGAATCTTCGGTGTGAGTATCGCCTTGCGGGCGACCGGCAGGATGTTCTGCGCCGGCACGAGGTTCTTGTTGTCCTTGAGCAGGACCCAGCCGCGATCCGAAATCACGCCCTGGGTGGTGAACATGCGTGCCACGTCGATCGCACCGCTGGCCAGTGCGCTCTGGGTGAGCGGTCCACCGGCATCCAGCGCCCGGAAGTTCTTGAACTGCACGCCGTAGACCTGCTTGAGACCCGGCACGCCGACATAGCGCGTTTTGGCCTCGGGCGGGCCGCCGAACGTGAGCTGGCCGGCCACCGGCTTGAGGTCGGCGATCGTCTTGAGATGATATTTGCGGGCGGTGGCCGGGGTGACCACCAGGCCGTCCTTGTCCTGCGCCGACGAGGCCTTCAGGGCGACGATGCCCTTGGGCAGGTTTTGTCGCAGCGCCTTGAGCACCGCGGCCTGCTTGTGCGCCTTGGACTTGCCGTTGGTGAGAAAGCCCAGCAGCGCGCCCGAATATTCGGGCAGCACATCCAGCTCGCCGGATTTCAGCGCCGGGAACACGACTTCGCGCGAGCCCAGGTTGAGCCGTTTCTTCACTGTCACGCCGCGCGCTTCGAGTACGTCGGTATAGATATTGGCGAGAACCAGCTGTTCGGTGAAGTTGGTCGAGCCCACGACCACCGGTTTGCTGGCCGCCGAAGCCTCACCGGCGATGAACCCGGTCGCCAGCGCACAGGCCAGCAGGAGTGACAGTTTCTTCATGTGTTGTTTTTCCATTCGTGTAAATGCCCTCGATCGATCATGACAGATGTGTGGCACCACGCCACACCCTCAGCGCACCAGTCCCGGCGACTGCACCAGTTTCTGCAAACCGGCCAGGCTGGCCTCGGTCAGCACGGCGAGCACCGCCACCACGATCGCGCCGCCGACCACCTGGGCGAGTTGTTGCTGGGCCAGGCCGTCGATGAGATAACGCCCGAGGCCCCCAAGGCCGACATAGGCCGCGAGCGTGGCGGTGGACATGACCTGTACGGCGGAGGTTCGAACCCCGGCCATGATCAACGGCAGCGCAATCGGCAGTTCGACCTGCCACAGGCGTTGCCAACGAGTCAGGCCCAGCGCGGCCGCCGATTGCCGCACCGCCGGATCGACCGACTGCATGCCGACATAGCTGTTGGTGACCATCGGCGGAATGGCGAGGGCTACCAGCGCGACGAGCACGGGGATCACACCGAAGCCTACCAGCAGGAACATCAGAATGATCAACCCGAAAGACGGGATCGCGCGGCCGATATTGGCGATATTGATCGCGATGAGCCCGCCCCGGCCGTAGTGGCCGAGCCCGATGCCGACCGGCAGCGCGAGCGCCGCGGCGATCACGGTCGAGACCGCGACGTAACCGATGTGCTGGCCGATCCGATGCGGCAGGCCGTCCACGCCCTGCCAATGCGTCGGGTCGACAAACCAGTGCCAGACCTGGCCGACGATATTCGCGCTACCGCCTTCCTCCAGGCCCAGCGCCGACGCCGAGCCCACCACCAGACAGGACAGCGCCGCCACCAGCGCGAGACGCCAGACCACGCCCGCGCCGCTCATGCGCGCCGCCCCCGGTTCCAGGGCGTGATCAGCCACAACAGCCCGGCGAGCGACAGATCGA
Source organism: Salinisphaera sp. LB1 (assembly GCF_003177035.1). NCBI lineage: Bacteria > Pseudomonadati > Pseudomonadota > Gammaproteobacteria > Salinisphaerales > Salinisphaeraceae > Salinisphaera > Salinisphaera sp. LB1. The sequence continues at coordinate 2,607,439 of NZ_CP029488.1, read as the reverse complement.
CCGCCACCGCCAACGCGATCGAGAGCACGAAGCCCACCAGCAGCGGCGTCGTGAAATGCAGGGTGAAGCCGGAGATGAACAGCCGGCCGAGCCCGCCCTGCCCGATCAGTGCGGTCACCGTGACCAGGCCGATGGTGGTGATGGCCGCGATGCGCAGGCCGGCCATGATCACCGGCAGCGCGATCGGCAGTTCGACGGTCAGCAACTGGCGCGTGCGCGAATACCCGAGCGCCCTGGCGGCCTCGCGTACGTCGAAGGGCACACCCCGCAGACCCTCCACGATATTGCGGAACAGGATCAGCAGCGTATAGATCGTCAATCCGATCAGCGATGTCGCCATCGACAGCCCGGTGAACGGAATCAGCAGGATGAACAACGCCAGCGAGGGCACAGTGAACAATATCCCGGTCACCGCCAGTGACGGGCCGTACAGGCGCGGCCAGCGGATCGCGGCCAGCGCCAGCGGGAAGGCGATGGCGAAACCGAACAAAAGTGCCAGGCCGGTCAGCTCCACGTGCTGGATGAGCTGGGCCAGGATGTCGTCGGCGTGGCGGCCGATCCAGTCCCAGCGGATCAACACAGTGCCCGGTTCAGGCTGGACTGGTCGAGCAGACCGTCGAAGCGGCCGGCACCGTCGAGGCGTGCCACCACACCGAGCGGCGCGAGCACCAGCGCGCCGAGCGCGGCGCGCAGCGTCTCGTGGGCGGCCACGGTCGCATCGAAACGCTCGGCGGGGCGCGTGGTGTCGGCGCGATAGGCCGCGACCCGGTGCCAGCCGGCAACGCGCCGTTCGTCGTCAAGCACCAGCACCCAGTCGGTACCCGCCTGCCGGCTCGCCCGGACTGCGGTCTCGGCATCGGCGCCGCGCGCAATGATCGGCGCCTCGATCGGCGTGGCACGGCTCGCACTGATCAACGACAACCGCTTGAGCTGCGGCTCGGCGCCGAGAAAATCCACCACGAAGTCGCTTTGCGGCGACGCCAGCAGCGCATCCGGGGTGGCGAACTGAGCCAGATGCCCGCCCTCGCCGAACACCGCTATGCGATCGCCCAGGCGAATGGCTTCGTCGATGTCGTGGGTGACGAAGACGATGGTCTTGCCGAGGCGTTCCTGCAGCGCCAGGAATTCGTCCTGCAGCCGCTTGCGCACAATCGGGTCGACCGCGGCGAACGGCTCGTCCATGAGCATGATCGGCGGATCGGCGGCCAGCGCGCGGGCCACGCCCACGCGCTGCTGCTGCCCGCCGGAGAGCTGGTGCGGATAGCGCGCGACCATGTCGGCGTCCAGCCCGACCGTGTCGATCAGTTCGTCCACACGCGCGGCGATGCGTTTCTTGCCCCACCCGAGCAGACGCGGCACGGTCGCGATGTTGTCGCCGATCGTGCGGTGCGGGAACAGCCCGGAATGCTGCATGACGTACCCCATGCCACGACGCAGGTCGGTGAGGCTGCGCGAGCGGACATCCTGGCCGTCGACCGCGATGGTGCCTTCGCTGGCTTCATCCAGCCGGTTGATCATGCGCAGCGAGGTGGTCTTGCCACAGCCCGACGGGCCGACCAGTACAGTGAGCTCGCCAGTGGCCATGGTCAGGTCAAGCGAATCGACCGCGACCGTGCCATCCGGAAATCGTTTGGTGACAGAAGAGAATTCGATCAAGAGGCGATCCGGCAAAAAGCAGACAGTCGAAATTGCAATCGAGGCGCGCGCGGTGCAACCGCTATCGACATACGCGGTTTCATAGTCATAAGGATGCAATCAATCGTCGCCGATTCCGGCCATACGTTCCAGTGCGCGGCGATCCAGGCAACGATAAGCGAACGCCGGCCGGCCGATCTGGCCGTAGGCGAAGGTCTCGTCGAGGATGTCGCAGGACACCAGATACCGCAGATACTTGCGTACCGATACCCGGGACATGCCGGTGCGTTCGGTCACCGCCTCGGTGGCAAAACTCTCGGGGCCGACCACCAGCAGCGCGGCCGCGATCTGGGCGAGCGTTCGCGCGGTCAGCCCCTTGGGCAGCTCGTCGGCGCGCAGGCTCGGGCGCGAACGGGTCCGGAACAACGCATCCAGCGCGCGCTGATCGACCGGCCCGGCCAGATCCTTGAGCGCGTGACGGCGCCGGCGCGCGGCGTCGATCGCGTCGGCGAACCGCTCGAAGGTGAAGGGTTTGATGAGATAATCCGTCACGCCCAGACGCCGGGCCGCGCGTACGGTTTGCGGTTCGCTGGCGGCGGTGATGAGCACGATATCCACCTCGGGCCGGTGCACGTAGAGCCATTCCGCCACCTCCAGTCCGCTGCGGCGACCGAGGTATACATCGAGCAGCACCAGATCGATCGTTTCCCGTTCCAGCACGGCCAGGGCGCTGACCACATCGCTGCAGCGGCTGATCAGGCGCATGCCCGCCACGCGTGCCAGATAGGCGGCGTTGAGCTGGCCGACCATCGGGTCATCCTCGACAATCAGCACGTTCATACCGCCCCCCGGTATGGGCAAGTGATCTCGACCAGTGTGCCGCGATCGGGTTCGGAATAGATCGCAAGCGAGCCGCCGACCGCCGCCAGCCGGGTTTCCACCAGATGCAGCCCGAGGCCGCGTTGTGCCCCCTTGGACGACACCCCGGCCTCGCGGGCACGATCGAGCAACTCCGCGGCCATACCGTGGCCGTTGTCCTGCACGACCACGGCCAGCATATCGGCCTCCAGCGCCAGGGTGAGCGCCACCACCGGCGCCGCGCACCCGGCCGTCGCCTCGAAGGCATTGTCGAGCACGTTGCCGATAATCGTCACCAGCCCGTGCAGATCGTAATCGGCCGCGGCGGGCGGAATGACCGCGTCGACCGCGATGCGCAGATCGATCGCCTGTTCGCGGGCCTCGTTCTGCTTGCCGATCAGAAAACCGGCCAGAATCGGCTCGGCCACCCGCTCGACCAGCGATTCGGTGGCCGCCGCGCGCAAGTCCACCAACTCGCGTACGTAACCGGACAGCGTGGCCACATCGCCGGCCTGGGTGAGCCCCAGGATCACGTGCAGCTTATTCTTGAAATCGTGCGTGGTCGCGCGCAGCGCCCGGGCATAGCGGCGCACCCCGGTCAACTCCTCGCCGAGACGCTGCAATTCACGGCTGTCGCGGAAGGTGACCACACTGCCGGCCGGGGATGTCGCGCCCATCGGCCTCAGACTGCCCAGAAAACGCCGGCCGCCAATCTCCAGATCGAGATCCACGTTCTGGCCCCGCCGCCCGGCGTTGCGCCGCGGGTCGTCCATGATATCGCCCACCGCCGGGCCACGCGCCGCCGCGGCCTCCAGCAGCCGCCGTGCCGCCGGATTGACCAGCCGTACCCGGCCGGTTGCGTCGCGCACGATCACGCCTTCGTGCATGGCATCGAGCACGGCGCGATGCTCGGCCACCAGGTGCGCGATATCGTCGGGCTCCATGCCCATCAACCGGCGTTTGATGGTCGCCGCAAGCCAGGCCGCGCCCCCACCGCCGAGCGCGAGCACCAAGCCGAGCCAGGCCAGCAACCGCGAGCGCGAATCGCCGCGGAGCGGCGCCAGGCGCGATTGCGTCACGCCGACCGACACCGCGCCGACCACCGGGCCCGCGGTGCTACGCACCGGGGCGAATCCGCGCACGCTCTGGCCCAGCGTGCCCTCGGCCACCGACACATAATGCCGCCCGGCCAGCGCCGGGCCTTCGTCGCCACCGCGAAAATGATGCCCGATGCGCGCCGGGTCGGGATGCGTCAACCGGTGCGCCCGGGTATCCATGACCACGATGAAATCGACGCCAAGCCGCCTGCGCAGTCTTTCAATGCGCTGCTGAATGGCCGCGTTCGGATCGTAGTCATGCGGCGCCGACAACGCGTTCACCACCATCGGCATGTCCGCCACCGTCATCGCGACGTTCTCGACGCGCTGGCCCTGCACGCGCTCCACCGTGCGCGTCAGCTGGCTGCTGAACAGACACCAGGCCAGCACCAGCGACGACAGAATCATCGCGAATGCGAGACAGGCCGTCAGCGCCGCTAGGCTGATACCCCGCCGTCTGCCCGGCTGCGCCGGGGTCGCGACGTTCGACGAAGGTGTCATTTTCGCCGGCGCTTTCCTGCGCCCACCCACGCCGGCTCGCTTTCTAAAGTTTCAAAACGATTGTTCAAGTTGCAAAACCCTCCCCCTACGCCGGTCTTCTCCTAATCTGGCTTCGCAGCCGATCCCGCAGACGGCGCGCCACACGGCGCGATCCCGGGCACGGCCACCCTAAACGAGGAGACCATAATGAGCGATACCACAGTCACTGGGGCGGCCAGAACCGCTCCGCGCCTTCGGGGCACCCTTGCCGAATCCCGAATCTTCGGGCTCACGCCGCCCATCTTCGTGTTGTTTTTCGCGATCATGATCGCGGCGATGGCCACCGATGTCCTGCCGCGGAGCATGATCGGCGCATTCATCGTGATCATGCTGTTCGGCGAACTGTTCGGCCACATCGGCGACCGGCTGCCCATCGTACGCAGCTATCTCGGCGGCGGTGCGATTCTGGCGATATTCTCGGCTGCCGCGCTGGTGTATTTGCACTGGCTGCCCGCGGATGTGGCGGACAACGTCACCACGTTCATGAAAAGCGGCGGCTTTCTCAATTTCTACATCGCCGCGTTGATCACCGGCAGCATTCTCGGCATGGACTCGCATATTCTGGTCAAGGTGGGCGTACGTTTCGCCCTGCCCCTGATCAGCGCCGTGCTCTTCGCCGCGCTGTTCGCCGTGATCGCGGGCTGGTGCCTGGGCTTTTCGATGCAGGACGCCGTCGTCGTCATCACCCTGCCGATCATGGGCGGCGGCATGGGAGCCGGCGCGGTGCCCATGAGCCAGATCTACGAGCAGCTGCTGGGCCAACCGGCCAGCTACTACATATCGATTCTCGTACCGGCGCTGGCGCTCGGCAACGTCTTCGCGATCATCATCGCCGGCTTGCTCAACGGGCTCGGCAACCGCTTTCCCGGCCTCACCGGCAGCGGCCAGATGATGCCGGGCGTGCATATCAGCGCGGCCCAGAGCCAACCCAGCCTCGATAAACTGGGCGTCGGTCTGGTGGCAGCACTCAGCTTCTATGTCGCCGGCCAGATTCTGGGCCACTTCATCCCGCTGCACCCCTACGCCCTGATGATCATCCTGGTGGCGTCGGTCAAGGTCGGCGGACTCATGCCCGAGCCCATCAACGACGGGGCAGCCCAGTGGTTCCAGTTCGTCGCCCGCAACTGGACCTTCGCGCTGCTGTTCGGCATCGGCATCGCCTATACCGATCTCGGCCAGGTCATCGACGCCATCTCGATCACCTACGTCCTGATCGTATTCGCCGTGGTCGCCGGGGCTGCGGTGGGCGCCGGTCTGGTCGGACGATTGATGGGTTTCTACCCGATCGAGTCGGCCATCACCGCCGGACTGTGCATGGCCAACATGGGTGGCACCGGCGACGTCGCCGTACTCTCGGCCGCCAACCGCATGCAGCTGATGCCGTTCGCACAGATTTCGTCGCGCCTCGGCGGCGCATTGATCCTGCTGCTCACCAGCCTGATCGTACCGCTGCTGTTCGGCGGGCGGTAGGCGCATCCGGCGCCCATGCCAGGAGGGCTTACCGTTGCGACCGGCTTGGATCATGAACGCCGCCGGTCAAGGTCCGCCGTGTCTGCACGCGCCAGACGCCCAGTGCCACCCCGCCCGTTGCCAGGCCCCAGAACGGCGCACCGATCCCGGCGATATGGATACCGGAGGCGGTGACCAGGAAGGTCAGCGTCGCCGCGTCGCGGTCACGCGCCTCCTGCATCGCCGCCGCCAGCGAACCGGCCATGGCCGGCAACAGCGCGAGCCCCGCCAGAATCGCGACCAACGATGCCGGTAACGCCTGAAGTCCGGTGGCGATGGAGCCGCCGAACACGCCGGCCAGTGCATATGCCAGCCCCGCGGCCGCCGTCGCCAGATAGCGTCGCGCCGGGTCTTCATGTGCGTCGTCGGTCAAACAGATTCCGGCGGTGATCGCGGCCAGGCAGAGCACGAACCCGCCCACCGGCGCCAGCAGCAGCGTCATCGCGCCAGTGACGACCAGAATCACCGAGACGGGCGGCCGGTAACCGGCATTTTCGAGCATCGCCACGCCCGGCGCGTTCTGCGATGCCATGGTGACCACAAACAGCGGCACACCGATACCGAGCCACGCCGACAGCGAAAACACCGGGGCCACGACGGTGGGTGTCGCGATCACACCGTGAAACCCGGCGATCGCAAGATGGCCATCGAGAAAAGCCGCCGTGACACCCGCCACCAGCATCGCCAACACCGCATAGCGCGGCGCCACACGCCGGCCCAGCAGCCAGGTGGAAAGCGCGGCCGCCATGATCCAGCCATCGTTGCTGCCGGTGTTGAACGCGCCGAGCCCGAATTCCAGCAACACACCGGCCAGCATCGCGGAGGCCAGTGAACGCGGCACGCGTGCCATCAGCCGCGCGAACACACCGGTCACGCCGCATATGAGCGTCAGCGCCCCGCAGAACATGAACGCTGCGACCGCTTCGCCGAGCGAATGGCCGTGCAACCCGACCACCAGCAACGCCGCGCCGGGCGTCGACCAGGCCGTGAGAATCGGCTGGCGATACCACAGCGACAGCCCAAGCGTGCTCGCCGCCATGCTCCAGCCCAGCACCGTCATCCAGCTGCCGACGACCGCCGCGGAGGCGCCGGCGGCTTCGAATGCCTGCACCACGATGATCGCCGCGCCGGTATAGCCGACCAGTACGGCCACAACGCCAGCGGTCGCCGGTGGCAGAAACCCGGATATGGAGAAACCCTTGTTCATGTTCGATCATCGCGGCCGGATTTTTCGTGCGTTATAACGCACAATTGCATATCGAATCCAGCACGAATCGCACTTAGTATGATGCGGCGAGATCCCGAGATGTCCGTGCCATGACCGCTCCCCCACCCATCGCGCCATCGATCAGCAGCCGCCTTCGAGAATTACGCTGCCGTTCCGGCCTCAGCCTCGACGGCGTCGCCGCGCGCACCGGTATCAGCAAGGCCATGCTCGGTCAGATCGAACGCGCGGAATCCAGCCCGACGATCGCCACGCTCTGGAAGATCGCCACCGGCCTCGACGTGTCGTTATCCTTCTTTCTGTCCAGCACTCCCGATGCCGGCACCGAACGGCACCATCGGCCGAGCCCGGATGGCTGGCATGAAGACAGCGCCGGCATGCGCACCCGAGCGCTGCTGCCCTACGACGCGGCACTCGGCTTCGAGATGTTCGAGGTCGAGTTCGCGGTCGGGGCGTCCAGCGTTTCCAGTCCGCACACGGCCGGCACCATCGAGGATGTCGTCATGCTGGACGGCGAATTGGAAGTGGAAGTCGACGGCGGGACACATGTGCTCCGCCCCGGCGACGTGCTGCAATTCGCGGCCGACCGGCCGCATCTTTACTACAATCCCGGAACCGGCCCGGCGCGGGCGCACGACCTGATTCATTATCCGCGCTGATATACGGCGCCGCGCTGCCTCTGAACAAGGCGCATTCGCGCTTCTTCAGCGAGCCACGCCCAATACTCGGCAATAAAGTCCACCCATGATCGAGCCACCATGGGCCAGCGTGGCGCGTAGCACTCGAGCCATATCGACAACCAACGCGCCGCCCGCAGCCGCACGGCTCTGTACGATCCGGCTTAGGGATGCCTCCTTTAAGCTGCCGCGACCGATACCCGCAAGCCGAGAACCGCCGCAACACGCGCGATCGTATCGAGCGATGGATTGCCATCGCTCGACAGTGCTTTGTAAAGGCTTTGCCGGCCCAGCCCGGCTTTCTCGGCCACATCGCTCATGCCCTTGGCCCGCGCGATTGCGCCGAGCGCTTCGGCCATCGCCGCCGCATCGCCCGCGCTGGCTTCAATGGCGGCATTCAGGTAGGCCGCCATCATCTCCGGGCTGTCCAGGTAATCTGCCGGATCGTAGTTCGTCAGTTCAATGCCCACGTCTGCCTCCGCGCTGACGAGGAAAAAGGCGGCGAAGCTCAAAAACTCTGAGCCGGCAACCGCGCGCGTTCGACGTCCTTCGTCTGCGTCGACTTGTCGCCGCCGCAGAGCATAATGATCAGCGTATCGCCGCGCTGTGTGTAGTAAACCCGATAGTCCGGCCCGACGGTCAGCCGAAGTTCGCTGACGCCACCCGGCAACACCTTGTGGTCGCCCGGTTGCCGGCTTTCAGCCGGTCAAGCCGCCGCAGAATCCGAGCCCGTGCCTCAACATCCTTGAGCTTGCGAGGCCACCTGGCGGATTAGGTGGTCTGCTTGATCTCCATCGAGGCATTGCCTTCCACCGAAGACAGAGAGGCACCTGTTTACGATACGGTCAAATCAGACCACTCAGGCCAATGCCAGATCAGGGACTTACGGCCGACAAGCTGCGAGGGGTTTTCGATACAGGCGTATCGGAAAGAACCGGGACGGTCTGCGATACAGAGTGACCAGACTGACCCCACCGGGCTACCCCCGCGCTTTTGATGCGACGACCAGCACGGCACGCGGCCCCGGCACGGGGGAAAAACGCGCGGGACTCCTATAATCAAAATACGCGCTTGGAAATGCGCTATATACATTTCGCCTTCTTCACTCACTTGGCCCATTGCGGCAACGGCCGTCGCCAGCGTGTAACCTCGGGGCGTACGCCAAGAAAGATGAGGAGACCGCTGAATGGCGGACGACCTAGACCCGAACGCTTTTGACCATTTGGCTTCGGGCATACGCTTGGCTGGGGCGTTGATTCCGGCTGCTGGCCCCGTGCTGGCCGAGCTACTGACAGAAGTCATTCCGAGCCAGCGAAAGGACCGATTGGTCGAATATATGCGCCGTTTAGACTACCGCCTTCAGGTTGTCGAGGCGGAGATGGCCGGCGCTTGTGACGTCTTTGAACGCAACGCGCGCAGCGAGTATGGCACCGCCATCATCGAAGACAGTATGATTCAGTCGGCCCGGACGGTGGAGCCAGAAAGCCGCGAGCGAATAGCGGCGCTGGTCGTGCGGTCGCTGACCGAAGAGGAATTGCAGTACGAGCGGACGCGGAAACTGCTGAATCTCTACATCGACTTGACGTACTCCGAAGTTATACACCTGCTTTACGCAGCATTATTCTCAACAGCAGCAGGTCGCACGAAAGATGATTTCTATAGTGCGCATGAGGCAGTCTTACGGCCCGAATTCCCCGCGCAAGACCCAGCCTCTGTTGACCTAGAGAGGGCCTCATTCGTGTCGAGCTATGAGAACCAGCTCATCCGTCTAGGGTTGGTTTCGGAAATAAGCGACGAAGGCAGAGACCGCCTTCAACCAACCGGCATCGGCGCTGCTTTGGCTAGATTGATAGTGCTTGAATCCGACTATCGACCTGTTACAGGCCAGGATTAGGACGGCGTCGCTTCACCCAACTCCAGAGCGCGATAGACACAGTCGTAAGCGTCGTTTTGCGACGTCCCATGGCTCCCCCTCATGTTGTCGGGGCCGCACGATGGCTTAACCGGAGGGCATTGCGCAAGAGCGCAGCTAGCGGCCGATGGGCTCGACCGAGGGTACGTGGCGTGGGTGCAAATGTGGGTGCAAGAGGCTACACCCCACAAAGATAAACCCCTGAATCCATTGCGGAAACAGGGGCTCACTTTTTATGGCTGGGGATGAGGGATTGCTCGCGGCTCCGCCGCTCGGCCCTTCGGGCCTGTTAATGGCCATCTAAACTGACCCAGTGCTGGCCAACGCTTTTGACCCACCCTTCGGGGTGGCAGCGATGCCACCGTCCACCTACCGTTCGGGCAAACGAGACGCCGGAGCGGACTGATCAAGGACTGGGTTATGATTCATAAAATCAAGGCGCTATACGACGGCGGGCAAGGGCTGTCGATCCGGGCCATCGGCCAGGAGCTGGGCGTGTCGCGCAACACCGTGCGCAAATATCTCCGCGCCGACGAGGCCACGATCGAGGCGGCACAGTCGGACCGAGGCCGTCACAAGAAGCTCGATGCGCACCGGCCCTACATCGCCTGGCTGTTGCGGACCTATCCGCGGCTGAGCAGCGTCAAGATCGCCCGCAAGCTACGAGACAAGGTGGGCGAGCTGGACGTCTCCGATCGCAGTCTGCGGCGCTATGTCGGGCAGATGAAGACGACCCTCAACACCGTGCAGACGCGCTACTACGCGCCGGTGCTGGACACGGTGCCCGGCGTGCAGTGCCAGGTCGATCCCGGCGAGCTGCGCCAGGTGATGATCGGCGGCCAGCCGCGGCCTGTGTACTTCGTCGTGTTCGTGCTGTCCTACTCCCGCCTGGCTTACGTCGGCGTGCGCTTCCAGCCGCTGGACACGGCCGACTTCATCGCCTTGCACGACGAAGCGTTCCGTTATTTCGGCGGTTGCCCGGCAGAATGCGTGTACGACCAGACCAAGCTGGTCGTACTCCACGAGCAGTTCCGGGAACTCGACGTGAACCCGGCGTTTCACGCCTATGCCACGACGGCGGGTTTTCGCATCGAGGCCTGTCGGGGCTATGACCCGGAAAGCAAGGGCAAGGTCGAGGCCGGAGTGAAGTACGTCAAGCAGGATGCCCTGTATGGCGATACCTTCGCCGACGAAGCCGACCTGCGCGGCCATCTGCAACAGTGGCTCGATACCGTCGCCAACGTGCGCCTTCATGGCACCACGGGCCAGCCGCCCCGGGCCCGGTTCGAAGCCGAGGAGCAGGCGCACTTGCGCCCCTATCTGACGCCGGCTTGCGTCGGGCGCGATGCTGCAGGGCCGGCCCACCGCCAGGTCGACAAGACGGGCCTGATCTCGTGGTGCGCCAACAAGTACTCGGTGCCCATGGCCTACCAACGCGGGCGGGTCGGCGTGACCGAAGCCGGCGCCGACCTGCAGATCGTCGATCTCGACAGCGGCGACGTCGTGGCCACCCATGCCGTGTGCCACGGCAAGGGCCGCGTCCAGCGCAACACCGATCATTACCGCGATCACGCCGCGCAGACCGCCGATCTCGAGGCCCGGATCCGCGCGCGCCTCGGCGCCGACCTGGGTCAACGCCTGTGTGACCGCCTGCGGGCGACCATGCCGCGGCACACCCGGGATCAACTGGCCGGCGCGGCGCGCCTGCTCGAGGCCGCGCCCGATCTGGATCTCAGTCAACTCGAGACGTGGGTCGAACGCGACGGCTTGACCGCCGGCCGGCTCAAGCAACGCCTGGACGCCGCGCGTTGCGCCGAACAACGCGGCCGAGATCCCGGGGCGAACGCGCCGGCCGCCGTTCACGCCGCGCCCCTGGATCTGACCGCCTACGCCCGACTGGGCCACCCCAGCGGCCAGCCGGAGGTGACCCATGGGAACGCTTGAGCTCACCACCGGGCGTTACCGCAGCCTGCGTCTGGGCGCCATCGCCGACGATCTGACCGACTTGCTCCGCCAGGCCGAGGCCAACGAGGTCTCGTACCTTATGTTCGCCGACATGCTGGCCGAGCACGAGCGTGCAAGCCGCGAGGCCCGGCGCATCGAGCTTAACCGACGCCAGGCGCGGTTCCCGGCCGATAAACGGCTGGAGGCGTTCGATTACCGCCATCAGACCACGATCACCAAGCGCCAGGTCAAGGCCTTGCTCGACTTCGCCTTCCTCGATAACCGCGAGAATCTGGTGTTCATCGGCCCGCCGGGCGTGGGCAAGACGCACCTGGCCATCGGCATCGGCCAGCACGCGGTCGAGGCGGGCTACAAGGTGCGCTTCAAGAACGCGTTGGATCTGGTCGAGGAACTGGAGCTGGCCGAGATGAAAGGCGAACTGAAGAAAAAGCTGACGCAACTGGCCAAGGTCGATGCCCTGGTGATCGACGAGCTCGGCTATCTGCCCATGAGCAGGGCGGCGCGCTATGCGCTGTTTCAGCTGATCAACCGGTTCTACGAGTACCGCTCGCTGATCGTGACCACCAACAAGGACTTCACCCAATGGGGCGAGTTCTTCCACGACGACAATGTGGCGGTGCCGATCATCGACCGGATCATCCATCACTCGCATCTCTACATGCTCGGAGGCGAGAGCTATCGGCTGAAGCAGAAAACGCTCAGCTGACCTTCACGGGTGGGTCATTTTTGTTGGCCAAAAGTGGGTCAGTTCTGTTGGCCATTGACAGGGCCCAGTCGAGCAAGCTCGACTGTCCTCGCGCGCTGCGCGCGCTCGTCGAACCTGGGGCTTCTTATCAGGTCCGCTACGCCAGCCAAAAAAAAAGCCCGCGCGAGGCGGGCTTTTGTTTGGCTGGGGAAGAGGGATTCGAACCCCCACTGACGGAGTCAGAGTCCGTAGTCCTACCATTAGACGATTCCCCAAAACCTTTGGATCGATGGACGGATAGGACCAGATCCGTCCATCGACAAGTCGCTAGCGCTTGGAGTACTGCGGCGACTTGCGGGCCTTGTGCAGGCCGATCTTCTTACGCTCGACCTTGCGGGCGTCGCGGGTCAGGTAGCCGGCGGCGCGCAGCGCGGGGCGCATGCCTTCGTCGTAGTCGACCAGGGCGCGCGCCAGACCGTGGCGGATCGCGCCGGCCTGACCGTTCGGGCCGCCGCCGTTGACGGTGACGGTGATGTCGAAGCGATCGGTCGACTCGGTGGCTTCCAGCGCCTGGCGCACGATCATGCGCGAGGTCGGACGACCGAAGTACTGGTCCAGCGTCTTCTTGTTGACCGTGATCTGCCCGGAGCCCGGCTTGATGAACACGCGGGCGGAAGCGGTCTTGCGGCGGCCAGTGCCGTACGACTGTTCGGTTGCCATGCTTTAAATCTCCAGCGTCTGCGGCTGCTGTGCGGTGTGCGGGTGGTCGGCGCTCGGATAGACACGCAGCTTGCGGAACATCTGGCGGCCGAGCGGACCCTTCGGCAGCATGCCCTTGACGGCGTGCTCGATGACCCGCTCGGGATGGCTGGCCATCTGCTTGCCGAGCGTGATTTCCTTCAGGTTGCCGACATACCCGGTGAACCGGTAGTACTTCTTCTGCTCGGCCTTCTTGCCCGTCGTCTTCACATTCGAGGCGTTGATCACCACGATGTGGTCGCCGACATCCATATGCGGCGTATATTCGGGCTTGTGCTTGCCGCGCAGGCGAAAAGCGATCTCGGAGGCCAGTCGACCGAGCGTCTTGTCGGTCGCGTCCACGACGTACCAGTCGCCGGGCACCTCATCTTTCTTCGCGGAAAACGTCTTCATTGCAACTCTTATACCGTAGGAGGTCGCAAGCCGTAGCGGGAGACCAGCGACCCGGGCTGCGAAAGCGCGCAATTCTATATCCGTCTCGGGGTTTTTGCAATGCCCTTTGACGCGGAACTGGAATCGCCGCCGTTGGCTTCAGTCCAGCGCGCGGACGATCTGATCGACCGACTGGCGCTGGGACCTGGGGCGCCGCTGGGCGTAACCATACCAGATCAGCCCGACACAGTATTCCCCCGATTGCGCGCCAAGCAGTTCGAGAAATTCGGGTTCACGCGTGACCGCCCCGCTCGCCCACTTGGTGCCGACGCCCGCACTGTGCAGGTAGAGCATGAGATTCTCGACCGCGCAGGCACAGGCGGCGTAGTCCTCGCGCGCGGTGATCGGGTCGTCACTGGGACAACAGTTGACCGCCAGCCAGCCGGGCATGCTCTGCCATCGCTCGCGTTTGGCTTCGGCCACGTCGGGACCGCGGCTGGCCGCCAGCAGACGGCTATTGAGCTCGATGATACCGGCCTTGGTGCGCTCGCCGATGAGATAAAAGCGCCAGGGTTCGGTGCGGTGATGATTCGGCGCCCAGCGTGCCAGCTCGATCGCCTCGTAAATCAGTGCGGCCTCGGGCACCTGGCCCGGCTTGAAACGGTCGATCGTGCGCCGGCCGCGGATAAGCGCGGCGGCATCCGCCGGCGAAACCGGGCTGTCTGTCAGTGTGGCGCGATCTGTCATGGCCTCAGTTACCCTTGGCACGGCTTGAGCCAAGCTTGTCGTTGGCCTGGGCGATGCGCTCGAGGATGCGGTTCGCGAGATTCTTCTGCATTTCGTTCAGCAATTGGCGGCGCTCGCCCTCGGACGACAGCCGCTGGGTGTCCGACACGCTGTAGTCGCGCGTGGCCGATAGCGTTTCGCCCGACAGCTGCTTGGCGCCATGGACGCTGTAATTGAAGACCACCCGGGTCGTGAGCGCGTACTCCGCCGCATAGCCGTCTACCGGGCTCACCGCGACGATACGCTGGCTGCTGCCGACGCTCACAATGTCGAGCTGAGCCGGGGCATCGGCATCGCCGAGCAGATGCTGACGGCGCAAACGCTGTTTGAGCGCGGTCACGACCGGCGGATCCCCCACCTGATAGGCATTGCTGTACGACACGTGCATCGACGAAATGCCTTTGGGCAACGGCGAGGCGCCCTGCATGTGGAACCCGCAGCCCGCAAGCGAAAGCAGCGCCAGCATGACGCTCGCCCGGGCGGCGCGAGCGCGAATGGTGGCGGATAAGCAAACATGACCCATTATTCGTGCTCTCTGCTTGGGCGATCCATCGCGGCTCAGACCACCAGATTGACCAGTTTGCCGGGCACGACGATGGTTTTCTTCAGGTCCCTGCCCTCGATATGACGCACCACATTGGGCTCGGCCAGCGCGGTCTCGGCCACTGTATCGCGATCGGCATCGGCCGGCACATCGATACGGGCGCGGACCTTGCCGTTGACCTGGACCACGAGCGTGAGCGTGTCGCGCACCAGCGCGGCCTCGTCGGCGACCGGCCAGGCCGCATCCAGCAGCAGCCCGTCACGGCCGAGCGCGCGCCAGAGCACATCGCATACGTGCGGGGTGATGGGCGCGAGCATGCGCACGATCGCTTCCAGGGCTTCCTGGCGCACGGCCTGCAGCTCGGGCGCCGGCGCGTCATCGACCCGGCCCAGCGCGTTGGCCAGTTCCATGATCGCGGCGATCGCCGTATTGAAGGTGTAGCGCCGGCCGACGTCGTCGCCGACCTTGGCAATGGTCTCGTGCAGTTTGCGACGCAGTTCGCCGGCCTCATCCGTCGCCGCGGTGGCCGGCGCCACCACGCCGGCCTCGACATGCGTGGCTACCAGCCGCCACAGTCGGTGCAGGAAGCGATGCGCGCCTTCCACCCCGGCATCCGACCATTCCAGCGACTGATCCGGCGGGGCCGCGAACATGGAAAACAAACGCACGGTATCGGCGCCGTAGGTTTCGATCAACGCTTGGGGGTCGACCGTATTGCCCTTGGATTTGGACATCTTGGCGCCGTCTTTCAGCACCATGCCCTGGGTGAGCAGCGCCTTGAACGGCTCGTCGGCCTGGGCCAGCCCGACGTCGCGCATCAGCTTCTGGAAGAAACGCGCGTACAGCAGATGCAGGATCGCGTGCTCGATGCCGCCGATGTATTGATCGACCGGCATCCAGTAATGCGCGCGGTCGTCGATCATCGCATCGGCGTCCGGGCAGGTGAAGCGGGCGAAATACCAGGACGATTCCATGAAAGTGTCGAAGGTATCGGTCTCGCGCCTGGCATCCTTGCCGCATTTAGGACACGTGGTGTTCACGAATTCCGGCATGTTCGGCAGCGGTGAACCGGCGCCTTCGGGCGTGACATCCTCGGGCAGCACCACCGGCAGATCCGCTTCCGGCACCGGCACCGCGCCGCAGTCGCCGCAATGGATGATCGGGATCGGCGCGCCCCAGTAACGCTGGCGCGACAGGCCCCAGTCGCGCAGCCGGTACTGGGTCTTGCGGCGCGCCGCGCCGCGGGCTTCCAGCCGGTCGGCGATGTCGTTGAAGGCGGCGTCGAAATCCTTGCCGTCGTCTTCGCCCGAATTGACCAACGGCCCCTTCTCGACAAAGGCGGCCGTGCTGACGTCCCCCGGCGCGCCGGACGCGTCGGCGATCACGGACACGATCGGCAGGTCGTAGGCCCGGGCGAATTCCCAGTCGCGTTGGTCGTGGGCCGGCACGCTCATGACCGCGCCGGTGCCGTACCCCATCAGCACGAAATTGGCGGCGAAGATCGGCAGTTTCTCGCCGGACAACGGATGAACCGCCTCGACCGGCAGCCGATAGCCTTTCTTGTCGCGTGTTTCCAGCCCGGCCTCGGCGGTACCGCCGGCCCGGCATTCCTCGACGAAGGCCGCCAGTTCGGCGTCCGTATCGGCGGCGGCCGCGACCAGCGGGTGGTCGGCGGCGAGCGCCATGTAGGTCGCGCCGTGCAGCGTATCGGGGCGCGTGGTGTAAACGGTCAGCGGTTCGTCCTGGCCGGCAACCGAGAAATCGATCTCCAGGCCGGTCGAGCGGCCAATCCAGTTGGCCTGCATGGTCTTGACCGCGTCCGGCCAGCCGTCGAGCTTGTCCAGGTCGTCCAGCAGTTCGTCGGCATAATCGGTAATGCGCGCGAACCACTGCGGGATCGCGCGCTGCTCGACGATCGCGCCCGAGCGCCAGCCGCGCCCGTCCACCACCTGCTCGTTGGCGAGCACGGTCTGGTCGACCGGGTCCCAGTTGACCACCGATTCGCGGCGATAGACCAGGCCCTGCTCGAACAGCTTAGTGAACAGCCACTGCTCCCAGCGATAATAGGAGGGATCGCAGGTGGCGATCTCGCGCGACCAGTCGTAGGCAAAACCCAGTTGCTTCAACTGATCGCGCATGGCGGCGATGTTGTCGCGCGTCCATTTCGCCGGCGGCACGCCGTTCTTGATCGCCGCGTTCTCCGCCGGCAGCCCGAAGGCATCCCAACCCATCGGCTGCAGCACATTCTTCCCGCACATGCGGTGATAACGCGCGATCACGTCGCCGATGGTGTAATTGCGCACGTGTCCCATATGCAGCTTGCCGCTGGGATAGGGGAACATCGACAGGCAATAGAACTTCTCGCGGTCGTCGCGGGCCACGCGAAAAGCGTCGGCTTCGTCCCAGCGGTGCTGGACGTCGGCCTCGATGTCGGCGAAACGGTAGCTGCGGTCCATCGGTCCTACGTGAGTCAGTTGCAGAGCAGCGCAAGTGTAATGTCTTGGCCGGCAGCTGTCCGCCCCGCCCGCGTTGCCCGCCTGTTTTTCAGACTCTTTCGCGCAGCGCGCGGCGTCTTTCCGCCGGCCGTCGGCGACGTGATGCCTGCCAGCGCAGACCGGCGCTGGCCAGCAAGGCGAGCAACACGACGCCCGCACTCGCCCACCACAACGGGCGGTTGCCATGGACCACATAGGGCGTGGCGCCTGTGCGCGGCGCAAGCTCGCCGATCAAACGGGCGCCCTGATCGACCGGCGCCGCGTGTAGCACCCGACCGTCGAAGCCGATGATCGCGCTGATGCCGGTGTTGGCGGCACGCACCAGCGGCCGGCCCGTCTCCAGGGCGCGCATGCGGGCGATTTCCAGATGCTGCACGAGTGCCGTGGTCCCGGCGAACCGGCTGTCGTTGGTCGCGTTGACCAGCAGCCCGGCACCCGGCAGTTCACGGCGGATATCGCGCCCGAACACGTCCTCGAAGGAGATCGAGACTCCGAGCGTGATGCCGTGGGCCCGGATCGGCGGCTGGTCGGGCGCCCCGGCAACCGTGCGTCCGCCCGGCCCCGTCGCCCACCGGGCAAGCCAAGAAGGGCCCGGCATCGTTTCCGCGAATGGCACCCGGCGACGCTTGTCGTAGCGTCCCTGACCGACGCCGAGCGCCAGCACGCTGTTGTACCGACCCCGACCATGATCCGCGGGCCAGAACAGCCCCGCCAGCACCGTCTGACCGCGTTTTGTCGCGCCCGCATTCAACTGCGACAGATAGCCGTCGATTTGCGCCGCCGAGGCCGGGATCGCCACCTCCGGCCAGACCACCAGGTCCGCGTTCGTGCGCCGTGTCATGGCGCGATAGCGGCGCAGCGCGGGCCCGAGCGTGACCGCGCGCCATTGGCCGGCCCGGGCGATGTTGCCCTGGATCACCGCCACACGCAGTGTCTTGTGCAGCGGCCGGGTCCAGTGGGCCGGCGACGGCACGGACCACACCACCAGCGGCAGGATCGCGATCAGCACGAGCGCCACCAGGCGCGCGAACAGTGTGCCGGTATACAACAGCCAGAGCACACCGGCGGCGATCATCAAGGCAGCGCTCAGCCCGTGGACGCCGACCATCGGCGCGAGACCATTGAGCGGCGCCGCAATGGTGATATAACCCAGCGACAGCCAGGGGAAACCGGAAAACAGCCAGCCGCGCAGCAGTTCGGCGAAGCACCACGCGCCCGGGACCGCCGCCAGCGCCCAGAGCGTCGGCGCCAGCCGATGGGTGGCGCCGGCAACGGCCCCCACCAGCGCCGGGAAACAGGCCAGATAAGCCACCAGACACGCAACGCTCAGCCCGGCGAGCGCCGCGCCGGTATGCCCATGCACCGCGACATACACCCAGTAGATACCGGTGCCGAAATGCGCCGCGCCGAACACAAAGCCACGCCAGGCCGCCCGGCCCGGCCCGACCGGGCGCCACAGCGCAATCAGCCCGACCAGCGCCACGAGGGTGACGGGATACAGATTCCACGGCGCGAAGCCGAGCGTGGCCAGGCCGCCGAGTGCGGCCGGGATCAACAAATCGACGACGCAATGGAGGCCCAGGGTTGGCTGCTGTTTCACGGCGGGCCAGCGCGCACGCCACGCATACCCGGTCCGGGGCCCGCGCCACGCAAAACAGCGACCGCCGGCCGCGGCGGGCCCCGGTCAAGGCGGGTCACACCGAACGGCGCGGTCTTGTATGGAACGGCAACAGACATCATTGCCATGCCCGCCCCGGCCCGCCGCCTACTCGGGGGCCTCGGGCAACACCGTCATCTGGAACAGATGAATCCGGCGCGAATCGGCGCGCTGCACGTTGAACTGGAAACGGTCGATGATGGTGGTTTCACCGCGCTTGGGCATATGGCCGAACTCGTGCATGACCAGGCCGCCGAGGGTATCGAACTCGTCGTCCGAAAACGCGGTGCCGAAGTAGCGATTGAATTCGTCGATCGGCGTCAGCGCGTTGACCTGATATCGATTCTTCTCCTGGCGAAGAATGTTCGCGCCCTCGGTCTGGTCGTATTCGTCGTCGATCTCGCCGACAATCTGCTCGAGCGCATCCTCGATGGTGACCAGCCCGGCCACGCCACCGTATTCATCCACCACCACCGCCATGTGGTTGCGCGAAGCCTTGAATTCCTTGAGCAGCACATTCACCCGCTTGGCTTCGGGCACATAGACCGCCCGGCGCAGCACAGTGGTGAGATCGAAGGCTTTATCCGCGCCGTCCGACTCGGTCAGGCTCAGCATGTCCTTGGCCAGCAGAATACCCACGACCTCGTCGCGCGATTCGCCGATCACCGGAAACCGCGAATGGCCGGATTCGGTGGCCACCGACAGGATCTCGGCGGCGTCCGCATCCGAATCGATCACCACCATCTGGGAGCGCGGCACCATGATGTCGCGCACCTGGAGCTCGGAAACCTTGAGCACGCCCTGCATCATCCACAGGGCATCGACGTCGAGCAGCGCATTCTCCTGGGCTTCGCGCAGCACCTCGATCAGCTCATCGCGATCGCGTGGCGGGCCCGCCAGGCTCATGCCGATCTGGCGCAGCCAGCCCCGACTGGACTGATCGCTGTCGTCGTCGTCGCTCATGGTAAACGCGGCCCGAGCCGCCTCCTCAAATCCGTGTTGTGTGATCGCCGGCCGCTATACGCGCCTGGCGATGGCTAGGCTGCGTATGGGTCGTTATGGCCCAGCCGCGCCATGACGCGACGCTCGGCCGCTTCCATGATATCGGCCTCATCGTCGCCGATATGGTCAAAGCCCAGCAAGTGCAAGCTCCCATGAACGACCATGTGCAGCAGATGCGCATCCATGGTCTTGCCCTGCGCGGCGGCTTCCCGGGCCACCACCGGCATGCAGATCACCAGATCGCCGAGCGCGACGAAACCGGGCAGCCGGGCATCCGCTGGAAACGATAGCACGTTGGTGGCATACGGCTTGTCGCGAAAGCGGCCGTTCAACTCGGCGGACTCGGCCTCGTCGACCAGGCGCACATCCACGCTGACCTCATCGTGCTCGCGCTTGAGGCCCGCCTCGTCCAGCACGGCCGCCACGGCGTCGATCAATGCCCGCTCGTCGTACTCGGCCCGTACACCGGGCGCGGCGACGAGATTGAAATCGATCACCGTCAGCCGGCCCCGCCGTCGTTCTCGGCATCCCGTTCGTAGGCCGCCACGATGCGCTGGACCAGTGGGTGGCGCACCACATCGCGGCCAACGAACCGGGTCACGCTGATGTTGTCGATACCCGAGAGCAACTTGACCGCATGCGACAGCCCCGACTGCTTCGACGGCGGCAGGTCGATCTGGGTCATGTCGCCGGTGACCACCGCAGTCGAGCCGAAACCGATGCGGGTGAGAAACATTTTCATCTGCGCGACGGTGGTGTTCTGGGCCTCGTCGAGAATGATGAAGGCCTCGTTGAGCGTGCGCCCGCGCATATAGGCCAGCGGCGCGACCTCGATCACCTGGCGCTCGATCAGCCGGCTGACCCGATCGAAGCCGAGCATTTCGTAGAGCGCATCGTAAAGCGGGCGCAGGTAGGGGTCGATCTTCTGCGCCAGATCGCCCGGCAGGAAACCGAGATTCTCGCCGGCCTCGACCGCGGGGCGCACCAGCATCAGCCGGCGTACCCGTTCGGATTCCAGGGCATCGACCGCGGCGGCCACAGCCAGATAGGTCTTGCCGGTGCCGGCCGGGCCAATGCCGAAGTTGAGATCGTTGTCGGCCATGCGCGCCATATAGCGGCGCTGGTTCGGACCGCGCCCGCGCACGAGCCCGGTGCGCGTCTTGATCATCACCTCGCGCGGCGATTCGTCATCGCCCGAGGCGGTCGCGGCCGCATCTTCGCGCTCCTGTTCCGCAGTACGCGCAACCACATGGACGCGATCGGTCGCGATCGGCCCACTGGCGGTGGCGGCATAAAGCTCGTTGAGCGTATCGATCGCCGCCTCGGCGGCGCCGTTCGCCCCGTCGACCTGGAACAGATGGCCGCGGTTGTGCACGGCCACGTTCAGGGTCTTTTCGATCAGGCGCAGATGCTCGTCCTGCGGTCCACACAAATGCGCAAGCCGTTCCATGTCGAGCGGCTCGAGCTCCAGTGTCTTTCTTACGGTGTTATCGGCCAAATTGCCTCGGCGTGGTTGCTGCGCATACGTGACGATCGCAGGATTATTCGATCGCGGCCAGATCCACAGCCGGATCCCTGGCCTCGACCGCCGACTCTGTCGTCTTTATGCGGCCACGCAGCGAATTATCCAAGGCCTCGGTGATCTCGATTTCGACGAAATGACCGGCCATGCGTGGATGGCCCTCGAAATTCACCCAGCGATTGGAGTCGGTGCGCCCGGCCATCTGGCCACCGCCGCGCTTGGATTCGCGCTCGACCAGCACACGCTGGGTGGTACCCACCATGTTCACCATGTACTGGCGATTGAAGTCGGCAATGCGATCCTGCAGACGCTTGAGCCGGGCTTTCTTGACATCGCGTGGTTCGTCGTCCGCCATGTCGACCGCCGGCGTGCCCGGGCGCGGGCTGTAGACGAAGGAAAACGCTGCGTCGAAACCGATCTGTTCGACCAGATCCATGGTCGCCTCGAATTCGGCCGCGCCCTCGCCCGGATGACCGACGATGATATCGGTCGACAGGCTGATGTCGGGCCGCACCGCGCGTAGTTTCTCGATGCGCTCGATGAAGTGCTCGACCGTATAGCCGCGATTCATCGCCTCCAGCACTGCGTTGGAGCCGGACTGCACCGGCAGATGCAGATAATTGGCGAGCTTCGGCACGCGGGCATAGGCCTCGATCAGCGCATCCGAGAATTCCAGCGGATGGCTGGTGGTATAGCGGATGCGCTCGATGCCGTCGATTTCGGCCACGAACTCGACCAGCATCGCCAGATCGCAGATCGAGCCGTCTTCCATCGGCCCGCGATAGCCGTTCACGTTCTGGCCCAGCAGCGTGATTTCCTTCACGCCCTGCTCCGCCAGCTCGGCGACTTCCAGAATCACGTCGTCGAACGGCCGCGAGATTTCCTCGCCGCGCGTGTAGGGCACGACACAGAAGCTGCAATACTTGGAGCAGCCTTCCATGATCGACACGAACGCGGTTGCACCTTCGGCGCGCGCCGGCGGCAGGTGATCGAACTTGTCGATTTCGGGGAAGGCGATATCGACGATACCGGCACCGTTATCCGCAATATCGTCCAGCAACTGCGGCAACCGGTGCAGTGTCTGCGGGCCGAAAACCATATCCACGAACGGCGCGCGCTCGCGAATGGCGTGACCTTCCTGCGAGGCGACACAGCCGCCCACGCCGATTACGAGATCCGGATTCGCGTCTTTCAACGGCTTCCAGCGGCCGAGCTGCGAAAACACCTTCTCCTGCGCCTTCTCGCGGATCGAGCAGGTGTTGAGCAGGATGATGTCGGCCTCTTCGGGCGTGCCCACGCGGGTTGCGCCGCGGTTCTTGGCCAGCACGTCGACCATCTTGGCCGAGTCGTACTCGTTCATCTGGCAGCCCCAGGTGGCCACGAACACCTTCGGCGCGCTGCTGTTTTCCACCGTTTCCGACATTGCGATCGAACCGTTGGGATCGGTAAATGACCGCACAGTTTAACCCATTCTGCCGCCCGCACCGTAGCGGCACGGCCTGGAACGGTCGTCTCCAACACCGCGCCAGTGCAGACGACGCATACTCGCAGGCGCGCCCGACCCGATCGGCGGCCACGCGCGACAGCTGCACGGCCGATTGCTCGATCCTGCGATACGCCAGATCGCTGACCCCGAAGCACAGCCCCAACGTCGCCAGTAAAAGACAGCCCGCGCAGCGAGTCGAATGCATGAATACGCGATGCAGAACCGCCCATGGACGAATCTCGCTTGGCCGCCGCGCGGCCTGTTCGATATCTGTTTCCGATGTAACAGGGCGCCGGGGCGCCGGGTTCCATACTGCGCGGTGAGGGAACCCATCGCGTTTTCGATCGTTGGTAGGCTGAGGCGCCATTGGAACAGGCGCTGAACCGAGGACCGGCGACCGAGCGCGCCATGAGCGAGGGCATGTGATCGAACCCGGCATGATCGAAGCCGAAGTCCCCCATCTGCGGCGCTATGCGCGCGCATTGCTGCGGGATAGGGAAGCCGCCGACGACCTGGTGCAGGACACGCTGGAACGCGCCTGGCGCAAGCGTCATCTCTGGCGCCCGCACGGCCGGCTGCGCGGCTGGCTGTTCCGTGTGCTGTATCGGCTGTATCTGGACGGCCACCCCGCGCCCACGCGCGACCGCGAGAAACTGATAGCGCTCGATACGGTCGCGCTCGACCCGCGCGACCGCAGCGCGTCGAACGGCCTGAGGCTGCACTGTCGCGACGTGCTGGCCGCGATGGACCGTCTGTCGCCCGAGCATCGCGCCATCCTGATGCTGGCCGCGCTCGAACAGCCCAGCTATCGCGATGGTGCGCGCATGCTCGGTATTCGCGTCGGCACCTTCCGCTCGCGCCTGTCGCGGGCACGTCAGCAGCTCAACGAGCTGATGCAGGCCGAGCCAGACACGCCGCCGCTGGCCGCGGCGCGAAGATGAGAGCAACCGCCGTGGCGATCGACTACGAACAGTGCGTGACTTACTACCGCGCCGGCCACCGCATCACCGGCACCGCGGCGATCGAACGCTATCTGGCCGCCAACCCGCGCATCGCCGAGCGCGCCGCGCGCGACGCCGAGCACGACCTGGCGCTCGCGCAGCGCTACGATCCAGTGCTCGACGAACCCATTCCGCCGCGCTTGTTGCATGGCCACAATGCGTCACCCGCAAGCTGGCTGGCGGGCGCCGGTCTGGTCGCGGTGATCGGCCTGTCGGCCGCCGGCGGCTGGTGGCTGCGCGGGCTGGCGTCGACATCCACGCCGCCGGGCGTCGTGCCGAACACGTTCGGCCAGCAGGTCGCGCGTCTCGCCGATCGCCAGCCCGCGGTCGACACGGCCGCGCGCAGCCCCAGCCGGCCGGCGCATCCCGATCTGTCGCGCGCGGGCTATCGCTTTAACGATCGACACGTCGTCACCACGGCGGGCGGCGAGTCGCTCACCGCCTATGAATATCGTAATGCAGCCGGCAAACGGGTGACGATCTATACACGTGCGGAGTCCGGCACCACACAGGGCGCACCCGACATGATCTCGCCCTCGGGCGTTGCCCTGGCCCGCTGGCAGGCGCAGGGGCGCGACTATGCGCTGACCGGCAATCTGCCACCCGCCACGCTCAACGAGCTGGCCGAGATCGCGGCACACCCCGGCAGCAATGCCCAGGCCAATGACCAGACCAACGACCAGGCCGGCGATCGTCCGCAGATCTCCCCGACCGTCAAGCGACCGCAGCAGCAGGCGCCCGCTGCCGCCGAACAACCGGTCGAGCGCAGCACGTCGCCGCGCCGGCAACCCGCCAGCGGACTCTGAGTTTTCGCGCCACCGGCCTCTCGCAATACGGCAACGCCGCCGTGGCGCCGGATTGATTCAGATCAAGCGCGGGTCTCGACGGCGACCTATCGTGGAGCCATTGCGGTTCACCCGCTTATGAGAGGAGATGCGTCATGACGACGTCGGCACTCACCGAAGAGGTCCAGGTCGAGGCCTTCTTCGATTCGGCCACGAATACCGTGAGCTATATCGTCAACGATCCCGCCACCGACCACTGCGCGATCATCGATTCCGTGCTCGATTACGAGCCCAATGCCGCGCGCATCAGTCATGACAACGCCCAGCGCATCGTCGACGCCGTACGCGAACGGGGCCTCGCCGTGGACTGGCTGCTGGAAACCCACGCCCACGCCGATCATCTGTCGGCCGCGCCATGGATCCAGCAGCAGGTGGGCGGCAAACTCGCCATCGGCGAACATATCCGGACCGTGCAGGATGTATTCGGCAAGATCTTCAACGCCGGCACCGAGTTCGAACGCGATGGCAGCCAGTTCGATCAGCTGTTCGCGGACGGCGTCGAATACACGATCGGCTCGATAACGGCCCGGGCCATCCATACGCCCGGCCATACCCCGGCCTGCATGAGCCATATCATCGGCGACGCGGTGTTCGTGGGCGACACCCTGTTCATGCCCGACTATGGCACGGCGCGCTGCGATTTCCCCGGCGGCGATGCACGCACGCTGTATCGCTCGATCCAGAAGCTGATGGCCCTGCCCGACGAAACCCGTGTATTCCTGTGCCACGACTATCTGCCCGAGGGACGGCGCGAATATCGCTGGCAAACGACCGTGGGCGAACAGCGGCGCCACAATATCCATGTGCATGAAGGCGTGACCGAAGACGCATTCGTCGCCATGCGCGAGGCGCGCGACGCCACGCTCGGCATGCCGCGGCTGATTCTGCCCTCGGTTCAGGTCAACATGCGGGCCGGCCATCTGCCGCCGGAAGAATCCAACGGCGTGCACTACCTGAAAATTCCACTGGATACCTTGTAATCTGGGGCGCCGCAGGCTTCGCGCTGTCGGCCGAAACCGCCGGCAGCCCTCTATCGTTGCAACCGACAGAGCACCAGGATCGCGCCATGTCCGATTACCCGAATGATCTGAAGAACGCCCGCCACTTCGGCGCCGATATCGTGACCGCGGGGCAACCGAACCGGGCACAACTCGTCGCCGCGGGCCAAGCCGGGGTCAAGACCGTGGTCAACCTGCGCCCGGCCGGCGAATTCGACGAATTCGACGAAGCCCGCGTAGTGGCCGACGCCGGCATGCGTTACGTCAATATCCCGGTTGCGGGGGCGAATGACATCGACGATCGCCAAGCCCGCGACCTCGACGACGCCCTCGCCGCGGCCGGCGGCACGCCGGCGCTCGTGCACTGTGCCAGCAGCAATCGCGTCGGCGCGCTCATGGCCTACCGTGCCTGCCACCTGCACGGTGAAAGCGCCGAGCGCGCACTCGACATCGGCCTGAGCACCGGCCTTGACCCACAATCGCCGTTGTACGAGGCCACGCGAAACAAGCTCCGGTGACAGCGCCGGGCGGCACTTATAAACATTGGGGGCGTCGCGGGGCCAGCGCGTGCGGCCTCGATCCGCCGCCGCACTCGCCTCAGGCGAGGCGCAGATGGCGCCAGAACCGCGCCTCGGCGGTGGCTGCGCGCGGATCGACCTGCTCCACGATCCGGCCGGCTTCGATCACGGCGATCTCGTCCACATAACGCAGCACCGACGGCCGATGCGTGATCACCAGCGTCGTCCGCGCTGCCATCAATGGTGACAACGCCGCCAGCACATCGGCCTCGGATCGCGCGTCGAGCCCCTCGGTGGGCTCGTCCAGGATCAGGATCGGCACGTCCTTGAGCACGGCGCGGGCAATCGCCAGCCGGCGCGCCTCGCCGCCGGACAGGCGCGCGCCGGCCTCGCCGATGAATGTATCCAGCCCCTGCGGCATGGCGGCCACCCGCGGTGACAGGCCGACCTGCGCCAGGGCCGCCTGCATTTGGTCCGTGCCCGCCTCAGGCCGGGCGATACGCAGGTTATCGGCCACGCTGGCATTGAACAGATGCGTGTGCTGGCTGACCACCGCACACCAGCCGCGCACCGTCCCGGCCGCATAGCGCTCGATCGCCGTACCGCCGATGTCCACCCGCCCGGCCTGATACGGCCAGAACCGCAGGATCGCGTTCACGACGCTGGTCTTGCCGGCACCGCTGGCGCCGACCAGCCCCAGCGTGCGGCCGGGCGCAAGCGTGAGATTCGCGCCGTCCAGCGCCCATGACGCGGCCTCCTCGTAGCGCAGCGATACCCCGCGCAGCACGACATCGAAACGCTGCGGCGGCGCGGCATCGGCCGGCGGGTCCGACACGGCCGGCTCGGCGTCCATGATCTCGAAGATCCGCCGGGCCGCGGCGCGTGTCTCGGCCAGCGCACGAAACGCCGCCGGCAAGGGGGCCACGGCTTCGAAGCTCGCCATGACCAGAAACACGAGCATGGCCAGTGCCGGGCCGTCGATCGCGGCCTGCCCGACCAGCGGTATTGCCGCGACCAGGACCACCCAGAGCGTCGCGCGGGCGATGGCCGCCGATGCCGCGTCGGCGATCGCCTCGCGCCAGGCGTCGCGTCGCTGCACCGCCAGCAGCCGGCGCGACAGGCCACGGATGCGCCCGGCCTGGCGTGCGGTGGCCTGATACACCCAGAGTTCGCCCAGGCCACGAATGCTGTCGGCCCCGGTCGCGCGCAGGTCCGCCAGCACGCGGCGGCGCTCGGCCCCGCCCGAGCGACTCAGCCGATAGGCGGCCCAGGGCAGCACGAATCCGGCCGCGAGCAGGCCGATCGCATTGACCAGTGCCACCGCCGGGCTGAACCAGGCGGCGAAGCCATTGACGAGCACGATGCTCGCTGCCGCCGCCAGGCTCGGCGCGATCACGCGCAGGTAGAAGTTGTCGAGCGTGTCGATGTCCGCGCGCATGCGACTGAGCAGGTCGCCGCCGCGATAGCGTTGCAGGCCGGCCGGCGCCAGCGGTTCGAGCCCGGCATAGAAGGTCACGCGCAGCCGCGCCAGCAGTCGCAGCGTGGCATCGTGCGTGACTAGGCGTTCAAGGTATCGCCCCATCGCCCGCACGATCGCCAGCCCGCGGATGCCGGCCGCCGGCGCGAAATAATTGATCGTGCCGAGCCCGAGACCGGCCAGCGCCATGCCGGTGATGAACCATCCGGCGAGCGCCATGAGCGCGACGTTGGCCAGCACCACGGCCGTGGTCAGCCCGATACCGAGCCACAGCATGCCGCGATAGGGCCGCGCGAGCGCCAGCAGACGGCGCCAGTCGTTCACGACCGAACCCCGCTGAAGGCATCGTCGGCACGGTAAAGCGACCAGAGCCGCGCATAGCGGCCATCGGCGGCCATCAGCGCGTCGTGCCGGCCGCGCTCCGCGATCGCGCCGTCGGCCAGCAGCAGGATCTCGTCGGCCTCGCGCACCGTATCCAGCCGATGGGCGATGATCAGCAGCATGCGATCCGCGGCCAGCCGCGCCACGGCGTCGGTGATCGCCGCTTCGCTGGCCGGATCGAGACTGGCGCTCGGCTCGTCCAGCACCACCAGCGCCGCGTCCTTGAGAAAAGCCCGCGCCAGCGCGATGCGCTGGATCTGCCCACCCGACAGGCCCTGGCCACGATCGCCGATCACGGTCTCGTAGCCGTCGGGCAGTGCCTCGATGAAGGCGTCAGCGTTGGCCTGGCGCGCGGCCCGGGCCACCGCGGCGTCATCGACGTCGGCACAGCCGAGCCGGATATTGTCGGCGAGGGTGCCGTGGAACAGCGTCGGGCGCTGGGGCACCCAGGCGACCTGCTGCAGCCAGACGCTGCGTGGCAGGCTTGCGAGATCGACGCCGTCGACCCGAATAGCGCCGGCCTGCGGCCGCAGAAATCCCAGCAGCAGATGCGCCAGCGTGGTCTTGCCTGCCCCGCTGGGGCCGACCAGGGCAATGCGGCGACCGCGGCGCAGCGCGAGATCCACGCCGCTGAACACCGGCGCGCCGTCGGCATAAGCGAACGCCAGATCGCGGCATTCGATACGTTCGGGGCGAGAGATCGCCTCACCCGCCGCGCGGCTGGCCGTGTCTTCGGGGCGCTGACGCGCGAAGACCTCGATCAGCCCCTCGGCAGCACCGATCGCCTCCATGCGCGCATGGTATTGCGCGCCCATGTCGCGCAGCGGGCGATAGAACTCGGGCGCGAGCAGCAGCACGAACAGCCCGGGCCAGAACGCCATCTCACCGTAGTACAGCCGGAACCCGATATACACCGCGACCATGGCGATGCCGAGCGTGGTCAGGAATTCGAGGATGAGCGACGACACGAAGGCCAGCCGCAGCACCGCCAGCGTCTCGCGCCGATACCCTTCCGACATGGCGGCCACGGCATCCAGTTCGCGCCGGCTGGCGCCGAACAGCTTGAGCGTGGTCAGGCCTTCGATGGCATCGAAGAAATGCGCGCTCAGGCGTGCGAGCCGGCGCCACTGGCGCTGGTTGAGCGCTTCCGTTCCCTTGCCGATCAGGACCATGAAAAACGGCACCAGCGGGGCCGTGATCAACAGGATCAACCCCGAAACCCAGTCGTTCGGAAAGATCACCAACAACAATACGATCGGCAGCACCGCCGCCAGCATCGTCTGCGGCAGATAATCGCGGTAGTAGCGGTCCATGGCCTCGATCGCATCGGCCAGCAGATGCGAGACCGTGCCGCTGCGGGCGCCGCGCGCCCAGTCGGGCCCGAGTGCGATGCAGTGCTCGAACAGGGCCTCGCGCAGGCGATGCTTGATCCGGGCCGCGCCTTCGAATGCCAGCCCGTCGCGCAGTATGCCCGTCAACACGCGGGCCGCGAACACACCGAGCAGGCACCACAACCAGGGCATGACGGCGTCCAGTCCCTGCCCGTCTATGGCCACGGCATTGATGATCAGCGCCAGCAGCCAGGCCTGGGCGATCAATAGCGGCGCATCGATCAACCCAACCGCGACCGCGCCGAACAACAACGCCCGATGGCCGGCCAGGTGCGCGCGCAGCCATCCTTCCGGGCCACGCCGCGTGCTGTTCGAAGTCTTGGCCGACATCGGCAACTGACGCCGCGCTCCGCGGCTCAGCGGCGCGACTTCGGCGCCGCCCGCTCGGCGCGCGCCAGGCCCACCACGAGCGTGACCGCGAACAGAAACACCACGCCCGCCATCAGCCACAGACCGGGGCCCAGGCCGCCGAAGAACCGTGCGATAAGAACCAGCCCTGCCACCGGTGGCACGAGAAATGCAGCGGCCAGCGCCACCGGCCACCAGGCCCAGCCGCGGCGGCCCTGCGATTCGGGACGCGCCCGGCCCATCAGTGGTGACCGTAGCCGGTCAGCTTGGATATGCGGGCCCGGAACACCCAGATCTGATACCAGTTGTAGATCAGCATCACCGGCAGGAAGCCGCCCATGGCCATGGTGAACGTCACCAGCGACACCGACGGGCTGGCCGCGTCGTAGATCGTCCAGGTGTTGGGCACCAGCCACGGCAGCATGGTGAACATCATCGCCAGCCACATGATGGCGATGGCCGCGTTCAGCCACAGAATGGCGAACAGATCACGACCGTGACGCGACGAACGCCGCATGCGGACCACGGCATAGACCACGGCCAGCGCCACCAGGCCCCAGACCCAGAAATAGGGCCCCAGCCATTTGTCCGCCGCCCAGGGGAATTTCAGCAGGCTCCAGACCACGGTCACCACCACCGCCACAAGCGAGGCATAGAACGAACGATCGACCCAGCGCGCGGCATGCCGGCGGATGGCCTCGGTACGCTCGAACCGGGCCCGGATGAACAGGCTGCCGGCCAGGGATGCCGCCACCACGGCGCCGACGCCGGTCCACAGGCTGAACGGGCTGATGAAACGAAACATGCCGCCGGCATAGGTGGGCACGTTGCCCTCGGTGAGCGGATAGCCTTCGAGCACCGCGCCCATCGCCATGCCGGCGAAGAACAGCGTGGTGAGGCTGGCGACACCGAACAGGCCATCCCAGAGATGCGCACTGCGCTCGGAATGATGCCGGAACTCGAGCGCGATGGCGCGCATCATGATGCTCCACAGCACGATGATCAGCGGCAGCATCAGATAGTGGAAGGCGGAGCCGTAAACCAGCGGAAACGTACCGAACAACACGCCGCCGGCCACCACCAGCCAGGTTTCGTTGGCATCCCAGGTGCCGGCCATGGCGGCCATGATGCCGCCGCGCTCATCCGGGTCCCGCACGAACAGCGAGAACACCCCGGCACCCAGATCCGCCCCGTCGAGCATGATGTAGAGCAGCAGGCTGAAACCCAGCGCGAACCACCACGCATAGATCACGAACAGGTGCAGTTCTCCGATATCCGCAGGCATGACGTCTTTCCTCTACGGCCGTTCGTAGGCCGGGCGCGCGTCGTCAGCGCCCGGCTGGGATTCGAGATGCCCGATCGCATCGTCCCCGCCGCGTAGCACCGGCGCTTCGAGGTCGGGGCCCTGGCGGATCACCTTGGCCATGAAGTACCAGGTGAAAAACCACACCACGAGTTCAAAGATAATGAAGCCGACCAGCCAGATGGCGGCCTCGGCCACGGTCATGCGGCTCACGCCCTGTTCGATGCGCATCATGCCGTCGACCAGCCAGGGCTGGCGCGCGACCTCGCGCGTCCACCAGCCGGTCCATATCGCCAGAAACGGCAGGAACGCGCTGAACACGGCCGTTCGCAGGAACCACCGGCGCGCGCGACCACCGGCCGAGAACAGGCGTCGGGTATAAACCATCCAGACGCCCCAGAACGCCACCAGCACGAGGAAGAAACCGATTGCCAGCATCACACGAAAGCCGTAGAACGGGATCCATACCGGCGGCCGGTTGGCCTTGGGGGTCTGGTCCAGGCCCGGCACCTTGCCGTTCCAGGTATGTGTCTCGATCAGGCTGAGCGCGTGCGGGATGGTGAGCGCCCAGCGGTTTTCGCCGGCCGCGTCGTCCGGCCAGGCCACGATGTGCCAACCGGTGTTCACGCTGCCGTCCGGCGCGTAGGTGTGGTAATGGCCTTCCATCGCGGCCAGCGCCGCGGGCTGGTGCTCGGCGACCACCTGGCCGAGATCGTCGCCCAGATATACCTGCAGCGGGGCGACCAGGGCCGCCGCCACCAACGCATAGGCCAGCGGGCGGCTGAACATGTCTTCATGCCGTTTCTTGAGCAAGTACCAGGCACTGACGCCGATCACCACGAACAGCGCCAGTTCGACCGCAGCCACCCACATATGGGCGAACGACGGCAGAAAATTGGGGTTGAAAATCGCCGCGCCCCAGTCGGTCACGTGGAAGATGCCGTCGCGCAGTTCCACGCCGGTCGGCGTCTGCATCCACGAATTGGCGTTCATGATCCAGAAGGCCGACAGGGTCGACGACAGCATCACGTTGAAGGTCGAGAACAGATGCATGCGGCGGCTGATCTTGCCCCAGCCGAAGATCATCAGGCCGATGAAGCCGGCCTCGTACATGAAGGCGGTGATCGTCTCGTAGCCGAGCACGTTGCCGAAGTACGGCCCGGCGGCCTGGGAGAACGGACCGTACAGAATGCCGAACGCCATCTCCATGGTGACGCCGGTCGCAACCCCGGCGCCGAAATTGATGATGAACAGCTTCTCGAAGAACCGGGTCAGCCGGTACCACGTGTCGTCGTCGGTACGCAGCCACCGCCATTCGGCCAAAAACAACAGCAGCGCCAGGCCGATGGTCAGCGGTGGGTAGAGAAAGTGCATGCTCGCCACCCACGCAAAATCCAGACGGGACAGCATGATCGCGGTTGCACTTTCCATATCGCATCAACCCTTTCTAAAGGTTTCGCCAATGCAAGATAATACCATGGTCGTAGATCCGGCCGGTCGCGACGCATTGTCGCAGGCGCCGACCATGGCCGCGGCAACCGGGCTCAGAACCGGTTGAGCGGGATCTTCAGATACGAGTGGCCATCATCCTCGGATTCGGGCAAACGCCCGCCGCGCGTGTTGACCTGCAACGCGGCCAGCATCAAAGCCGGCAGCGGCAGCGTAGCGTCGCGCGCCTCGCGCATGGCGACGTACGCGTCCTCGCCGGGCGCGTCACGCAGATGGCTGTTGCGCGCCCGCTGCTCGGCCACGGTCGACTCCCAGCGCGCCTCGCGCCCGCCCGGCCGGTAATCGTGGCCCACGAACAGGCGCGTGGCATCCGGCAGCTCGAGAATACGCTGTATCGAGCGGTACAGCGTGCGCGCGTCGCCGCCGGGGAAATCCGCCCGCGCGGTGCCGCTGTCGGGCATGAACAGGGTGTCGTGCACGAACGCCGCGTCGCCGATCACATAGGTGATCGAAGCCAGCGTGTGGCCGGGCGAGAACATGACACGCCCTTCCAGCGCACCCACATTGAACGCATCGCCATCGGCGAACAGCCGGTCCCACTGCCGGCCGTCAGTCGCGTAGTCGGCACCGAAGTTGTAGATCGTCTGCCACAGTTTCTGCACTTCGACGACCTTCTCGCCGATCGCGCGCGGTGCACCATAGCGCTCACCCAGGAGCACGCCGGCCGAGAAATGATCGGCATGGGGGTGGGTGTCCAGAATCCAGTCCACCGTGAGTCTACGTCTGGCGATGAAGGCACTGATCTCGTCGATCGAGACTGTGGATGTTCGCGCCGACGCCTCGTCGTAGTTCCAGACCGGATCGATGATCGCGCACCGGTCGGTCTGAGGGTCGATCACGACGTATTGCACGCTACCTGTCTTGTCATCGTGGAAGCCTGCGACTTCCGGGCTGGCCTTGGCCATCGAACGTTCCTCGATCACGGAGAATATGATGTCGCACGACCCACGGGTCGTGAGCTACATATGCCTTTTGCTTATTTGCATATACTTTTTATTTAATTTATACCCTCGGGGGTATGCTTTCAACCATCAGGAGCGGAGCATGAGCGACCACGATGAACACCAGAAAAAACACCGCGTGGTGGTCGCCGGGGGCGGCACGGCAGGCATTCCAGTGGCCGCGGCCCTGCTGCGAGCCGATGCCGATCTCGACGTGGCCATCGTCGAACCGAGCGAAACCCACTATTACCAGCCCGGCTGGACACTGGTCGGCGGCGGCGACATGCGCGCCGAGGACACGCGCGCGCGCACCGCGGATGTCATGCCGAATCGCGCCACCTGGATCAAGGACTCGGTGGCCGGCTTCGATCCGGATCACAATCGCCTGACGCTGGCTTCCGGGACGACGCTGGCATACGACTACCTCGTGGTCGCCATGGGCCTGCAGATCGACTGGGACGCCATCGAGGGGCTGACCGACACCCTGGGCGCCAACGGCGTGACCTCGAACTATCGCTATGACCTGGCGCCCTATACGCACGAGCTGGCGACAAGCCTGGGCGAAGGCGCCCACGCCCTGTTCACCCAGCCCGCGATGCCGATCAAATGCGCCGGCGCGCCCCAGAAGGCGCTGTATCTGACCGCCGACACCCTGCGCCGGCGCGGCGTGAAGGCGAGCATCGACTTCTACAACCAGGGCGGCGCCATGTTCGGCGTCCCCGCCTACGCGCGCGAACTGGACAAGATCATCGCCAGCTACGGCGCCACGCCTCGGTTCGGCCATAATCTGGTGGCCGTGGACGGCCCCGCACAGCAGGCGACGTTCGATACCGAGGGCGGTACGGTCACCGCCGATTTCGACATGCTGCACGTGGTACCGCCGCAGTCTGCGCCCGATGTCATCAAGAACAGCCCGCTGGCCGGGGAGGCCGGCTGGGTGACGGTCGACAGGAACCGGCTCACGCATACGCGCTACGACAACGTCTTCGCGTTGGGCGACTGTACCGACACGCCCAATGCCAAGACCATGGCCGCCGTACGCCGGCAGTTTCCGGTGGTGGTCTCGGCGCTGCGCAAGGCCATGGGTGCCGCCGCCACCGCCCAGGAATACGACGGCTACGGCGCCTGTCCGCTGACGGTCGCCCACGGCCGGATGTTGCTGGCCGAGTTCCGCTACGGCGGCGAAGTCGTATCGAGCTTTCCGCTCGATCCGACCCAGCCGCGCCGGATTTACTGGCCCCTCAAGACGCGCTTCTTCCCGTGGCTGTATTGGCACGTAATGCTCCAGGGCAAGCCGTGGTCTCTGCCGAAACCCAAGCCACGGGCCGACCTGACCGTCTGACCATCACGCAAGAGGATCGCCGTGTTGACCCCCATCACGAACTTCACCCCCGGCATCGCGCTCGGCGGCGGGTTGCTCATCGGCGCCGGTGCCGTCCTGCTCATGGCCGGGCTGGGCCGCATCGCCGGCATCTCAGGCATGGTCCACGGCCTGTTTTCAGCCGAGTCGGGCCGTGGCTGGCGGGCCAGCTTCCTCATCGGACTGGTCGCCGGAGCCGGGGTCTATGTGGCGCTCTGGCCCGGCGATATCCCGGTTCGCCATGGGTTCCCGCCATGGCTGCTGATACTCGCCGGGCTATTGGTGGGCGCCGGCACCCGACTCGGCTCGGGCTGCACCAGCGGCCACGGCGTCTGCGGCATCGCCCGCCGGTCGAAGCGTTCGCTCACGGCCACGGCCGTGTTCATGGCCTGCGGCATCATCACCGCCATCATCCTGCGTCACGGCCTGGGCGTATCGTCATGAAACAGCACCTGATCGCGATCGCGGCGGGCCTGGTCTTCGGCTTCGGACTCTGCCTGTCGCATATGGCGGATCCGGACAAGGTCCTGGCATTCCTGGATCTGGTCGGCGGCTGGGATCCGAGCCTGGCGCTGGTGATGGGGGGCGCACTGCTGGTGACCGTCCCGGCGTTTGCCGTCTTGCGCGGCTGGCGCCGCCCCTGGGCGGACACGGCCATGCACTGGCCGACCGCGACCGATATCGACCACCGGCTGGCGCTGGGCGCAGCGCTGTTCGGCATCGGCTGGGGCCTGGCCGGTTATTGCCCCGGCCCGGCATTGGCGGCACTGACCTTCAACCCGCACGAAGCATTGATCTTCGTGGCCGCGCTGGTTATCGGCGGCCGTGTCGCCGGTTGGCGGGCACGTTGAGACCAACCGTGCTCAGCCGTAGCGCGCGAGCAGTTCGGTGGCGTACTTGAGCCGCTCGCGGGCATCCTCGGCGTCCAGCCCGTGACAGTTCAACTCATGCTCGATCACGCAGGACAGCATGTTGTAGAACGTCCGATCCAGCGCCTTGCGGGCCGCCGACATCTGCACGGCAATATCCTCGCATTCGGCATCGCGCTCGATCATCGCCTGCAGACCACGCACCTGGCCCTCGATCCGCTTGAGCCGGCGCACGAGCGCCGCCTTGTTGGATTCCCACTCCGGATCGTTTGCAGTATCTGCCAGATCGGCCATTGCAAGCTCCGACGTTTAACGGTTCGCGTGCCGGCGCAGGGCCCGCGCCGGACCCGGCCCTAGAACGGAATATCGTCGTCCAGGTCGTCATCGAAGCCGGGATCGCCGCCGGCCGGCTGCGGGCGCTGGTACTGCGGCGCGCCGCCCTGGTTACTGCTCTGGCCACCACCCTGGCTGCCGCCGTAATTTTGGCCGCCACCCTGGGCTCCGCCCTGGCTGCGCTGCCCCCCGCCGCCGAACGGCGCGCTGCCGCCCTGGCCGGCGCCGCGGGAATCGAGCATCTGCATCTCGTTGGCCACGATTTCGGTGGTGTACTGATCGACACCGTCCTTGTTCTGCCACTTGCGCGTCTGGATCCGGCCCTCGACGTAGACCTTGGACCCCTTGCGCAGATACTCGCCGGCCACTTCCGCCAGGCGGGCGAAGAACACCACCCGATGCCATTCGGTGCGTTCCTGCATTTCACCCGACGACTTGTCGCGCCAGCTTTCCGAGGTCGCGACATTGACGTTGGTGACCGCCGTACCGCCCGCGGTATAGCGCGTTTCCGGATCGGCCCCGAGGTTACCGATAATGATGGCCTTGTTGACGCCTCGACTTGCCATGACAGGACTCCGTACGTGTGCCGTATTACGCGATGCAAAGATTCGATCGGCGTCGATTCTACATGGCGCCGACAATTCGTGATGCCCGACTGGGCGCAACACGCGCCACCGCGTCATTCACGACCCGACCCAGGCCATGCGCTGCGCCAGGGACGGACAGCGTCCGGTCGAGCCGGGCCCGCATGGCGCGAGGCGCGCCGCCACCGCGGACGGCCGATTGCTCAGGACGCGGTCGCCGCGGCGTGCGTGCTGAAGGGTTCGAAGGCTTCGGTGCCCACGACCTTGCCGTCGTACTTGATATAGGCCACGCCGTCCTCGGGCACCACCACGGCCTCGAACACGCCGTCGATGGCTTCGATCTCGCCCGCCAGCCGGCGCGCCGCGTCGTCGTCCACGTCGCCGACATGCACCATGAACGTCCGCGCGAAACGCGGTTTGGGCATGGTCGCAGCCACGAACAGCCAGACCAGCGCGGCCAGCGCGCAGAAACCGAACACGCCGGCATAACCGCCGACACTGTAGGTCCAGCCCCCGATCGCACCGCCCACGAAAATGCCGAAGAACTGCGCACTGGAATACACGCCCAGTGCGGTGCCCTTGGCATCGGCCGGTGCGACCTTGGAAATCAGCGACGGCAGCGTCGCCTCCATGACGTTGAAGGCGGTGAAGAACACCACCATCATCACGATCAGTTCGGCCAGGCTGGCGTGGTAGAACGTCAGGATGACCTGACTGACCAGCAACGCGGCGATCGAGCCCACGAACACCGGCTTCATCTGACGCTTGGCCTCGGCGACGATGATCACCGGCAGCATCAGCGCCACCGACACCGCCAGTACCGGCAGATAGACCACCCACTGGTAGTCCTCGTGCACGCCGCCGACATTGTGCAGCAGGCGCGGCAGCACGATGAAGCTGGCCGTGAGGATGGTGTGCAGGATGAAGATCGCGAAATCCAGCCGCAGCAGTTCGCCGTTGGTGAGCACACGCTTGAACAGCGCCGGCACGGCCTCGGCGTCGCGATGCGAGCGCGCGGCCTTGGGCTCGGGCGTCGCACCGTAAAGCACGAACAGACCCAGCAGCGACAGCAGCGCGGTGAACCAGAAAATACCCGGCACGCCGACCCAGCCGCTGATCAGCGGGCCGAGCACCATCGCCACGGCGAAAGCCAGGCCGATGCTGATGCCGATCATGGCCATGGCCTTGGTGCGGGTTTCCTCGCGCGTCAGATCGGCATTGAGCGCCAGAATGGTCGAGCCGACCGCGCCCGATCCCTGCAGGATGCGGCCGAAAATGACGCCGTAGATCGAGGTCGACAACGCCGCCACCACGCTGCCGATGGCCAGAATCACCAGGCCGCCGGCGATGATGTGCTTGCGGCCGAAACGATCGGAGGCAAAGCCGAGCGGAATCTGCAGCAAGGCCTGGGTCAGCCCGTAGGCGCCCAGCGCCAGACCCACCAGGATCGGCGTCGAGCCGGTGAGCTGCTTCGAGTAGAAGGTGAACACCGGATAGATCATGAACAGGCCGAGCATCCGCAAGGAAAAGATGCTCGCCAGCGCCATGGCCGCGCGTTTTTCGAACTGGTTCATACGTCGCCCGTGGTTTGGCCGCGTCGCCGATTCCCGATCCCCCTCGGGAGGCCTCGCGGCACGGTTGGCATTCGGACCGTGGCGCGTCGTGCCCAACGCGTCCGGCGACAAGGCGCGAAAGATTATCACAGCGTCCGGGTTCCCCGGATTACGACGCGCTTGCCGCACTGGGTATACTCAGCGGTTGACCTTGTCCGATGCAGCCATTAATGGAAAGTCATATCCGCATCCGCGGCGCGCGGACGCACAATCTCGCCAACATCAACGTCGACCTGCCCCGCGATCAGTTGATCGTGATCACCGGCCTGTCCGGTTCGGGCAAGTCGTCGCTCGCCTTCGACACGATCTATGCCGAGGGCCAGCGGCGTTACGTCGAATCGTTGTCGGCCTATGCCCGCCAGTTCCTGTCGATGATGGAAAAACCGGACCTGGATTCCATCGAGGGACTGTCGCCGGCGATCTCGATCGAGCAGAAGTCGACTTCGCACAACCCGCGCTCGACGGTGGGCACGGTTACCGAAATCCACGATTACCTGCGCCTGTTGTTCGCGCGCGCCGGCACGCCCTTCTGCCCGCACCACGACGAGCCGCTGGCCGCCCAGAGCGTGTCGGAAATGGTCGACCAGACGCTGACCAAGGCGGCCGAATCCGCCTGGATGCTGCTCGCACCGGTGATCCGCTCGCGCAAGGGCGAGCATCGGGAGATCTTCGAGCAGATGCGCGGCCAGGGCTTCGTACGCATGCGCGTCGACGGCGAGATCATCGAGCTCGACGAGAACGTGCCCGAACTCGATCCCAAGAAGAAACACGATCTGGAAGTCGTGGTCGATCGCTTCAAGGTGCGCGACGGCATCCAGCAGCGGTTGGCCGAGTCGTTCGAGACCGCGCTGCGGCTGTCGGAAGGCATCGCCTGGATCATGCCCTGGGCCGTAGAGGCCGAGCCAGAGGTGTTTTCTTCCCGGTTCGCCTGTCCGGTCTGCGGTTATTCCATCAACGACATGGAACCGCGGATGTTTTCGTTCAACTCGCCGCATGGCGCCTGCCCGACCTGCGACGGCCTGGGCTCGCAGAGTGTGTTCGACGTGGATCGGGTGATCACCGACGACAGCTTGAGTCTGGCCGGCGGCGCGGTACGCGGCTGGGACCGGCGCAACCCGTATTTCTTCGGCCTGATCGAATCGCTGGCCGAAACCTACGGCTTCGACGTGGACACGCCCTGGCGCGATTTGCCGGACCCGGCCCGCAAGGTGATTCTGAACGGCTCCGGCGGCAAAAAGATCGAGTTCCGCTACGTCAACGCGCGCGGCAACACGCGCCGTCGCAAGCATGCCTTCGAGGGCGTGCTCGACAACATGCAGCGCCGCTATGCCGAGACCGATTCGCTGGCGGTACGCGAGGAACTGGCCAAGTATCTGTCGGACAAGGCCTGCCCGACCTGCGACGGCGCGCGTCTGAATGAGGCGGCACGGCATGTCCGCGTCGCCGACAAGACCCTGCCCGAGATCAACGCGGCCAGTATTTCCGGCGCCTACGAGATCGCCGACAACCTCACGATTCGCGGCCATCGCGCCGAGATCGCAGCCCCCATCCTCAAGGAGATCAACCAGCGGCTGAAATTCCTGCTGGATGTCGGACTGAATTATCTGACCCTGTCGCGCAGCGCCGAGACGCTTTCAGGCGGCGAGGCCCAGCGCATTCGCCTGGCCAGCCAGATCGGCGCCGGGCTGGTGGGCGTGATGTATGTGCTGGACGAACCGTCCATCGGCCTGCACCAGCGCGACAACCGCCGCCTGCTGAATACGCTGGAACGCCTGCGCGATCTCGGCAATACCGTGATCGTGGTCGAGCACGACGAGGACGCCATCCGCGAGGCCGACTACGTGGTCGACATGGGCCCGGGCGCGGGCGATCACGGCGGCCAGCTCATCGCCCAGGGCACGGCGGCCGAGATCGCCGCGCACCCGGATTCGCTGACCGGCCAGTATCTGTCGTCCCGGCTGACCATTCCGATCCCCGACAGGCGGATCGCTTACGACGCCAAGCGCCAGATCCGGATCCGCGGCGCGCGCGGCAACAATCTCAAGAACGTGGATGCCGCGTTCTGCATGGGCCAGCTCACCTGCGTGACGGGCGTATCCGGCTCGGGCAAGTCGACGCTGATCAACGAGACCCTGTTCCCGGCCGCCGCGCGTCAGGTCAATCGGGCCGTGGCGCGCGCCGCGCC
The DNA here is from genome assembly GCF_003177035.1 of Salinisphaera sp. LB1. NCBI lineage: Bacteria > Pseudomonadati > Pseudomonadota > Gammaproteobacteria > Salinisphaerales > Salinisphaeraceae > Salinisphaera > Salinisphaera sp. LB1. The sequence goes on along the minus strand of NZ_CP029488.1, from coordinate 2,567,057 downwards.
GGTGACCGCGATCGACGGCCTGGAGCATCTGGACAAGGTCATCGATATCAACCAGGCGCCGATCGGGCGCACGCCGCGCTCCAACCCGGCCACCTATACCGGCCTGTTCGGCACTATCCGCGAGCTGTTCGCCAACACGCCGGAAGCCCGGGCCCGCGGTTACAAGCCGGGGCGGTTTTCGTTCAACGTCAAGGGCGGACGCTGCGAAACCTGTCAGGGCGACGGCGTGATCAAGGTGGAAATGCATTTCCTGCCGGATATTTACGTCACCTGCGAGACCTGCCACGGCGCGCGCTACAACCGCGAAACGCTGGAAGTCCATTACAAGGGCAAGACCATCGCCGAGGTACTGGACATGCGGGTCGAGGCAGCCGCCGAGTTCTTCGCCCCGGTGCCGAGCCTCAAGCGCAAGCTGGACACGCTGATCGACGTCGGCCTGTCCTACGTCAAGCTGGGCCAGAACGCGACCACGCTGTCCGGCGGCGAGGCCCAGCGCATCAAGCTCGCCCGCGAGCTATCCAAGCGCGATACCGGGCGCACGCTCTATCTGCTGGACGAACCGACAACCGGCCTGCACTTCCACGACATCAAGCATCTGCTGGAGGTACTGCTGCGCCTGCGCGAGGCCGGCAACGCCGTGGTCGTGATCGAGCACAATCTGGACGTGATCAAGACCGCCGACTGGCTGATCGATCTCGGCCCGGAAGGCGGCTCGGGCGGTGGCGAGATCATCGCCACCGGCACGCCGGAGGATGTGGCCGAGGTGGCGGCATCGCACACCGGACAGTTCCTCAAACCCATGCTGGGCGATGCACGGCCCGGCACCGGCCACAACACCGCTGGCGACAAGCGCGACCTGGCGCTGCCGCCGAAAAAAGAGAAGAAAACCCGGAAGTCCCCCGGCCGGCCGAAAAACAACGCCACCGCCAGCTGACGCCGACCGTCACCCGCTGCCGCCGGTCGCAAGCGCCGGCGGCGGGCGGCGTCTGGCCGGCGAGCGGCTCGTTACGGGATGGTCACGTTGTAGGTGAACCGATACGTCTTGCCGCTCGGGCTGGCCGTGAACTGTAGCTTCACCTGATACTGGCCCGGCGCATTCGGCACCGAATACAGCTGCGTGGCGAAGTCGAGCTGATCGCCGGCCGCAATCTGGTCGCCCTGGGACAGCCCGTGGAAGTACGGCACGATGGGACCCTTGGGCGTGGTCGCGGAAGTCGTCTGCACATTGGTGATGGTGAAATCGCTACTGAGCGCTTTCACCCGAAAGTTGTCGAGCAATACATCCTGACCGCCGACCGGAACCTGGATCGTGGCGGTTTGGCCGCTGCCACCGGCACTCTGATAGCCCCCGTTTTGATTCACGTAGAGTGCCAGCGTTGGGCTAGCCGTAATGACGACCAGATCGAGCGCGCTGTCGGCCTGGCCGTCGTTGACCTGCAGCGCCAGAACGTAAAACCCCACGACATCGGCAGTGAAGCTCGGCGTCGCCGTATCGGCAGAGCTCAACGCGGCGGTGCTGCCCGCCGGTCGCGAAATCAAGATCCACTGATAGGTCAGGGCATCGTTGTTGGCATCCGAGCTGTTGCTGCCATCCAGTTGAACCTGGCTACCCACGGCCACATTGCGATCGCTACCGGCATCCGCCACTGGCGCGCTGTTGCCCGCAGACGCGGTGATCACGACAGTATCCGGCGTGCTTTGCGCCTGGCCGTCGTCGACGACAAGCTCCACCACGTACTGGCCCGACTGGTCCGGGGTAAAGGCAGGCGTCGCGCTGGCAGCACCGGTCAGTGCCGTCTGGCTGCCGGCCGGCATCGATACGAACGTCCAGTGATAGTTCAGAGTGTCGCCATTGGGATCGCTGCTGGCAGTGCCGTCCAGATGCACCAGCACACCGGCGATCACATTCTGATCGGGCCCGGCATCGGCGGTCGGCGGCGCATTGGGCTTCGATGCACTCACGATCACGGTGTCGGGCAGGCTCGTATCCGAACCGGCTGTCACGGTGAGCGAGGCCACATAGTTCCCCGCGATATCCGGCTGGAACACCGGCTCGGCGGTATCGGCACCGGTGAGCGCGGCACTGCTGCCGCTGGGCTTGGACACGAAATGCCAGTGGTACGTCAGCAGCCGATTCTCCGGATCCCGGCTCGCGCTGCCGTTGAGTCGCACAATCGAGTTCACGGCCACGGCCTGATCCGGCCCGGCGTCGGCCACCGGCCTGGCGTTGCCGCTGGCCGCGGCCACAACCGTGACGGTATCCTGCGCGCTGGTTGCACTGCCGTCGTTGACCCGCAGCCCCACGACGTAGGTGCCCGCCTTGTCGGCCGTGAATGACGGCGAGACCGTATTGGCATCCGCCAGACTGGCACTACTGCCATCCGGCCGCGAGACGAACTGCCAGGCATAGGTCAGCGTATTGCCGTCCGGATCAAAACTGCGCGCGCCACTGAGTACCACGCTCGCGCCGACGATGACGCTCTGGCCGGAGCCCGCGTTCGCGGTCGGCACCGCGTTCGACCCCGGCGGGGTCGCGGTCACGGTCACACTATCGGTCTGTGCCGCACATTGATTCTTGCCGTCGATCACGAGTTTCACGACGTATTGTCCCGGCTGGTCGGCCGTGAACTGCGGCGCCGCGCTGCGCGCGCTGCTGAGCGTCGCGCTGCTGCCGTTCGGGCGCGCGGTGAACGACCATTGATAGCTGGCCGGCGCCGCACCGCCCGCGCCGTGGCTGGCCGTGCCGTCGAGCTGAACCCGGGCCCCCGTCTTGACGTTCTGATCGGCGCCCGCGTTGTCGCTGAATCCGGCGGGTGTGGTGCAGGCCGTGCTGCCCCCGCCGCCGCTGTTGTTATTATTGCCGCTACTGCTATTGCCCCCGCCGCCGCAACCGGCGAGCGCAAACGTCAGACCCAGGCATGCCGCGAAGCACACGATTCGATTCAATGCCATCGCCATTCCCCCAATCGCGCCGTCGAGATGATCGGCGCTCGATCCGGCTCGCCCGCTCGACGATGCCGATTGTCGTTCGACCTGCCCCTCGCAGGCCCCCGCCCAATCTCAGCGGGCCGACCAGATCAGCGTCGCCATCCGACCGGTCGCGCCGTCGCGTCGGAAGGAATAGAAACGCTCCGGCGCCGCCACCGTGCACAGCCCGCCCCCGAACACGCGTGTGACGCCCGCGCATGCAAGCCGCAATCGCGCCAGCCCATAAATATCAGCTTGATATTTACCCTCTTTCGCCTTCGGCGTAAACATGCGCGCGGATTCGGCATGCCGCGAGACAAAAGCCTCGCGGACATCGGCACCGACTTCGAAGTGTTCCGGGCCAATCGCCGGGCCCATCCAGGCCAGCAGATCGCCCGGCTCAGCCGCCATCGCGGCAACGGTCGCTTCCAGCACGCCCGCCGCCAACCCACGCCACCCCGCATGCGCCGCGGCCCAACAGGTGCCGCATGTATCACATAGCACCACCGGCAGACAGTCGGCGGTGAGCACGGCCGGCACGCGGTTGGCGCGGGACGTTACGGCGGCGTCCGCCGGACCGGCATGACCGGCATCCAGGTCGGCCACCGTCGTGCCGTGGACCTGTGTCAGCCAGGACGGCTCGGCCGGCAGTGCAAGTGCGGTGGCCAGGCGCGCACGATTGTCATTCACGGCGCGCGCGGTATCGTCGGTATGCGCGCCGAGGTTGAGGCTGGCGAATGGCGGGGCACTCGCCCCGCCCGTGCGCAAGGTGGTTCCGGCACGGATATGGCCGGGGGCAGGCCAGTCCGCAGCCAGGAAATCGCGCATCGGGTTCACTGGCCGTGCTCCGCCGCGTCCGCAGCCAGGGCGGCGAGCAGACGCTCGAAATCGGCCGGCCGCGGCGCGCTCCATTGCATGGCCTCCCCGGTTGCCGGGTGGGTCAGCCCCAGGGTCGCCGCATGCAGGGCCTGACGCCGGAACCCGCGCAGCGCCTCGGCGAACCCGTCACTGGATTCCTTGGGCACGCTGAGCCGGCGGCCATAGACCGGGTCGCCCAGCAGCGGATAACGAGCGTACGCCAGATGCACGCGGATCTGGTGCGTGCGCCCGGTCTCGAGCTGGCAACGAATATGGGTATGTGCACGGTAGCGCGTGATCACGCGGTAGTGGGTCACCGCCTCCCGCCCGGCCTCGCGCACGGCCATCTTCTTGCGATCCACCGGGTGGCGATCGATGGGCGCATCGACATGTCCGCCGGCCGTCATCACGCCCACCGCCACGGCTTCGTACTCACGCTTGACCGTGCGCTCGGCCAGATCGTCGACCAGCTGCTTGTGCGCGGCAAAGGTCTTGGCCACCACGAGGATGCCGGAGGTGTCCTTATCCAGCCGGTGCACGATGCCGGCGCGCGGCAGCGCCGCTAACGACGCGTCGTGGGCGACCAGGGCATTCTGCAGCGTGCCGTCGCGATTGCCGGCGCCCGGATGCATGACCAGCCCGGCCGGCTTGTTGAGCACCAGGATCGCGTCGTCCTCGTGGATGATGTCGAGCGCAATGCGCTCCGGCGCCACCTCGGCGTCGTGCGGCTCGTCCGGCACGGCGAGGCGCACGATCTCGCCGCCGGCCACGGCGGTCTTGGGCGCGGGCGAGGCGCCGTCGACCGTGAGGTCACCGCCGGTCAGCCACTGCTTGAGCCGCGAACGCGAATAGTCGGGCAACAGGTCGGCGAGCGTCTTGTCCAGGCGCGTGCCGGCATATTCGGCGGGAATGGTCAGCTCGATGCGCGCATCGGCCGCGTGGTTATTCATGGTCAGCCCCGTCATGCCGGTTCAAGCGGCCGCCGGCGCGGGGCCGCGGTTCGCATTCGTATGACTCATTCGCGGGTTCATAGGTATACTTCGGCCTTGTTTTGCATATCAAAAACGCGCGGTTGTCACGCGCTTCGGGGCTCGCATGCGAAAAATCGTTCTCGCGCTGGGCGTGATCGTCACCTTGGTGATGGCCGGCTGCGCCTCCGACAAGGGGATCGACGAAACCGGTTACAGCAAGAAACCACTGACCGACCGCCAGGGGCACAAGCTCAAATCGGCGGACGCGAAGCGGCTCTACAAGTCGGCGCGCGATTTTCTCATGCACGGGCAGCCCAGCCAGGCGCTGCCATTGTACGCGGAGGTAAGCGCCCGGTTCCCGTTTTCCAAATATGCGCCGCAATCGGAGCTGGAAACGGTTACCGCGCACTACGACGCGCATGACTACGAGCAGGCCGTGGATGCCGCCGATCGCTTTATCAAGCAGCATCCGCGCAATCCGCATATCGACTATGTCTACTACATGCGCGGACTGTCGAACTATGCGCGCAACAATCCGGGCCTGCTGGGCTCGAATCCGGACAAGCGCAACGTGCAGTATCTCAAGCAGGCATTCAACGATTTCAGCCTGCTGCTGAAGAACTATCCGAACAGCGATTACGCCAAGGATGCGCAGCTACACATGATCAATATCCGCAATCGTGTCGCAGCGCACGACCTGCATATCGCGGAGTACTACTACAAACGCCGCGCCTACGTGGCCTCCAGCCGCCGCGCCGCGGGCATCGTCAAGCACTATCAGGGCTCGGACTCGGTGCCGCGCGCACTGGAGATCATGGAGCAATCCTACGCCAAGCTGAACCTGCCCGATCTGGCCGAGGACACCCGCGCCGTTCTGCAGGTCTCTTATCCGAACTACCTGCTCCATCGCAAGGAATTCTATCGCCAGCAGGCCGGCGACAAGCCGGACTATAAACTGCCGGACATGGGCGCCCCGCCGACCGTCGGCAAGAAATCGGCCAATGGCGGCGGCTCCTCTAGCCAGCAGGATAGCGATAACGGCTGACACGTTCAGCCCGGCACGAAAAAAGCCGCGCGGGATAACCGGCGCGGCTTTTTTTGGCCTGATTACCGCTCGCGTCTACAGGTCGCCGTAGACCGCGGTAATCGGATAGCGGCGGTCACGGCCGAAGGCGCGATGGGTCACCTTCGGCCCGGGGGCTGCCTGCCGGCGCTTGTATTCATTACGCCGGATCAACCCGGCGGCCTGGCGCACGTCGTCTTCGGCAAAGCCGCGCGCGACGATATCCTCGATCGAGGCGCCGTCCTCGACGTAGGCCTCGATGATCGGATCGAGCACATCATATTCCGGCAGGGTGTCGGTATCGGCCTGATCGTCGCGCAGCTCGGCCGAGGGCGGACGGGTGATCACGCGGGCCGGGATGACTTCGCCGCGGGTGTTGCGGAATTTCGCCAGACGATAGACCCAGGTCTTGTAGACATCCTTGAGCGGCGCGAACCCGCCGCACATGTCGCCGTATAGCGTGGCATAGCCCACCGCCATCTCCGACTTGTTGCCGGTGGCGAGCACGACATGCCCGAACTTGTTCGACATCGACATCAACAGGGCGCCGCGAATGCGTGATTGCAGATTCTCCTCCGCGGTATCGGCCGCGCGATCGCCGAAGATGGGGCCGAGCGTTTCCAGCAGCGCGGCAAACCCCTTCTCGATCGGCACTTCGTCGTAGCGGGCGCCCATGCGCTCGGCCTGGTCGGCGGCGTCCACATTGCTGATGTCGGCGGTATAGCGCGACGGCATGGACACGGCCCAGACCCGGTCGCCACCGAGCGCATCGGCGGCCACGGCCAGCGCGAGTGCCGAATCGATGCCGCCGGAGGAGCCGATCAATGCGCCGGGAAAACCGTTGCGATCGACATAATCGCGCGTCGCGCGCACCAGCGCGTCGTAGATCAAGGCTTCCGGGCTCGGCAGCTCGGCGATCTCCCCGCTGGCGTTGGCCGGCGACCAATCGACGCCGAACACGCCGGCCTCGAAGGCCGGCGCGCGCGCGATGATCCCCCCCTGGGCATCGACCGCGCAGGAGCGTCCGTCGAAGACCAGTTCATCCTGACCGCCCACGCTGTTGATATAGCAGATCGCCAGACCGTTGGTCTGCGCCCGTCGGGCCAGCAACGCCTCGCGTTCGCTCTGTTTGTCGACATGAAATGGCGAGGCGTTGAGATTGACCAGAATGTCGGCGCCGGCCGCTGCGGCTTGTGCCGTCGGACCTTCTTCCCAGAGATCCTCGCAGATGGTCACGCCGACCCGATGGCCGGCCAGCTCGAACACACAGGCCGTGTCACCCGGCTCGTAGTGACGGCGATCGTCGAACACACCGTAATTGGGCAGGCACTGCTTACGATAATTGCCGATGCGCTGGCCATCGCGAACGACGACGGCGGCGTTATAGATCGCATCGTCCACATACTCGGGATAACCGATTACGACGGTGATGCCCGAAAGCTCACGCGTCAGCCGCTCGATCGCCGCATCGATCGCCGACGGCAACCCGCGGCGCAGCAGCAGATCGTCCGGCGGGTAACCCAGCAGCGCCAGCTCGGGCGTGACCAAGATATCCGCCCCGTCGCGATCGCGCGCGGCCTCGGCAGCCTGAATGATCTGGCGGGCATTGCCGTCGATGTCCCCGACCCATACGTTGAGCTGGGCCATGGCCACGCGTAGCGAAGAATCGCTCATTGTCAGTCCTCTATCCCTCGGTGGGCTCGGGGACCGCATCCCCGCTGTCGCCGGCATGTTTGGGCAGATTGTCCGCGATATCAAGCACGCGCTGGTTGTAGAACAGATGCGCGACCGGTTTCACCGCATCCGGCAGGCGCCCGCCGGCGGCGTCGCGAAAGCGTTCGTTGGGAATCACGATCTCCCCGCGCCGGTTGCGCCCATGCATCAACCGGCCGCAGTGTGAGCAGTGGTAGCGCCACATGCGCCGGCCGGCCAACCGATGCCCGATCAGCGTCGCATCGTCCGAGACCGTGCGTTTGACCGATTCATTGGGCCAGGCACTGGCCGACAGTACTTCCACGCCGTAGAGCTTGCGACAGCTCTCACAGTGGCAGAACGTGCTGCGGCTCGGTTCGCCGCGCGCGACCAGGCGGGTCGCGCCGCAGTCGCAGGATAATTCGTAGACGGTCGCCAAGGAAAAAGCTCCGTATGGGCATCGGACCGTGCAGGTCTGGGGCCACCGGCCCGGCGCCGCCCCACCGATCCGTACCGAAATAACAGGCCGCTTATTCTACCGATCACTGCGTGCCGTGGCTGCAACAGCAAGTCGGGGCGTTACCCGTCGATCGCTTAGTTTTTAAGACATTTGTCCGCAGATCGACGCAGATACACGCAGATCGCGGTTGATCATTGAGAGCGCCGGATCGGTCGCGGGCGCGACAAACCGCCCGAGCTTCGATCGTTGATGAATTCTCAATCTATCGGTTCCGGCCGACTCGGTCGCCGATTAGCGCCTTGAATCATCTATGCCACGGAAATAAAACCGTATCTGCGTGTATCTGCGTCGATCTGCGGACCGTTTTCTTCGCGGAACGAAGCCCGGAAAAAGTCGTGCAGGTCGGATTAGCGCAGCGTAATCCGACATGGACGCCTATCCGCGAGTGGGGTGCGGTCGGCCATGTCGGCTTACGGCCTGCGGCCTAAGCCGACCTACGTCTGCTAATCGGCTACGGAGCAGAACTAAACTCGTAACTCGAATGATTCGGTTGGGAACCAAGCGCATACAGTCGTTCGCGCCACGATCGAATCAGCGCCACTGACGACTAACCGCCATCTGCGTACATCGGTGTGAATCTGTGGACCCTTGCTTCGCGCAACGAAGCCCGGAAAAAGCAACAGCGCCCGGCGCCAGCCGCGCGCAACACCGGCCCGCCATTGGCCTCATTCGCGTTCATTTGCGGGCTGGCCTGTCTGAGCGCGCCACGAAAACAGATCGGGGACACAAAAAAGCCGGCACCGCAGCATGCGATGCCGGCTCGATAGGCGGAAGCGCCCGGGCGATCAGCCCAGAACTTCTTCCATCTTGGTGCCGATTTCGGCGGTGGAGCGCACCGTGGCGACACCGGCGGCTTCGAGTGCGGCGAACTTGTCGTCCGCTGTGCCCTTGCCACCGGAGATGATGGCACCGGCATGGCCCATGCGCTTGCCGGGGGGCGCGGTCACACCTGCGATGTAAGCCACGACCGGCTTTTTCATGTGGTGCTTGATGAACTCGGCCGCCTCTTCCTCGGCAGTGCCGCCGATTTCGCCGACCATGACCACGCCTTCGGTCTGCGGGTCGTTCTCGAACATTTCGAGCACGTCGGTGAAGTCCAGGCCGTGGATCGGGTCGCCGCCGATGCCGACACAGGTCGACTGACCGAGACCGTTGTGGGTGGTCTGGAACACGGCTTCATAGGTGAGCGTGCCGGACCTGGAGACAATGCCGATCTTGCCCTTCTGGTGAATATGCGCCGGCATGATGCCGATCTTGCACTCGCCCGGGGTGATCACGCCGGGGCAGTTCGGGCCGATCAGCACCGAGTCGGAGTCATCGAGTGCGGCGCGCACGCGCAGCATGTCGAGCACCGGGATGTGCTCGGTGATGCAGATAATGGTCTTGATGCCGGCATCGGCGGCCTCGAGGATCGCGTCGGCGGCGAACGGGGCCGGGACGTAGATCATCGTGGCGTTGGCGCCGGTTTCACGAACCGCGTCGGCGCAGGTGTTGAACACCGGCAGATCGAGATGGGTCTCCCCGCCGCGGCCGGGCGTGACGCCGCCCACGATGTTCGTGCCGTACTCGATGCACTGCTTGGAGTGAAAGGTGCCCTGGCTGCCGGTGAAGCCCTGGACGATCAGCTTGGTGTCGGAATTGACGAGAATGCTCATGTCTTAAAATCCTGCTCGGTAAATCCTGGGACGATCGATGACGGGCCGGGGCCTAGCCGCGGGCCTCGGCGACCACCTTCTTGGCCGCGTCGGTCAAATCCTGCGCGGCGATGAGGTCGTATTCGGATTCGTCCAGCAGCTTGCGGCCTTCCTCGGCGTTGGTGCCTTCCAGGCGCACCACGACGGGCACGTTGATGCCGACGTCCTTGGCTGCGGTGATGATGCCTTCGGCGATCAGATCGCAACGCACGATGCCGCCGAAGATGTTGACCAGAATGGCCTTGACGCCTTCACCGGCGGTGATCAGCTTGAACGCCTCGGTCACGCGTTCGGTGGTGGCGCCGCCGCCGACGTCCAGGAAGTTGGCCGGCTCGCCGCCGTGCAGCTTGACCAGGTCCATGGTGCCCATGGCCAGGCCGGCGCCGTTGACCATGCAGCCGATGTTGCCGTCGAGCTGGATGTAGTTGAGATCGTGCTCGGCGGCCTGGGCCTCGCGCTCATTCTCCTGGGTGATGTCGCGCATGTCGGCGAATTCCTTGTGCCGGAACAGCGCGTTGTCGTCGAAGTTGAGCTTGCCGTCGAGCGCGACCAGGCCGCCGTCGCCGGTGGTGACCAGCGGGTTGATCTCGACCAGCGAGGCGTCGGTTTCCATGAACATGTCGTACAGGCCCTTCATGACCTTGACGAATTCGCCGACCTGTTTCTTGTCCAGTCCGAGGAAGAAACCGAGTTGACGCCCCTGGTAGGCCTGGAAGCCGGCCGCCGGGTGGATGGCGATCTGGGTGATCTTCTCCGGCGTGGATTCGGCGACTTCCTCGATGTCCATGCCGCCTTCCGGCGAGGCGATGAAGGTGACGCGGCGGGTGGCACGGTCGACCAGCACCGACAGATACAGTTCGTTCTGGATATCGGCGGGCTTTTCCACATAGACCGCATTGATCGGCAGTGCTACGCCGCCGGACTGGTGCGTGGTCAGGGTCGAGCCGATCATCTCGGACGCAACTTTCTTGACCTCGTCCACGCTGTCGACCAGCTTCACGCCACCGGCCTTGCCACGCCCGCCGGCATGGACCTGGGCCTTGACCACCCAGCGTTCGCCGCCGAGTTCCTTGGCCACCGACACGGCTTCATCGGCCGAGCGGGCGACCTTGCCCTCGCCGGCCGGCACGCCGAAGCGTGCGAAGATTTCCTTGGCCTGATATTCGTGAACGTTCATGGGATCGCCTCGATTGCAAACAAACTGAAAAACGTAAGAAAGCGGCGCGCATTGTCGCGTCTTGCGGCACCGATCACAACTTGGTCCCGGCATACGGCACGGGCGCATCGCCGCCCACCCCGACCATGAATCGCTCGTGACCGGCGCACGGCTTGGGTATGCTGCAGGGGTGGGGACGACAACAACGCCAAGGTCATGGCCCGCCTGATTCTGATTTTATGCGCCATCGGCGCCGTCTGGCTCGTGCTGCGTCGCGCGCTGCCGCGCCGTCCGGTGGATGATAAGGCCGACAAGCGCGCCGCGTTCACGCCGACCGTGCGTTGCCATGTTTGCGGCGCTTACCTGGATCGGCGCCTGGCCCGTCACGATACCCGGGGCTATTGCTGCCAGAGCCACGACGAAAGCGCATGAATCGGGACGCTCGGCGCGCGCACGTCGTGCATACGGGCACGACCTGGCGGTCCGCGGTCACCTTGTCGTTCTATCGCAGTGCGATCGCCTTCGGCCTGGTCGCCACTCTCAGCGCCGCCGATGGCCATGGCCTGTTCGCGCCCGACTTTCCCAGCCTGTTCCGCGCTGTCTGCCTGACCTATCTGGCACTGGCGGCATGTCTGGCCGGGGCCGCGCTGGTGCACTGGCCCGGGCTGGCGGTGCACCTGTTCGTCCAGATCCTGGTGGATGTGGTGATGATCGTGCTGGCGAGCTTCAGCGGCAACGGCGCCTCGGGCGGGCTGGCGATGCTGCTGCTGGCACCCTTGGCCGCCGCCGGCATTCTGCTGCCGTCGCGCCTGTCCGGACTGCTCGCCGCGCTCGCGGCGCTGGGCTTGATCGGCCAGGAGATTCTGCGGCACTGGCAGCTCGCCGACGCCCATACCGATTTCGTTCAAGCCGGCATTCTCGGGGCGTTGTACTTCGCCACCGTCTTCGTGGCCTACGGCCTGGCCCGCCGTATCCGGGTCAGCGATGCATCGGCGGCCAGCCATGCCAGCCAGGCGCGCGACATGGCCGAATTGAACCGGCGCATCATCGATCGCATGCAGACCGGCGCCATCGTCGTCGACGCGAACGACCGGATTCAGATTCTCAACCACGCCGCGTTGGAACTGCTCGACTACTCCGACGCCGAATCGCCCCCGGCAACGCTCACCGACCTGCCGCCGACCTTGACCGAAACACTCGCCACCTGGCGCAGTCGGCATGCCATCCCGCCGCTGATCGAGGTGGCCGGGCGTCCGTTGCAGCCGCAGTTCTCGGCGCTGGGTGGCGACGAGACGCCGACCCTGATCTTTCTCGACGACGCGCGGCGCGCCAGCGAGCAGGCGCAGCAGATGAAGCTGATGTCGCTCGGACGGCTGACCGCGAGCATCGCCCATGAGATCCGCAATCCACTCGGCGCAATCAGTCACGCCGAGCAGCTGCTGGCCGAGTCACCGCGACTGGGCGCGGACGACCGCCGGCTGCTGGCCATGATCCATCGCCATTGTCAGCGCATCGATCGCATCATCTCGGACGTGCTGGGTCTGGCCCGGCGCTCCGCGCAACAACCGCGCATCCTGGAACTGGCCGCCTGGGTACCCGAGATGGTCGCCGATTATCGCGAGACCCGCGACGACCCGCCGCAGTTCTCGCAAATGGGCGACTGGCCATTCCACCGCGTACGTTTCGATCCGAGTCAGTTGCGCCAGGTTCTGTTCAGTCTCTGGGACAACAGCAACCGGCATGCGCGGCGTGATCGCGCGCCTCGGATCGAGCTCCGCGCGCACATCGACGCCAACCGCAATCTGGTGCTGGATATCGTCGATGACGGGCCCGGGATCGCCCCCGATCTGCTGGATCGCATCCTCGAACCGTTCTTCACCACCGCGGCCGACGGCACCGGCCTCGGGCTGCACATCGCGCGTGAGCTCTGCGAGGCCAACGGCGCCCGCCTCATCCCAATGAACCACGCGCGCGGGGCCTGCTTTCGTATATTGTTGCCCCGCACGATTGATGAGGACCCGAATTCATGAACGCCGCAGCCCAGAACGCCGCACGCGCTCTGATCGTCGACGACGAGGCCGACATCCGCGAGCTTCTGGAAATCACGCTCGGCCGGATGGGCATCGAAACCGTGGCGGTCGCCGATCTCACCACGGCCCGGCGCCGATTCGACGACCAACACTTCGATCTGTGTCTGACCGACATGCGCCTGCCCGACGGCGAAGGCATCGAACTGGTCCGACACATCAATGACCGGGCCAAGAGCTGCCCGGTGGCCGTGATCACCGCCTACGGCAGCGCCGAGGCGGCCGTAGCCAGCCTCAAGGCGGGCGCCTTCGATTTCGTCTCCAAGCCGATCGATGTCGCCGGGCTGCGGGCCCTGGTCGCCCAGGCGCTCAAGCTGGCCGGGCTCGATCACGACGCCCCGCCCCACCCCTCGCTGGATGTCTCGCCCCGGCTGGTCGGTCAGACCGAGACGATGGCGCGCCTGCGCGAGACCATCGCCAAGCTGGCGCGCAGCCAGGCGCCAGTCTATATCACGGGCGAATCCGGTACCGGCAAGGAACTGGTGGCGCGCATGATCCATGCCGAGGGTCCGCGCGTGAACGGTGCGTTCGTGCCGGTGAACTGCGGCGCGATTCCGGCGGCACTGATGGAATCGGAATTCTTCGGCTACCTGCGCGGCGCGTTCACGGGCGCGACACGCGACACACCGGGGCTGTTCGCGCGCGCGGACGGCGGCACGCTGTTTCTCGACGAGATCGCCGATCTCCCGCTGGCGATGCAGGTCAAGCTGCTGCGCGCGATCCAGGAGCGCTCGATCCGGCCGGTGGGCGCAACCATGGAAACAGCGGTCGACGTTCGTGTCGTGAGTGCCAGCCATCGCGATCTGTCGATCGAAGTGGCGCGGGGCCGTTTTCGCGAGGATCTTTACTACCGGCTGAATGTCATCGAGGTAAAGGTGCCGCCGCTACGCGAGCGTACGGACGACATTCCAGCGCTTTCCGACCGTATCCTCGCCGGCCTGGCACGCAAGATGCGGCTCGAGCGCACGCCCCGGCTGACCGACGAGGCACTCGCTGCGCTGCTGCGCTACAACTTTCCCGGCAATATCCGGGAGCTGGAAAACATTCTGGAACGCGCCGTGACCCTGGCCGAATCGCCACTGATCGAGCGCGAGTACCTGCGGCTGCACTCACCACTGGCCGATGCCGTGGCCTCGAATCCGGCCGACATAGTGCTCGACGAATCCGTCGATCTGGAAAGCCAGCTCGAGGCCCTGGAGCGCGAGCGCATTCAAAGCGCGCTGGAGGCCTGCCGTTACAACAAGACCAAGGCCGCGCAGCGGCTGGGTATCACGTTCCGGGCACTGCGCTATCGCCTGGCCAAACTGGGCATGGAATAGCCGGGCCACATCCGGCAGCGAAGAGGCCTCATGGCAGAAACACGCACCGAAAACCATACGTTCTTCTGGATCGGCACCGACCGCAACGGCACCCGGGTCAAGGGCCAGACCGAGGGCCCGAACGAGGCCATGGTGCGCGCCACGCTGCGCCGCCAGAACATCAACCCGTTGCGCGTACGCAAGCAGACAAAACTGTTCGGCATCGGCGGCAAGCGCAAGAAGAAGATCAAGGCCGGCGATATCGCGATTCTCTCGCGCCAGCTCGCCACCATGCTGGGCGCCGGGGTGCCGCTGGTGCAGTCGCTGGACATCGTGGCCAAGGGCGCCTCGAATCCGAGTCTGGCCGAGTTGGTCAACGCCATCGGCGAGGACATCGAATCGGGGCTGCCGCTGGCCGAGGCGTTATCCCGTCATCCGCGTTATTTCGACGAACTGTTCGTGAACCTGGTCGCGGCCGGCGAGCGCTCCGGCACGCTTGAGGATCTACTCGACAAGATCGCCACCTACAAGGAAAAGACCGAGGCGATCAAGACCAAGGTACGCAAGGCCCTGTTCTATCCGACCGCGGTGATCATCGTGGCCATCATCGTCATGGGCATTCTGCTGTATTTCGTGGTACCGCAGTTCCAGTCGCTGTTTCGCGGCTTCGGCGCGGATCTGCCGGCATTTACGCTGATGGTGATCGGATTGTCGGAAACCGTGCAGCATTGGTGGTGGCTGATTCTCGCCGTCGTGTTCGGCGCCGGCTACGGTTTCGTGATCGCGCGCCGACGATCGCGACGATTCCGGCGCGCACTCGATCGCGTGCTGCTGCGTGCGCCCGTGGTCGGCTCGATCGTCGACAACGCCGCCGTCGCCCGCTTTTCCCGCACACTGGCCACGATGTTCGCGGCGGGCGTGCCACTGGTTGAGGCACTGGATTCGGTCGCCCGTGCCGCGGGCAACGTGGCCTTCGAGGAAGCGATCCACCAGATGCGCGGGCAGGTGGAATCCGGCCAGCGCCTGGAGCTCGCCATGGCCAACACCGGCCGGTTCCCGAGCATGGCGCATCAAATGATCAAGATCGGCGAAGAAGCCGGCGCCCTGGATGCCATGTGCGGCCGCGTGGCCGATTTCTACGAGTCGGAGGTGGATGCCCAGGTGGACGGCCTGTCTTCCCTGCTCGAGCCGATGATCATGGCGGTCATCGGCGTGCTGGTGGGCGGGCTCGTGATTGCCATGTATCTGCCCATCTTCAAGCTCGGGTCGGTGGTCTGATGGGGCCGGCTGGCTTGCCGCCCGCATTCGTCTATATTGCGGTCGCCGTTATCGGACTGGTCGTCGGCAGCTTCCTCAACGTGGTGATTCGGCGCCTGCCGACCATGATGGAAGCACACTGGCGCCGCGATGCCGCGGACATCCTCGAACTGCCCGGGCCCGAGCCGCAGCCGGCGCGCTTCGATCTGGCGGTGCCGCGCTCGCATTGCCCGCACTGCCAAACGCCGATCAGGGCCAGGCATAACTTGCCGGTCGTCGGCTATCTCATGCTGCGCGGGCGTTGTGCGGCCTGTGGTGCGCGGATTTCGTTGCAGTATCCGGCCATCGAGACGGCTGCAGCGCTGCTGGCCGTGCTCGCGGTCGCACGCTTCGGCGCGACCGCCTGGGGCGGCTGCATGGTCGCCGTGTCCTGGACACTGCTGACCCTGGCCGCGATCGATTTCCGTACCCAACTGCTGCCGGATGCGCTGACCCTGCCGCTGCTCTGGGCGGGCTTGCTGGTCAGCGTGGCGCAGCTGGCGCCGACCGCACCCGGGCCGGCTGATGCCATCGTCGGCGCGGCAGCCGGCTACGGGGTGCTGTGGACGGTGTTCCAGGGGTTTCGTCTGGCTACGGGCAAGATCGGCATGGGCCACGGCGACTTCAAGCTCGCGGCCGCGCTCGGCGCATGGCTGGGCTGGGCGCAACTACCGCTCGCCCTGCTGGCCGCGTCGCTGGGTGGCGCGCTGGTCGGCGGCGCGCTGATCGCCTCGGGGCGGCTATCGCGGGGCAGCGCCATGCCGTTCGGCCCGTGGTTGGCATTCGGCGGCTGGCTGGCACTGGTCGCAGGCGATACAATCCTGCACGCCTATTTGACGCTTTCGGGATTGCGCTAGTGCCTGTGCTCGACGCTAACGGTCATCGGCGACAGATTGATGACAAAACGGCCGCCGGCCGCAACTTCGTTCGAACCGCTCGTGGAGACCGGGTATGAGTCGTAAACTTCGTGTCGGCCTGACCGGCGGCATTGCCAGCGGCAAATCCGTGGTGGCATCGGCCTTCGAACGCCTCGGCGTGACCATCATCGACGCCGATACCGTCGCCCGCGAAATCGTGGCGCCCGGGCAACCCGCGCTGGACGAGATTGTGTCGCGATTCGGCGCGGACATCGTGGACGAGGCGGGCCGGCTCAAGCGTCACACCCTGCGCCGTATCGTGTTCGACGACGCCGCCGCCCGCAGCGATCTCGAAGCCATCACCCATCCGCGCATTCGCAGCGAATTGGCGCGCCAGAGCGATGCCGTGGATTCCGGGTATTGCATCCTCGTGGTGCCCCTGCTGGTCAAATCGCGCATGCTGAACCTGGTCGACCGTGTGCTCGTCATCGATGCCCCGGAGCCGGTTCAACTGGAACGCCTGAAGGGGCGCGACGAAATCGACGACAGCCTGGCGCGCAAGATGATCGCGGCGCAGGAATCGCGCGCGGAGCGGCTGGAATACGCCGACGACGTGCTCATCAACACCGGGCCGCGCAAGGACATCGCCGACCTTGCCGCCGCCCTGCATGCCGGCTACCAACGTCTGGCCCGCGGCGAGATCACCGACCTGCCGCCGCTGCACCTGCCGGGGTAAGCAAGCCTGCTGTCGCCGGTGCGATCCCGGCCGCGGCTTTGCGCCGCGGCCCCGGCAGCATAGACTTGTCGTCGACATTTGGACACGGGAGGCCCGCGTGACCGATGACGGCGTGCTCTGTTACGAACAACCGCTCAATGAACGGATACGCACCTTCCTGCGCGTCGAGCACCTGACCGCCCGCCTGCGCCACCACTGCGCCGACACGAGCGCCTGGGGCCGCCGTGCCACGCTGGATGCACTGCTCGATATCCTGAACGTCATGTCGCGTCACGATATCCGCGGCCAGGTGAGCAAGGAACTCGAACTGCGCCGCACGAATCTGTCCCAGCTGAGCGAGCGAGAGGATATCGATCAGAGCGCGCTCACCGGTATTCTGACGAAATTGGACACGATCGCGCGCGAGATGGCGCAGATTCCACCGCAGTTCGCCTCCTATCAACTGCGCGACAACGAACTGCTCAACAGCCTCAACAACCGCCATGCCATCCCGGGCGGCACCTGCAGCTTCGATCTACCGGCCTACCATCACTGGCTGGCCCAGGACGACGAGGCCATCGATGCCGATATTGCGCGCTGGTTCCAGCGTGTGGAACCGGTCGAGCGCGGCGTGCAATTGCTCTTGCGACTGTTGCGCGACAGCGCCGAGCCGACCGTCGAGGTCGCCGAGCGCGGCGTACTCGTGCACAACACGGCCACCGGCACGCAGATGATCCGCGTATTACTGGACGACCCGGGCGTATTTCCCGAGATCAGCGGCGGGCGGCACCGGGCCACCGTGCGTTTCATGCGCTACCAGGACAGCCAACTGCACTTGCGACAGACCGAACACAGCGTCACCTTCCGCATGGCGTGCTGCCGGTTCTAAGGGTTGCATACGCGCGCGCCGTGTCGACGCCTCTATGCCGCCGCACCGCCAATCGCCGATGGCGCGCTGACGCGGCGCTCGGCACGCCTTGCCGGGCCGGTGCTCGCCCAGCCCTGGGCAACGCCGGGTTCCCATGGCCGGGTTTTGTTCGCTACGCTTTCCGCCATGAATACGAAACAACACGTTCCCTGCCCCCAGTGCGGCGAACCGGTCGACATGACGCCGCAGAATGCCTACCGGCCGTTCTGTTCGCGTCGCTGCAAGCTCATCGACCTGGGGGACTGGCTCGACGAATCCAACCGGATTCCCGGGCGGGACGGCTCGGCCGATACGACATCGCTGCCGCTCGCCGGTTACGGCCAGGACGAACCCACGCATTGAAGGCATGCAGAAACCGCGGCGGCGAGGCCGGGCACAACAAATAGCCGGTCGCGCGGCGTTCAGGCGTCCGCCGCCCCCGGCCACAGCCCGCGGATGGCGGCAATGCCCTGCGCGTTGTGTGCCAGCGCATCGCCCTCGTCGGCGATCTCGAGGCCGCCGAGCGCATACACGGGCAAGGCGCGGTCCTCGCGCTGGTTTTCGAACCCGGGCCAGCCCAGCGGCTCGGCCTGGCGATGCGTCGTGGTTACCGCGACCGGTGAGAGGCTGGCGAAATCCGCACCCGCCGCGATCGCGGCATCGAGTTCCGAGGCCTCATGGGCCGAGGCCGCGAACCAGAGCTCGCGTGCCACGGGCCGTCGCCGGGCGGCGGCGATGCGCGCCGCGCTCCAGTGCAGACCATCGGCGCCGAGCGTATCCACCATATCCGCATCGCGATCGAGCAATACCAGCGCGCCGTGGCGATGCGCACGCGCAATCACCGCGCCAGCCAGCCGCGCATAGCGCGTATCCGACAGATCCGGATCGCGCAGGCGCAACAGCCGCGTTCCTCGCCGCAGCGCTTCGTCGAGCGCGGCGAACCAGGCATCGCGATCGGCACCGGTCAGACGCGGCGTGATCAGATAATGCCGCGGCAGCGCCAGCGCGGCCAGGATGACATCCGTCGCCGGCAAAAGCCGGATCTCGTCGAGCGCGTCGCGCGCGACCCAGCGCACGATCTGCCCCTCGCGCCCGCCCGGCTCGCCGGTCCAGGCATGGATCCGCCACACATGCAGGCGGACCGGGCGTGGGCCGCGATCGTGGGCGAAACGGATCAGCGGCTCACCGCGCAGATCGGTCACCCCGATCTCTTCGGCCAGCTCGCGGGTCAGACAATCGAATAGCGTCTCCCCGGCCTCGCGCTTGCCGCCGGGGAATTCCCAGTAGCCGGCACCGGGGGTATCGGGCCGGCGTTGTGCGATCAGGACCCGGCCCTGCGCATCGACCAGCACACCGACCGCGATATCCAGTACATCGCTCGCTTCGGATGTCATCTCAGCTTCGATACTCGGCGTTGATGCGAACGTAATCGTAGGACAGATCGGACGTCCAGACCGTGGCCGCGGCATCGCCCCGCCCGAGCCCGATGTGTACCGTGAACTCGGCCCGGCTCATCACCTCGGCGGCATCGGCTTCGCGATAGTCGGGCCGCGGCTGGCCGCCGGCCACGATGGCCACGTCGTCCAGCGCGATCGCCACACCGTCGATGGCCAGATCCGCGACCGGCGCCCGCCCCACAGCCGCCAGAATACGGCCCCAATTGGGATCACCGGCGAACGCCGCCGTCTTGAACAACGGCGAATGCGCGACGGTGAACGCCACGGCGCGCGCTTCGTCCACGCTGTTCGCCCCATCGACTGCGAGCGTGATGAAGCGCGTGGCGCCCTCGGCATCGCGCACGATGGCACAGGCCAGTTCGGTCATGAGATCGCGCAGCGCGTCGACGAAGGCGGTCCAGCCCGGTCGACGACGATCGAGCGCGACCCCGGCGCCCGTCGCGCACAGCATGGCTGCGTCGTTGGTCGAGGTATCGCCGTCGACCGTAATGCTGTTGAACGATACCCCCACGGCTTCGCGCAGTGCGGCGTCGAGATCCGGCCCCGGGACGGCCGCATCGGTGGCGACAAACGCCAGCATGGTGGCCATGTCCGGCCGGATCATGCCGGAACCCTTGGCGATGCCGGTCAGGGTCACGATGCCACCGTCGAGCGCCAGCTGCCGGCTCGCCCCCTTGGACACGGTGTCCGTGGTCATGATCGCGCGCGCGGCTGAGCGCCAGCCATCTTCGGTCGACGCCTCGGCTAGGCCCGTAATCACCGGCTCGATGCGGGACATCGGCAGTCTCTGCCCGATCACGCCGGTCGAGAACGGCAACACCTGCTCGGCCGCTACGCCCAGCGAATCCGCCACGCGCTGGCAGCAGGCCAGCGCGTCGGCCTCGCCGGGACGCCCGGTGCCGGCATTGGCGTTACCGCTGTTGATCAGTAGCGCGCGCGGCGCTGTCGCGGCCATGTGCCGGCGGGCCAGCACCACGGGGGCGGCCGCGAACACATTCCGCGTGAACACGCCGGCCACGGTCGCGCCCTCGTCGAGCACGAGCAGCGCCAGGTCGTCCCCGCCCGGCTTTTTAATGGCAGCGTCCGCAGTCGCCCAACGCACGCCGGTGATCGGGACCAGCGCCCCGGGCTCGGAAAGATTGACAGCCATGGTCAGCGCTCGCGGGTCAACAGTGGCGCGAAAAAACAGGGCGTGGCGTCATGCATCGCGGCCATGACAGTGCTTGTATTTCTTTCCGGAGCCACACGGGCAGGTTTCGTTACGGCCGATCTTACGACCGTCGCGAACGAAGGTATCCGGCCGCAATGGCTCGTCTTCGCCCGCCGCCGGACCGGCGCCAGCCGGTTGGCCGGAACCCGGCAGGTTGGCCTGGGCTGCGGACTCGAGCTCGATGTCGGGCGGGGCAGCGCCGGCAGCGGCCTGCGCCTGGGCGACGGCCTGTTCGGCGGCCGACGCGGCCTCTTCGTGCTGGAACTGCAGATCCGCCATCTGACGCCGCCGGTCCTCGCGCGCTTCCTCGGTAATCTGGCTGTCGACGCGACCGCGCGCAAGCACCGTCACGACCTCGTGCTTCAAGCGCGTGAGCATGTTGTTGAACATCTCGAACGCTTCGCGCTTGTACTCGTTCTTCGGGTCCTTCTGGGCATAGCCGCGCAGATGGATGCCCTTGCGCAGGTAGTCCATCGCGGCCAGATGTTCGCGCCAGAGCGAATCGAGCACCTGGAGCACCACAGCCTTTTCGATCTGGGCCATATTCTCCGCGCCCGCGGCCTCGCGCTTTTCTTCGTAGGCCGCCTTGAGGCGCTCGCTGATGCGCTCACGCAGGCCCTCTTCGTCGAGATGATCCTCCTCGTCGAGCCATTTCTGGACCGGCAGTTCCGCGCCGAAATCACGCTCGATGGCCTGTTCCAGGCCTTCGACATCCCACTGTTCCTCGAGGCTGGCCGGCGGGATGTATTCCGAGATCGCCTCGTCGACCACATCCGCCCAGATATTCTCGACCAGATCCGAGATGTCCTCGGCATCCATGATCTCGTTGCGCTGCTCGTAGACGACCTGGCGCTGGTCGTTGGCGACGTTGTCGTATTCCAGCAGCTGCTTGCGGATATCGAAGTGATGACGCTCGACTTTCTGCTGCGCATTCTCGATCGCCCGCGTCACCCACTTGTGCTCGATCGCCTCGCCCTCTTCGAGCCCGAGGTTCTGCAGCATGGAGCGCAGTCGCGGCGGCGTGAAGATGCGCATCAGGCTGTCTTCCAGCGACAGATAGAAGCGCGACGCACCCGGATCGCCCTGACGGCCGGAGCGGCCGCGCAGCTGGTTGTCGACGCGCCGCGATTCGTGCCGTTCGGAGCCGATGACATACAGGCCGCCGGCCTCGATTACCGCTTCGTGCGTTTTCTGCCATTCGTCGCGCAGATGCTGGCGGCCGGCTTCGTCGTCCTCATCCAGCGCTTCGATGGCTTCCTCGATATTGCCGCCGAGCACGATATCGGTACCCCGGCCGGCCATGTTGGTGGCAATGGTCACCGCGCCCGGACGCCCCGCCTGGGCAATGATCTCGGCCTCGCGCTCGTGCTGTTTGGCGTTCAATACCTCGTGCCGAATGCCGCGCTGCTTGAGCAATTGCGAGAGCACTTCCGAGGCATCGATCGACGCGGTGCCCATCAGCACCGGCTGGCCGCCCTGGCTGGCACGCTGGGCCTCGTCGGCGATCGCTTCGAACTTCTCGCGCCCGGTCATGTAGATCTGGTCCGGCAGATCCTTGCGCTGCAGGGGGCGGTTGGTGGGAATGACCACCACTTCCAGGTCGTAGATGGACTGGAACTCGAAGGCTTCGGTATCGGCCGTGCCGGTCATGCCGGCGAGCTTGTCGTACAACCGGAAGAAATTCTGGAAGGTGATCGAAGCGAGGGTCTGGTTCTCTTTCTGGATCGGCACGCCTTCCTTGGCCTCGATCGCCTGGTGCAGGCCGTCCGACCAGCGCCGTCCGGGCATGGTCCGCCCGGTGAATTCATCGACGATGACCACTTCATCGTCGGCGATGATGTATTCGATGTTCTTGGTATACAGCGCGTGCGCCCGCAGGGCCGCATTCATGTGATGCATGAGGGCGACGTTGTTGGCGTCGTAGAGTGACTCGTCCTCGGCCAGCAGGCCGGCTTCGCGCATCAGGTTTTCGACCTTCTGGTGACCCTCCTCGGTGAGATGAACCTGCTTGTTCTTCTCTTCCTTGGCATAGTCACCGGGGCCATCCTCTTCTTCCTGCTCGGTGAGATGCTTGACCAGTTTGTCGACGCGCTGGGAGGTCTCCGGGTCGTCGTCGGTCGGGCCGGAAATGATCAACGGCGTGCGCGCTTCGTCGATGAGAATCGAGTCGACCTCGTCGATGATGCAATAATTGAGCTTGCGCTGAACCCGGTCCTCCGGCGTGAAGGCCATGTTGTCGCGCAGGTAATCGAAGCCGAATTCGTTATTCGTGCCGTAGGTGATGTCGCAGGCGTAGGCGGCCCGCTTGGATTCGGTGTCCTGGCCCGAATAGATCACGCCGACGCTCAAGCCGAGGAAACGATATAGCCGGCCCATCCACTCGGCGTCGCGCGAGGCCAGATAGTCGTTGACCGTGATGATGTGCACGCCCTTGCCCTCGAGCGCGTTCAGGTACGTGGTCAGCGTGGCGACCAGCGTCTTGCCCTCGCCGGTCTTCATCTCGGCGATCTTGCCCTGGTGCAATACTTGACCACCGACCAATTGCACGTCGAAATGACGCATGCCGAGCACACGCTTGGCGGCCTCGCGCACCACGGCGAAGGCGTCCTCCAGGAGGTCGTCGAGGCTCGCCCCGTCTGCCAGCCGCTGGCGGAACGCCTCGGTCTTGGCCGCCAGCTGCTCGTCTGACACCCCCTCGAAGTCGGCCTCACGGGCATTGATGGCATCGACGACCTTGCGCATGCGCTTGACGACGCGCTGGTTGCGACTGCCGATCAGTTTGGTCAGAAAATTGCTCATGAACCCTCGTGGTCTGGCCCGGCCGGCGGCCGACGGATTGTCGGCAAAAGACGGATGATAACGCAGCCGGTGCATCGCTTTAAGACACCGACCGTACTCGCCGCACGGTCGTGCTGCGCCGGACGATGCCACACCGCCCGCCTCCGCCGATCCGAACTGCTACGATTGATGCCCAACGCTCATTACAACATCAGGACATGGGGTCGGCTCCGCAATCAATCCAGTCCCTGCTGCACATCGCCGCCCCGGATGTAGCCGATATCCTCGGGCGGGCACGTTTTCTGGCGCGCATTCGCGCCGCGCTGCTCGAGATCCTGCCCGAAGCAGCCGCGCCGCACATACAAGTGGCGGCCTACGAGAGCCACCACCTGCGGCTACATGTCGCCAGCGCCGCCTGGGCAACGCGTCTTCGCTACATGGAACAACAGCTCGCGCGCGCGCTCGCCCAGCGCATGCAGCTGCAGGTGAACGGGATTCGCATCAAGGTGCGTCCGGTCAATCTCGGGCCCTTCCGGCCCGTACAACGCGCGCGTTATCTGTCGACCGATACGCAGAAACACCTGAAACAGACTGCCGCCTATATCGACGACGCCGCGCTGGCCGAGGCCTTGCGGCGACTGGCGGCCGCCGGGCGCAGCGAACCGCCGGACTGAAACCGCCCGCGCGCCGTCAGGCGCTGGCGCGAGTCGGCACCGTATCCAGACGCGCCGTCCCCTGATCCAGGCGATACACCCGGTTCGAACGTTCGGTCAAAGCGGCGCGGTGGGACACCGCCAGGATCGTGTAATCCTTGCCCAAATCCGCCAGCGTGGCGCTCACCGCCGCCTCGGTTTCCGGATCGAGCGCGCTGGTTGCCTCGTCGAGTATGAGCAGGCGGGGCTGATGCACCAGCGCACGGGCAATGACCACGCGTTGACGCTGACCGCCCGACAACCGCCCGCCGTGCTCGCCGACATTGGTGTGAATACCGTCGGCAAGAGCGCTGATGAAGCGCCAGGCACCGGCGCGCTTGAGTGCTTCGATGGCGGCCTCCTCGGACAGGCTCTCGTCGCCGACCACTACATTGTTGTAAATCGTGTCGTGCAACAGGATCGTGTCCTGCGGCACATACCCGATCATCGAACGCCAGGCCTGGATGTCGATCTCGTCGATCGGCACGCCATCGATCAGAATCCGGCCCTCGTCGGAACGCAACAGCCCGATGATCAAATCGACCAGCGTGGTCTTGCCGGCACCGGAAAACCCGATCAGGGTGGTGAACTCGCCGGCCGGGATCCGCAGATTGATATCGCTGAGAACCTGCTTGCCCTGGTAGCCGAAACCCACGTCCTCCAGCGTGACGCCCTGCTCCAGGCTCGGCTGACGGCTGCCGAACGGCATCTCCCGAGCCGCCTGGGCATTTTCGATCTGCTCGTACATGGCCCAGTAAAACGCCTCACGCGATGCCATCTTCTGGTATTCCTGCTGCACCTTGCTCAAACGCGTCAGCATGCGCGCAAGCACAATGGTGAGCACCATGATCTCGGACAGCTGCAACTTCCAGATCAGCAGCGAAGCCCCGACGCCGGCGACCAGAACCGCCCCGATCAGCAATTCCTGGAGTGCCTTGAGCGCCTCCTGGGCCATGACCCGGGTCCGCAGGGCGCTGTTCAGCTCACGTGTCTGGCGCTCCAGCATGCGATCGATCTGGCCTTCTCTCGCCATCGACTTCAACGGCTTGAGCGAAGCCAGTGAATCGGTCAACAATGCCATCAGTTGCTGGAACGAATTCGTTTGGCGCGCACCGGCATCGCGCGATATGGACACCATGATCTTGAGCAGGCCGAAGATAGCCGCGCCAATGAGCATGGCCAGCACAGCGACCTTCCAGTTGATCAGCAATGCAACCGACAGGAACACGGCCGATTGCGAGGCGAGTGAGACCAGATTGGCCATGCTCTGAAAGGCATCGGCACTGTTCGAGGCCTCGGTCGAAATTGTGTTCGACAGTCGGCCGGTACGCTGACTGAGGAAGTATTCCCAGCGCGAGGACGATAGCGCACGCAGAAACTTCAACCGCCCCTCGGTGGCGATCGCCGCCACGGTATAGCCGACCTGCCGATAGGCCAAGAGGGTGAGTACGGCCTTGAACACCAGCCCCACCAGCACGATACCGATCATGGCCGCAACCGTGGGACTGATGGACAGCCAGTGCAGTCCCTGGCTGAGAAAATCCTGAGTCTTGCCGTTCACCATGTGCGACGAATTGCCGGTGGCAATCGACAGCACCGGCAGCAGTGTCGACAGGCTCAGACCTTCAGCAATGCTCGACACCACCAGACAGACCCAAACGATCAGACACTGTCCCGGGTAGCGTTTGAAAAGGTCTTGAATTATTCGCACAAAAATAAACCTACTAGCATAATATCTGTATTGTACATACAGATTTGCCCATCACGGCATCCGTCGATTCGTCCCTTGCAACTGCCGGGTAGTTTAACCCGGAAGACATGGCCTGCATTGCACTGCCGCGGCAATGCCGAAACACCAGCGCTTCCAAGCGCCGGTACATCAAATACAGAGGACTTCGTTTCCGGGAAATCCGGGAACGGCGACTCGCATGCTGTCTGGGGGCCAAAAAGTGAGCCGGCTACCCTGAATATTGGGCGCGCCCGCCCGGGCCTGATCAACGAAAAATCCGGCAGCAACCGAAAGACAGGCCGCCAGCGGGGCACATCCGGACGAGTGCGGTCGCGCCCCGTCTGTCATCGCTCCCGACTGGAGGCCAAAACTCAAGACGTTAAAGGGACGGAACCCGTTCGATTTTCACGCTCAAGCGGCATGGAGTCCGGAGCCACTGGTTTTTCAGCCCGGCGACCTGCTGGGCAGCTAACGACTCCGCAGATCCCGCCAGACCTGTCGTGCCTGCTCGAAAGGGCTCGCCGGATTCCAACCTGCGCGCACGAGTTGGCCACGCAGGTAATCGAATTCGGACAACAGCGGGCCGAGGTCGGTCACCGCAGCGTGCACGTGCGACCATCGGTCGACGAACTCGGCATCGTCGAGGCGCAGTTCGTCGTTCGCCACCTTGTTCAACAAGGTGTAGCCCTCGGCGGTCCAGCGGTTGACTTGCGGGTCGGCCCACAGGTCGTCGCGTGTGAACCGCGTGCTGGGCTTGTCCTGCTGTAGAAACCGGGTGGCGTACTCTTCGATGCCGGCACGCTCGGCCGCGCCTGTCGGCAATCCCAGATCGCGGGCAACCCGGGCGAGCTGGGCTTGCGGCGCGGCCATCATCCGGTCGAAGTCCACCACCGCGCACGGCCGCTCCATGACGGTAGCGAAATACGGAACGACATTGACCAGCCACTCCAGGTCGGACCAGACCTGACGGCCGCGCTGCGGGTTGATCCGGGCGCGCGACCGGGCCACCGACAGTGGGTTGCGCAGCGCGACGAGATAGCGCACGTCCAGATCGAGTGCATCGTGCAACTGCGCCCAGAAGGGCAGCGTGCGCAAGGTACGCGCGTATTTATAGCCCCAGAGCGGCGTGGCACCGAAGCGCGGCCGCCACAGCCCGGCGGCCTCGGCGACGAGCGATTGCAGCCCGGCCTTGTGCCACTCGGCCTCATCGATGAGACGCAGGCTGTGACCGCGAATACCGAGCCGCTGCTTGAGCTTCTTGGCAATCGCCAGACAGTCCAGGTCTTCGAAAAACCCGGTCGGATTCTTGCCGCTGCCCGCGCGCAGCTTATCGCCGAGATCGACGCCGAGCGCGGCCAGGCCGCGCGTGATCGCGCTAGTGCCGCTCCGACCAGCGCCCAGTACCACGACGACCGTGGCGCGCTCCGGATCGGGCGGCGGCGCTGCCGCGCCGATGTCGTCGCCGCGTCGTACCGGCTCAGACATCCCGGCGCGCTTCCCCCGCCAGGCGTCCCTTGAGCCGCCGGATGCCGGCGCGCAGACGATCGTTGATCACCACGATGAAAACCTTGCGATACATGCCTTCGGGGCAATTGATCTCGCGCACCCCGTGCCAGGAGCGTTCCTGGCGCTGAAACAGCAGGCTGTAGTTGCCGATGCTCTCGCCGGCGAACGCCTGATCGAAATCCGAAAAATCCGGTGCCGACTTGCGGCTGAAGCGCCCGTGGTCATCGAGAATGACGGTATCGCCGCCCCATTCCGGCTTCCAGACACTCGGCGGGCTGAAATAGAAAATATGCGAACCCAGCTTGCGTGTGGCATCGCAATGCGGCGACACCGAGCTGCCCGTCGGGGCATAGTGCCAATGGAAATTGAGCTTGAAACGGCCGCGACCGAACATTCGCTTGATAAACGCGTGGTACTGGTCGCTCTTCAGTTCCGCGACGAACTGATGCCAGGCTGGATCAATATCCAGGCTTTCGTCGTATTCCAGCGCGTAGCGGTCATGGGGCTTCTGCCCGTGCGAGCGTTTCACGCCGAAGCTGGGAACCATCTGGTCGACCGTCGGCAGGGTCTCGTACAGCTTGTCGTAGGCCGCGTCGGTCAACAGTGCCGCCGGATTGAGCCAGGGATAGGGATACGCGTTCCGGAACTCGCTGGTTTCGATCTGGGACAGTCGTTCGAAGTCAAGATATTGCATCACTTACACGCCAAGTCGCGTCAGGGGGAAGAAAGAATAAGGCCACGTCCAAATGCATTCAATTCGCGAACAGCGCCTGGATGCGAGCCACGGTAGCCGCCATGTCGTCCGGCACGGCGGCCGGGGTCGCGTTATCGACCAAACCGGCCGCCCGGAGGGTGGCATGAAAGGCGCCGAAATCGCGGCGAGGCTTCAACCAGCCCCAATACACCAGCCGCTGATGCCAGCGTGCGAGCGTGCCGGATCCACGCCTGACTTGTTTTTTCGCAGGCCATTCGAACAAACGCACGGGCCGGCCGGTGGCCGCAGCCTCGGCCGGCAGCGAGGCGCTGTCGCCGGTGACAATGAAGCGATCCGCGAGCGCCAGGAACGCGCCGTATGGGTTGTCGGCATCGCCCGATCGCCAGCGATAGATCTCCGCCGGCACGTCAATCGCTGCCACCAGGGCCTCGGCTGCCGCGGTCGGGGTACGCCGGCTGGTCGTGACCAGCAGACTCCCGCCCGCCTCGCGCGCTGCGGCATCGGCCTGCCGGCCAAGGCGCGCCGCGGTGGCGGCATCCAGCCTGTAGCTTGAGCTGTTGCCACCGACCAGCACCGCGATCCACGGGCGCGGCAACGCGGCCAGCCGGCCCTGCCAGCGATCGGCAGCCTCGGCCTGCCGCTCGGGCGCCACCACGTTGAGCGGCAGCGTGTTGCGCTGCACGTTGGGCGCATCCGGCACACGGAACTGGGCCAGCGTGACCACCAGGTCGAAATGATGCAATGGCATCTGCGTATGCAGCAGATGCACGAGTTTCGTCCGCCCGCCCGATTGTTTCTTGATCCAGCGCGCGATCGGCGCCGAGCGGCGCGAAGCCGCTATCACCAGATCGGGCCATGGCGCGGCCAGCGTATCGGCGGCCCGGTCGAGCGTGCAGGCCCGGGCGCCGATGATCGGGTTGGGCAGATGATTGAGCCGGTTCCACGACAACTGGCGTGTCTCGTAGGGCCAGCCGAGCGCCTCCGCCAGCGCGATCATCTGGGCGTTCCCGCCGGCGCCCTCGCCCAGCAGCACCCATACCCGCGGCGGCTCTGTGGCCTGCCCGCTAGCCGGCATGGATGGCCGCAATCGGCTCGGCTTCGACATCGACCCCTTGGCCGGTGGCATCCGGAATTCGCAACATGGCGCGAATACGCTGGGCGAGCCATTCGGTCTCGTGCCAGGCCGACGGCCGCCAGCACTCGAGCGCGTCATCAAGCATGCGCGCCACGCCGTGGGCCACCAACGATTCGTGCAAGGCCGCCATATCGCGCCTCGGCAGAAACACGCGCCGATCGACCAGACGCGCGCAGGCATACTGCAGCCCCTCCTGGGGCCGGCGCGAACCGCGCGCATTGAAGCGATCACGCTCGGCCTGACGTACAACCCAGTCTGCCACACGCCGCCGCAGATTTGGCCGGGCATCGGGCAGCGGTGCGATATAGACCGGTTTGCCGGCGGCCACGGCTTCGGCAATCATCGATTCCGACTCGCCGGTCACGACCAGGATATCGGCCGCAGCCAGATACCCGATATAGGGATTCTCATCCTCACCTGCGGGCTGCCAGGGCACAAACTGCGCCGCCTCGTCCAGCCGGGCGCGTATCGCCTCAGCCGCTTCGCCCCGGGTGCGACGACTGGTCAACACCGCCAACGCCCCGCCGGCCGCGGTCGTCTGCGACTGAATGCGTGCGGCGAGTGCGCCCGCCGTGGTGGCATCCAGCGCGTGCTGTGCGTTATCGCCGCCGACCAGCCAGACCACCCGGGGCGTACGATCGGCGGGAAACAGCTCGGGCCAGCGCTCGCGCGCGGCCGCGAGTTGGTTCGCGGCCACCTTGTTCGGCGGCAGGATCGTTTCAATTTGACGCGGACTGGGCGGCACGCGGAAATGACGGCAGACCACCGCGATATCCTGGGTTTCGCCGACACGGCCGCCGCGGCGACCCATGAGAACGAGCCGCGAGGCGGCTCGACTGCGCTTGCGCACGGCGCGCGCTGCCACCGCCGGCAACCATCCCGATGCCACGATCACGTCCGGCCAAGGGGCCTTCAGGTCGCCCGGCCACCCCGGGCCGCCCAGACCGACCGCATCGCGCGCCATCGCCAGGCCATGACGCAGCGGCGCCCGCACGATTTCCTTGCGCTCGACGCGCCAGCCCAGCGCTTCGGCCAGGCCCAGTGTCTGACTGCGATGCCCCGTCTTGTAGTGCAGCAGCGCCCATACCCGCGGCGTGGTCGACAGCAGCGCCCCGCCGGACCAGCGCCATACCTTCGGGGCACATGCAAGGCGCGGCTTGCGTACGACCAGGCGCCAATGCCGGGTCGGGGCGCGCCGACCGGCTGCCTCGAGCTGCTGATACCACCAGAGCGGATCGGCGGGAGTCGCGCGCTGCGCGCTATCATCCATGGCCACGGCAACAATCACCGCACGACGCGCCTGAGCGAACAGCGAATCAAGCACCCACGCCACGTCCGGATCCGGGAGCTGCGCCAGCCCATCGGCGGCCACCACATCGACCGGCTCACGCGCCGCGCCGTCGGCCAGGCTTTCCGGCCGCGCCATGCGGGCGGGCATATCGCCAAGCGTGGCCAGGCTTTCGGGGCGATCGTATCCGTAATACGCCATCGAGCCCGCCTCCGCATCCTCGATCAGGCGTTTGAAATCGGCCAGGCGCGCCGCGGACGGACTCTCGAAGCGCCGCTGCGACGCCCGCGCGGCGAAATCCGGCGTGGGATGACGCGGGCCGAACACCTGAAAACCGGCGGCATCGGCTTCACGCTCGATGCTCGACCAGATCTCGCCGGCCGGGTTCGCACGATAGACGAAGTCCTGTGGCGTCGGGCGCCAGGGCTGGCTATGGATGGTGGTGTAGTGCACCAGCCCGGACTCACCGGGCACGTACTCGGCGTCGCGCGCATTCCAGCTGTTATCCAGATCGCCCCACAATCCGGCCTCGCGCATGCGTTTTTCCAGCTCGCGATTGCCGACCTTGCGGGCGGTGGTGCCATTCCACAGATCGATCATCTTCGCGCAGTCGATCAACATGACCGACGTATCGCGGTCGTTGATCGACAGCACGCCCGCATCCCCCATGTCCAGATCGAACAGTTCGGCCGGGTCACGCAGATAGATCTGATCGGCGTCGTTATAGATCGCGCGCCCACGGCCACCGGCCAGCTCCGGGATCATGAAGCGGTAATTGGTGAAGCCCGTCAGCCAGAGCCGCCGCTCGAAACCGGCGAAATCCTTCATCAGATGGATTTCGTAGGTCCGCGACGGATCACGGACCCGCTCAACCGACCACACGAAGGCGCGTTCGGCACGAAACTGCACGGCCTCGGTGCCAAGAAAAATGCGCACGGCCGGTTTATCGCTGGGTGTGACGCCCGGCTTGGGCGGCAGCTTCAGACATAAAGGGCGGGTCTGAACGGATTCTGCGTGCCGCAGATCCCCCGCCAGGAACGTTTCAACCACCCGTTTGGTTCGAATTGCCACGCGCTCTACCTCTGCAATACCCGATTGTCGTATCTGTCACGGCCCGGCCGCGGCCTAAGCGTGCTGCTGCTCGACCGTCTCCGGCCAGCGCCGCCTGAGACAGAGCCACTGGTCTGGCTGCCGCGCGATCTTGCTTTCGAACAGGGCGTTGATCTGGCGACTCATGTCCAGCGCCTTGTCGTCGCGGCTGGCCTCGGGCTGGCTCGGCACGATCGGGGGGTGAATGTTCACACGAAACCGCCCGCCGGGCAGGCGCTCGGCCAGTATCGGCACCAAATCGCAATCAAAGCGCAACGCCAGTCGTGCCGGCGCGGTGTTGGTCATCGCCGGTTGCCCGAAGAACGACACCACTTCACCGCTGTCCAGACGGGTGTCAACGGTCATGCCGATCGACTCCCCCCGCGACAACGAGCGCATGAACATGCGCATGCCGCCATCACGCGAGACCAGCGGATTGGCAAAGGCCGCGCGCAGGCGATTCAGTGTCCGATCGACATAGGGGTTCTGTTCCGGGGCATAGATCACCGGGAGCGGGACGTCGTAATAGCGCCCGATCAACGGTGTGAGCTGCCACGGGCCGAAATGCGCCGTCACGAACACGCTCGGCCGGTCGCGGCGCGGCACGTGGGCGCCGGGCAGCACATTGAACTCGATGCGCTCATCGCGATCGCGCCACAACCGGTCGAGATTGGCCAGCTCGGCCATGGCCACGCCGACATTGGCAAACGACGCACGGGTAACCCGGTCCAGCTCCTCGCCGCCGGCCTCCGGGAACACCACGCGCAGGTTGCGGCGCACCTTCTCGACCCGCGGCGACAGACGCCCGAAGCCTTCCCCGAGCACTGCGCCGAACGCAAATGCGGTTTTCAACGGCAGTACGCGCAACAGGCCGATGAGGCTCTTCAGCAACGCCGCCTCACTCCACCACATCAAGCGACGTCGCCATGTGCCGACTTCGTGACTACGCCGGCCCGAAAAATAGAATCGCGCCATGGATCATCCCCTCATCGATCGATTGCCTTTAGCGTCCGGATCGACGTTTGCTCCCCATCGATCTAGGCCGTGGCCGCCCGGTAGCGCGCTTCCCATGCCCGCTGGTTGGCCATGGCATCGCGAAAATACGCGGTGCGCTTGAGCGCCGCGATCATGGCCCGCGACACGGCCCGGCCCGGCAGCCCCATGGGCCGCTCGATATCGAACAACAGGACAGCGCGCTCGCCGTCCGTCTTGTTCCAGACTTCATGCCGATAGGTATCATCGAAAAAGAACATACCGCCTTCCTTCCAGTGGCAGTCTACGTCCTCAACCTGAATCAGACATGGCTCGGACGAATCGGGCACCCGCAGCCCGATATGGCAGCGGACCAGTCCCTTGGTCACACCGCGATGACGCGGAATATGCTTGCCGGGTCCGAGGATCGAGAAGAAGGCATTCGACAGACCGGGGATCTGATCGAGTGCGGCGGATGTGGCGGGACACAGCTTGCGGCCGAACTCCATGCGCTCACCGAACCCGTGCAGCCAGAACGTCTTCCACTGATCGTCAGTGGAGATGCGTGACTGATCCGGGCTGATTTCCTGGAAGCTGGGCAGCGCGTTGCGCCGCTCCAACAGTTGATCCAGTTCGTCACGCATGGCCGTCCACTGCAGGCGTACGCCCTCGGCCCAGGGGAACAAGGCGTTGTCGAGCACCGGCTCGTCCGGGATTTTGGACTGGGCGGAGAGAAAATCCATCAGCGTGCCGCGGAACAGCTTCTTGCCGAAACGCTTGACGGCCTTGCGTCGAAATCCGGCGATACCGGACGAATCAGCACTCATAAGTAGCCTCGCTGTTGTAGTCGAAATGCATGTTCACGAATCGGCGCTCCGACCTCGCCCGGCCAGCACTCGACTGTAGACCGAAAAAGGTAGCAATCGCAGTATGTTGGCGGCAAATACCAGACCAGTCGGGCCGCGCCAGTAGCGCCGACGGGCGACGATGGCCGTTGCCATCCGGGCGCTGGCGATAGACAACGGCATGCGCATTCGACCTCGACGCTTTTTCGAATCTGGCTTGGCCACGAACCCTGGTTCTAACAGTGTTACGTCGATGCCACTATGACGCAGATCAATAGCGAGGCTTTCCATGAAGTTCGCCACGCCCGCCTTGGCCGCCGAGTACGCGGCCGCGGTCGGCAATCCCCGCATCGCCGCCAGGCTGCCCATGGCCACCAGATGCCCGTGCCCGGCGGCGAGCATGTCGTCGAGAACCACGCCGACGGCGTTGGCCGTCCCCATCAAATTGAGCTGAACCGTGTCTTCCACCGCCTGCGCGTCGTAGTGCCGCACGTGGGTCGAGGATCCGCCGCCGGCGTTGGCAACCAGACGCGTAATCGGGCCGAACTCGGCCCGCACCCGATCCGCCGCCGCAGCCAGTGCGGCCCGGTCGGTCACGTCGGCGGTCACCGCCAGTGCACGCCCGCCCTCGACGGTGATGCGCCGGACCAGTTCATCCAGTTCGGCCCGGCGACGCGCCAGAACGGCGACCGTATCGCCACGCCGCGCCAATTCCAGGGCCAGAGCATAGCCAATCCCCTGCGAGGCGCCTGTTATCAGCGTCACCTCCGGACTTGCCGGACGGGGCCGGCTCATGGGCTCCGACACCCGCTATCGGCGCGCAGAAACGGCGGGAGGGGGCGGCTCACGGACGCTTACACCGCCTTGGCCAGCGGCGCACCGATATCCTTGAAGGCCGCCACGATATGATCGATCTGCCCACGGCTGTGCGCCGCACTGAGGCTCGCTCGAATCAGGCATTTCCCGGCCGGGGTGGCCGGCGGCAGCATCAGGTTCACATACACGCCGCGATCCAGCAGCCCCTGCCAGAAACCAAGCGCCGTCGCGCGCGACTCGAATATCGCCGCCACCACCGGGCCAGGCGGTGCTGCGAGTGTGAAGCCAGCGCGTGACAAACCGCGATGCAGGCGATTGGCGTTGTCCCAGATGCGATCGCGCAGACTGTTGTCATCGCGCAAGCGCGCGAGCGCCGCGCGCACCGAGGCGATCACCGACGGCACCGGGGACGCCGTGAAGATATACGGACGGCTGGCATAACGAATCATGTCGAGTTCGGGGTGCGGGCTCACACAGAACCCGCCGGCCGCGCCCAGACTCTTGCTGAACGTGCCAACCACGAAATCCACTTGATCCATCACACCGGCGGCCTCGACCACGCCGCGCCCGCGCTTGCCCACGATGCCCATGGAATGGGCCTCGTCCACCAGGATAGCAGCGCCATGCCTTTTGACCACCGCGACGATTTCGGCCAGCGGGGCCATGTCGCCGAGCATGCTGTAAATGCCCTCGACCACCACCAGCGTATGCGCCGCCGCGTCCCCAAGCCGCCCCAGCCGTTTGTCGAGATCGGCCGGGTCGTTGTGCTTGAACAGCAGCGTCCGGGCGCCGCCGAGCTTGAGTCCGTCGTAGATGCTGGCGTGGCAATCGGCATCGAGCATCACGGTATCGCGCGGGCCAGCCAAGGCCGCCAGCATGCCCAGATTGGCCTGATAACCGGTGGAAAACACGACCCCGTGGCCCATGCCGTAGAACGCGGCGAGCTCGGCTTCAAGCGCAATATGCCCGTCATAGGAGCCATTGGCCATGCGCGAACCGGTGGTGCCGGTACCCTGGGACCGCACGGCGGCGACCGCCGCCTCGACGCAATTGTCGTCGAAGGTCAGGCCGAGATAATTGTTGGTGCCGGCGAGAATCATGCGCCGCCCCCGGATCACACCCTCGCTGGCCGAAATGATACGCTCGATCGGCACCCCCAGGGGATCGATCCCCGAGGCCTCGATGTCGCGACGCACGCGGGCGATCGGCTCGAACTTGTCGAACAGACTCAGGCCGCCAGACTGTCGTTCATCGCTTTCACCAGGTCGTCCATCGTCTCGACGTCCGGCAGGAAGTTCATCGGAATCGAGGCGTCCAGCCGATCCTCGAGCTCCATCAACACTTCCATCACCTGGACCGAGTCCAGCCCCAGGTCGTCCACCAGCCGGGTCTGGGGCTCGATCGTCGTGCCCGCGGGCACGAAAGGCACGAGCAATTCGTTCAGATGGGCGTATATTTCGTCGTAGCGGTTGCTCATCGTTTGATCCGTTGTCGGGCGAAGCGCCGGCCCAGTCGCAGGTTGCGGCCAGACCCGCCTGCAGATCCAGTTGCGGTTGCCAATCGATGACGCCGGCCAGCGAGGCATTGTCGGCCACCCAGTCGGCATGACGCAGCTCGCGCAGCTTGCCCGGCGTGAACATGGGCGCCTGCCCCGCAAGGCGCGCCCAACCACTGTTGAGCGCAGCCGTAGCCCGCAGCGCGCTCACCGGCAATACCAGGCGGCGGATCGGCGCGCCGCGCAGCCGCCCCGCGATGGCCACGATATCGTCCCAGCTGTAGCCGCCGGCCTGGCCGTCGTGAATCTCGAAAATCCCGCTCGCGCGCGCGCCGCCCGCGACCCAGGCCACGATCGCGGCAGCGAGATCATGCACGTGAATCAGCGAAACCCTGGCGCGCGGATTGCCAGGAATCGGCGCGAAGCCCCGCCCCATGGCCTCGAACAACGGGGCCAGCTCGCGATCGCCCGGCCCATAGACCGCCGGCGGGCGCAGCACGAAGGCCGGCACCGGCGCATCGGATTCGGCCAGCAGGCACTCCATGGTGCGCTTGCTCAGCGCGTAGTGCGACAGCGCGGGCTCGCGTGCGGCAAGGGACGACAAGGCGAGCACCGGGCAGCTAGCCCGGTGCGCGGCCGCGAACAGGCGCGCACTACCGGCCACATTGACCTCAGCGAAATCCCGATGCGACAGGCCACGAACCTGGCCGGCGCAATGCACCAGTGCATCGACGCGGTATACCAACTCGGCCAACCGCTCCGGACTCGACAGATCGCCACGCACCGGAATCGCGCCCATGGCACGGATCGCGCCAGCGGCCTCCGGCGAGCGCGCCAGCGCCTGGACCCGATGCCCGGCGGCGCGTAACGCGCCGACCGTGGCGCGCCCGATAAAGCCAGTGGCGCCCGTGACTGCTACAACCGCCACGAGACTCTAGCCGGCCTGTCGATCGCTTTCGACCACAGCCGCCTCGGCGGACGAAGTCGCCTGTCGACGCTGGAGCCGCTCGGCCAGCCGCTCGATATAGTCACGACGTGCGCCGGCCCGCGAAAGCTTGCCCGACGACGTTCGCGGCAGGGTATGCGGTTCGACCGCCTCGACCAGACACTCGACGCCACACTCGCGACGCATCAGCCCTTCCAGCCGCTTGATCAAGGCCTCGCGATCCCGCGGATCGCGCACCCGGCACTGGATGACCAGCACCGCGCCATCGCTGCCGGATTCGGACGGCGCCGCGAAGGCCAGTGCATCGCCCGGGCGCAGCTCGGGCTGGGACTCGGCCAGCCACTCGAGATCCTGCGGCCAGATGTTGCGGCCATTCACGATGATCAGATCCTTGGCGCGACCGGTAATCACGATGCGGCGACCAATGCGATAACCCAGGTCGCCGGTATTGAGCCAGCCGTCATCCGAAAGCACGCGCGCGCTCTCCTCGGGCTGTTCGAAGTAGCCGGACATGACGCTCGGGCCGCGCACATGCACGGTGCCAACCTGGCGCTCACCCAGCGCCTCACCCGCGTCGCCGCGAATCTCGAAATCGTATTCGGGCAGGATTTCGCCGCACTCGACGAAACGTGCCGCCCGCTGATCACTTTCGGACGAGGCCGGCACAGCGGCCCCGGATTCAGCCAACGCCTCGGCGTCGACATGATCAACCGCCAACCCTCGGTCCAGCGGCGCAAAACTGATCGCCAGCGAACACTCGGCCATGCCATAGCACGCCACGAAAGCCCGGCGATCGAACTTGGCGGGCGCCAGAGTATCGGCGAAACGATCCAGCGAGTCCGGCCGAATGGTTTCCGCGCCGGCACCGGCAATCCGCCAGCTCGACAGGTCGAAATCGTCGGCATTGTGCCGGATACGGCGCGAGCACAGCTCATAGCCGAACGACGGGCTGAACGAAATCGTGCCGCGATTGCGGCTGATCAGCGACAACCACTGACGCGGACGCATCGCGAAATCGCGCGTCGCCAGATAATCGACCGATCGTTGCGAGGTCAGCGCGGCCAGCATGAAACCGACCAACCCCATGTCGTGGTACAGCGGCAGCCACGACACCAGACGATCGTCGGCGCGCATCTGCACGCCCAATTCCAGAATACTGGACAGATTCTGCATCACCTGGGCCTGGGAGATCACTACCCCGCGCGGAAACTGCGTGCTGCCCGAGGTGTATTGCAGATAGGCCGTACGGGTGGCGTCCGACGCCGGCCATTCAGCCTGGGCCGGCGACAACGTATCCAGGGAGTCGTAACTGCCGAGAAACGACAGCGTCATGCCATCGGCGGCGGACTCGAGAAAACTCATGAACGCCTCGGGCGCCAGGGCCACGTCGGCATGACACCCCTGAAGCAGCGAACGCAGCTGGCGGATGTAGGCATCCCGACTGCCCAGACCCACGATCACCGGCAGCGGGACAGGTACATAGCCAGCGTACTGGCATGCGAAGAAACACACCATGAAACCGGGCACGGTATCCGCGACGAGCGCAACACGCGCGCCCTCGCCCAGATTGAGCGACATCAACCGCTGCGCCGTATCGCGCGCTCGGCGGCGCAGATCGGCATAGCTGAGCACGTCGGACAATTCACCGCGACCGGTATAGAAATTGAAACCCGTCTCGCCTTCGCCCGCGTAGTCGAGCGCGTCTCCAAGCGAGGCGAAATCGCCCCGACGCATCGATAGCCACTGTTCCGTGGGCGTTGGCTTGATCATCGATTTACCTGTTTTCTGAACGAACGTGGGGCAACCCCAAACGTAAGTGGCGTTGTCATATCGCAAGCGTGGGACGGGACGGCCCACGTCGGCATCATGGCCGCCACCGACCGCCCGCCGATAAAATTCGACTGGCCGCCAGCCTGGCTGACAGACACTCCAACCGACGCATTTATTGTCGAGAACCGCACCGGCACACAGCCTGAACGGCCCGGCCCCCGATCGACCATTGTTGCACGTGCCATCAATCCTCAAATTTTACTGCAAATCGGCGGCTTTTGCACTAGGCATGAAGCGCCGACGAGCTTGTGAAGGGGTGAATGCGAGGGCACCGCGGGTTGTCGGGTCACCGACAACGGGGTCTACGCCGCTCGACTGCGCGCGGATGCTGCCAGAGCGGTCATTAATTTTCCGTTAAAATAGAAATACCGGGACGTTAACGCGGCACGGCCGGTGCGGCCGGCCCGGGCATGCATTGGTCGCTGGACATACTCCTGACGTATATTGCCCGCGCGAGAACGACCGGGACCCACTCATGGCAGTTAGCGAACAATCCTCCTCCGTCACCATCACGCCGATCGCGTCGACCCGCGATCTCAAGCGCTTCATACGCCTGCCGCACGCGATCTATGCCGATCGCAAGGAATGGCGCGCGCCACTGCATATCGAACGGCGCATGCATCTGTCGGCGAAGCACAATCCTGCGTTCGAGCACCTGGACTGGCAGGCCTGGATGGCGTGGATCGACGGGCGGCCGGTCGGCCGCATCACCGCCCAGATCGATCCGTTGCGCGAACGCGAACACGGCGACCGGGTCGGCTACTTCGGCATGCTGGAGGCGATCGACGACCCCCGGGTCTTCGCCGGCCTGCTCGCGACGGCCGAAACATGGCTGGCCGAGCGCGGCATGGACGCCGTCCACGGCCCCTTCAATCTGACCATCAACGATGAATGCGGCCTGCTCGTGGACGGTTTCGACACGCCCCCCATGATGATGATGGGCCACGGCCGCGACTACTACGCGCCCCACGTGGAAGCCGAGGGGTACAGCAAGGCCGTGGACACGCTCGCCTACTGGGTCGACCTGGCCTTCGAGCACCCGAAGGCGATGCAGCGGCTGCTCGCGCGCTATCAATCCCGCATGCGCATCCGCCCAATCGACCGCTCGCGCTATACCGAAGAACTCGACACCCTGCGCGATATCTTCAACGACGCCTGGGCCAACAACTGGGGATTCGTGCCGTTCACGGAGGCCGAATTCCGCGACATGGGCAATACACTCAAACTGCTGATCGCCGACGACCTGGTACAGATCGCCGAGGTGAACGGAACGCCGGCCGCCTTCATCGTCGGCCTGCCCAACCTCAACGAGGCCGCGCGCGATCTGGACGGGCGCCTATCTCCGGTCGCGGTGGCGAAACTGCTGTGGCGGCTCAAGGTGCGGTTCCCAAAGACTTCCCGGGTACCATTGATGGGCGTGCGCCAGGCCTACCAGGATGGCCCGCTCGGCGCCGCCCTGGCCTTCGGTGTAATCGCTGCCATGCAGACCAGCCTGCGCAAGCACGGCGCCACCGGTTGTGAGCTGTCGTGGATTCTCGAGGACAACAAGGGCATGCGCGACATCATCGAGCGTCTGGGCGCCAGCGCTTACAAGACCTATCGGATCTACCGGAAGGCACTGTGACCGGGCAGGACGCGGATACTCGCGGCTGGGTTGCCATCGTCCTCGCCGGCGACCGCGGCGCCGACGATCCCGTGGCCCGCGCCACCGGCGCCGGGTGCAAGGCAATGGCCGACGTGGCCGGCCAGCCGTTGCTGGGCCGGGTACTGGATACGCTGGCGCGCTGCGACGACATCAGCGAATGCCGCGTGGTCGGCCCGGACACCGCCATCGTCGATACCAACCCCGCATTGCGCGCGCTGATCGCCGCGGCCGATGCGCGCTGGATCGCGCCCGGGCTCTCACCCGTGGCCAGCGCCCTGGCCGCGCTCGACACCATTGCCGTCGGGCGGCCGGCGCTCATCACTACGGCCGACCACGCATTACTCACCCCCGACATGGTCGCCGCCATGTGCCGACCGGATCGCGATCTCGATCTCGGCGTGGGCCTGGTGGATTACGCGCGCGTCCGGGCGGCCTATCCCGCCAGCCGGCGCACCGCGACCCGGCTGGGCCCAGGCGCCTACTGCGGCTGCAACCTGTTCGCCGTGTACCGCCCGGCCGGGCGCCGCCTGGTCGAACGCTGGCGCCAGGTCGAGAACGAACGCAAGCATCCCGCGCGTATCGTCGCCGGCATGCTCGGCTGGGTCGCGCTGGCACGCTATGCCGCGCGCGCACTGTCACTCGAGGCTGCCTTCAACGGGCTGTCGAAACGCCATGGCCTGAAGGCCGGGCCGATACTACTGAATGAGCCCAATGCCGCCGTCGACGTTGATTCAGTCGCCGACCTGCGCCAGGTCGAGGCGATTCTGCGCGCCGGCAGCTGAGTCTTCGGCTGCGCCCGCGGCCAGCGCCTGCCGACAACTAAGATAGACTAGGCGTTTTTACTGAACGCCGATCCGCCGATGGCCGAAACCGAAGGTCTGTCCGCGTCATATCCGCAGCGTGCGCCGCGGCGACTGGGCATCATCTACAACTCGCAGAGCGGTCGCCACCGGCGGCGCTGGGGGCGACATCCGGTTCCGACCGACGTCCCCGCCATCGAGGCCAAGCAACCCGAAGATATCGCGCGCGCGGTCACCGAGCTGGCCGCGCTCGGCGTCGATACACTGGCCGTGGCCGGCGGCGACGGCACCGTGCAGTGCGTGCTCAGTCATGTGTTGCTCGACGATCTTTTCGATACGCTGCCGGTACTCGCCCTCGTGCCCACTGGCAGCACCAACATGACCGCCCGCGACGTGGGTTTCGTCGATGTACGGCGTCGCGGCTGGCAGCCCCTGCTCGACTGGGCGGCCTCGGGCGGCCGGCAAAGCCGCGCCACGATCGCCGATCGCGCCGTGCTGCGCATCCAGGCCTCGGACAGCCAACCCGCCGTATGCGGGATGTTTTTCGGTGTCGGCGCGGTGCACCACGCCGTTCAGTACACCCAGCAGAACCTGCATAGCAAAGGCCTTCGGGGCGAGGCCGGCCCGGGCCTGGCGTTCCTGCGCTTCCTCAAATCCGTAGCCCTGCAGGACCGCCGGCATTTCGCCCCGACCCGGATTCGCCTGGTCGACGACGCAGGCCGCACAGTGGACGATCCCACCTTGCTGATGGTGGCTTCGACCCTCGATCGGCTGGTCCTGAGTTTCCACCCGTTCTGGGGCCGCGAACAGGCCCCGATCGCCTGGACCACGATCAGCCAGAATGCCTCGCGCTTCCTGCTGCGCCTGCCCTTTGTCGCGCGTGGCTGGTCGCGCGGCTTCAAGGCCGCGGAAGGCGCCGGCTACGTCAGCCACAACAGCCACGAGCTCCGACTGGCGTTCGACGACGGATTCATCGTCGACGGCGAATTTTATCGCAGTCGCCCCGACGACGGCCCGGTCCGCCTGTCCGTGGCCGGCCATGTTCCCTTTCTGAGTCTCTGATCGCGCCATGGATCAACCACGTGCCGATGCCGCCGCCCTCCAGGCCATAGCCGGCCCGTGCGAAAGCGGGCAGGTCGACGCGCTCCGGCCGCTGATCGAGGCGGTGCGACGGCGTCATCGACAAGCCGTGCGCGCGATCGTGTACTACGGCTCCTGCCTGCGCGGCGGCGACCCGACCGCGGGGCTGGTCGATTTCTATGTGGTGGTCGATCGCTACCGCGCGGCGCACGCCAGTCGCGCGGCTGCCGCGGCCAACCGACTGTTGCCA
The DNA here is from genome assembly GCF_003177035.1 of Salinisphaera sp. LB1. Lineage (NCBI taxonomy): Bacteria > Pseudomonadati > Pseudomonadota > Gammaproteobacteria > Salinisphaerales > Salinisphaeraceae > Salinisphaera > Salinisphaera sp. LB1. Next base: position 2,524,698 of record NZ_CP029488.1, on the reverse strand, counting down.
CCAAATGTCTATTACCTGGAGTGCGGGACCGCGGCGACGACACTGCGCTGCAAGTACGCGGTAGTCACCCTCGACGATTTGCGCGACGGCGTCGCCCGCGGCTGGCTGTCGAGTCTCTGGGGGCGGTTCGCGCAACCCGTGGCCATCGTGTACGCCGCCAATGACGGCATTCGCCAGGCGGTTCGCGCCTGTTGCGGCCAGGCCGTGATCACCCTGCTCGACCAGAGCCTGCCGGCACTGCCCCCTCCCATGCTGCCCGCCGAAGCGTTTGGCGCCGCACTCATGCTCAGTTACGGCGGCGAGTTGCGCACCGAGGGGGGCGAACGCGGCTTGCGCATCGCCGAACACGATCGCCCCGAATACGCCCGCCGTCTGCACACGGCACGCGCCCATCTGGCGTTCGAGACCGAGCAATGCGCGGACGGTCGTATTGCCTGGCGGCCAAGCGCCGCCCAACGCCGACACGCCCTTCGCGCCTGGCGGCTGCGGGCGCCCGCGGGACGAGCGGTTTCCGTCCTGCGGCTGGCCAAGGCCTGCTTCACCTTCGACAACGCAATCGACTACGCCGCCTGGAAACTGGAACGGCACACCGGGGTCGCGATCGAGGTCACCCCGCAGCTGCGGCGCCACCCGCTGATCTATGCCTGGCCGGTACTGTGGCGACTGTATCGCGACGGCGTGTTGCGCTAACGCCGACTGGGCCGCTGCGAATCAGGGCCTGCCGCCGTTTTCTCGCGTAAAGCGAGCATAACGCCCTCGCCGCGCCCGGGCAGCCTGGCTTAAAGCCTTCCACAAGCGCCATGATCAGGCCGTAACGACCAATCCGGCGCCGCGGCCAAAAAAAGAGCCGGCGCAAGGCCGGCTCGATGGGTACGGCAAGCCAGACGCCGGCGTCCACTACGCCGCGGCGGCCGCGGTCACCGGCCGGGCATTGATATAGGAGATCGGCAACGCCGCGCTGTCCTCGAAGGTAATCACCTCCCAGGCATGTTTCTGCTCAAGCAGCGCACGAACCAGCTTGTTGTTCAGACCATGGCCTGACTTGTAGCCGGAATAGCTGCCGATCAGGCCGCTGCCCAACAGATAAAGATCGCCGATGGCATCCAGGATCTTGTGCCGCACGAATTCATTGTCGTAGCGCAGGCCGTCCGCATTGAGCACGCGATAGTCGTCGAGCACGACGGCATTATCCATCGACCCGCCACGCGCCAGATTGTTCGAGCGCAGATATTCAATATCGCGCATGAAACCGAATGTACGCGCCCGACTGACCTCGCGAACGAACGAGGTGGTCGAGAAGTCGACGGTCGCCGACTGCGCCTCTTCGGCGAAGGCCGGATGATCGAAGTCGATGGCGAAGCTCACCTTGAAGCCATCGAATGGATCGAACCGCGCCCACTTGTCGCCGTCGGTCACTTCCAATGGCTGCCTGACGCGGATGAAACGCTTCGCTGCGTCGAGCTCCTGAATGCCGGCGGACTGGATCAGAAAGACAAAAGGGCCAGCACTGCCATCCATGATGGGCAGTTCGTCGGCAGACAATTCGACAATGGCATTATCGATACCGAGGCCCGCCATGGCCGACAATAGATGCTCGACAGTCTTGATGCGCACACCGTCGTCATTGACGAGCGTGGTGGCCAGGGTCGTATCGCCCACGGCAAAAGCGCTGGCCGTCACGTCGACGGCGGGATCGAGATCGCTGCGCCGGAAGACGATGCCCTGATTCGCCTCGGCGGGGCGCAGCGTCATGTAGACCTTGCGGCCCGTATGCAGCCCAACGCCTGTGGCGCGGATCGGGTTCTTGAGCGTGCGCTGTCGAAGCATGAGCGTCTTCCCTGACATTCAGCGGGTCGCGCCGGCGCGACCGTAACCTTTTCGTCACAATAAGTTGCTATCTTGCGCCGGAGTGTATTCTGGGCGTATTAATTCCGACTTAATCCGGTCGTTTCAACGCGTGAACACGCGCAAAGTCGGCCCATATGATGCGCGGCGACATGCCGCCACCGACCGATGCTGTAGATCGGCGGCGGCGTCCCGGCAACGCAATGTCGGTCGTGCGGCGTTCGTCCCCTCAGTCGGCCTGGTTGCGCAAGAACGCCGGCACGTCGAAGTAATCCATATCGACCGCCGTGCTGTCGCGATTGCCCTGGCGCGGCGACTGCCGGATCACGGTCGGACGATCCAGGTCCTCGTAACGCATCTGACCCGCCGAATCGCGCTTGATCGCCTGGGGCGCTTCGCGCTGTTCGAGCTGCTGCTGGCCCAGACCGGTGGCGACCACGGTGACCGTAATTTCGTCGCCGGCTTCCGGGTCCTCGGCCATGCCGATGATCACCTCGGCGTTGTCGCCGCCCATCTCGGCCACGACCTCGTTGACGATCTGGAACTCGTGAATGCCGAGATTCTCATCGCCGGTGACGTTGACCAACAGCCCCTGGGCGCCATGCAGCGACAGATCATCCAGCAGCGGACTGGCGAGCGCGGCCTCGGCGGCTTCGCGGGCCCGATCCTCACCCTTGGCCGAAGCCCGGCCCATCATCGCCATGCCCTGTACGCTCATGACCTTGCGCACGTCGGCGAAGTCGACGTTGAGCATGCCCGGGCGCGTGATCAGGTCGGAAATGCCCTGCACCGCGTTATGCAACACGTTGTTGGCGGCCTGGAAGGCGTTCTTGAGCGTGATCGACTTGCCGAGCGCGGTCAGTAGCTTTTCGTTCGGAATCACGATCAGCGAATCCACGAAGCCGCCGAGTTCGTCGATACCGCGTTGCGCCACTTCCATGCGCTTGCCGCGTTCGAACGGAAATGGTTTGGTCACTACGGCCAGGGTGAGAATACCCATCTCGCGGGCGATCTCGGCCACGACCGGGGCGGCGCCCGTGCCGGTGCCGCCGCCCATGCCGGCGGTGATGAACAACATGTCGGCGCCCTCGATGGATTCGCGAATGCGATCGCGATCCTCTTCGGCGGCTTGACGGCCGACGGCCGGATCCGCGCCTGCGCCCAGCCCGCGGGTAATGTTAATGCCGAGCTGGACGAGCACATCGGCGTCACAGCGTTCCAGATGCTGCGCATCGGTGTTGGCACAGATGAAATCGACACCCTTGATGCCGCCGGCGACCATCTGGTTGACGGTGTTGCCACCACCGCCACCGACGCCGATGACCTTGATTACTGCTTGTGTATTGGTCTGATCCGCGAACTCAAATACTTCTGGCATGTTGCACCTCTTGCGTTGCCCTGCTTTTCCTTGCGGAAAACCGCTTGCGTCCCTCGCGCCCCGAACGATAGCCCCGGAAACCGTGTCCTAGAAATTGCCCTGGAACCAGGCCTTCATGCGCTCCCAGACCTGAGCAAAACTGTTGTCCTGCGCCGGCACATGCATGCCACCCTTGGATTGTGTGCGATGACCGAATTCCAGCAGACCCACGCCGGTGGCATGGATCGGGTTGCGCACTACGTCCGATAGTCCCCGCACCTTCTGCGGCGTACCCAGGCGTACCGACATGTGGAAGACCTCTTCGGCCAGATCGGTCAGCCCTTCCATCTTGGAGGAGCCGCCGGTGATCACGACGCCGCCGGCCAGCAGATCCTCGAAGCCGGACCGTACCAACTCCTTGTGAATCAGCATGAACAACTCTTCGTAGCGCGGTTTGATCACCTCGGCCAGGGTGTAGCGCGACAGCCGCCGTGGCGGGCGCTCGCCGACACTCGGCACTTCGATGGCGTCGTCATCGGTGATCAGTTCCGGCAGCGCACAGCCATAGCGGATCTTGATCTGCTCGGCATGCTGGGTCGGCGTGCGCAGCGCCACGGCGATATCGTTGGTGACCTGGTCGCCGGCAATCGGAATCACTGCCGTATGCCGGATCGCGCCGTTGACGAAAACGGCGATATCGGACGTACCGCCGCCGATATCCACCAGCGCCACCCCGAGATCCTTTTCGTCGTCGGTGAGCACCGCATACGACGACGCCAGTTGCTCCAGCGACAGCTTGGACACTTCCAGACCGCAGCGCGCCACGCATTTCTGGATGTTGTGGGCCGAGGTCACGGCACCGGTGACGATATGCACCTTGGCCTCGAGCCGCACCCCGGACATGCCGACCGGCTCCTGGATACCTTCGTTGTCATCGACCGCGAATTCCTGGGGCAGCACATGCAGAATCTTCTGATCGGCCGGGATGGCGACCGCACAGGCGGCGTCGATCACGCGCTCGATGTCGGACTCGGTGACTTCCTTGTTGCGGACCGCGACAATGCCGTGCGAGTTCAGCGAGCGCACGTGCGCGCCCGAGATGCCGCAGTGCACCGACTGGATACGGCAGCCCGCCATCAGTTCGGCTTCCTCGACGGCACGCCGGATCGAGTCGGTGGTCGACTCGATATTGACCACCATCCCCTTCTTCATGCCCTTGGACGGCGCGGTGCCCAGGCCGATGATCTCGATTTCGCCGTTGTTGGACTCGGCAACGATGCACGCCACCTTCGACGTGCCGATATCCAGGCCGACGATGAGATTCTGTTCAGGCCGTTTGCTCATCCGACTGACTCCTCATGACTCGCCGAAGCGGTCTCGTGGCGACTGCCGCCCACGGCAAAACCATCGCTGTAGCGCAGGTCGACGTAACCGGCGCCGGCCAGTGCACGGCGCGCCCGCGGACGCGCAAGCGCGAAGCGAACGAAACGCTGCATGCGCGCCGCCAGCTGATCGCGACCCAACCGAAGTTCGAGCCCATCGTCGAGTCGAGCCTGCCAGTCACCGCTCGCCTTCAACTCAAGCGAGGCGAGATGTACACCATGACCGGCGAGGATACCGGATAGATGGCGATATTGTGCATAAACTTTAGCGCTGTCCTTCGCCGGCCCGTTCAGCTGGATCAATCCCTGCGGGCGCGTATCCGGCGTGAACACTTGGCCGTCGGCGGCCAGCACACTCTTGTCCCCCCAGGCCGCGACCGGCTTGTGGTCGGCAACATGCACCACCACGCCATCGGGCCAGTGGCGTGAGACGCGCACGTCGGTCAGCCACGGCCGGCTCGCGATGCGCGCCTTGAGCGCTGCCGTGTCGACATCGAAGAACGACGCCTTGAGGTAAGGCGCAGCCATCTGGGCGATCTGCTGGTCCGAAACATGAGCCGATTTGCCGCTGATGTACAGCCGGCGCGGCCCCGCGTTGTCGGGCTTGATACCCTGCCAGGTACAGGCGGCCACACCCAGCAGCACAATGGCGCCGAGGGCGCCGTCACGCAGACGCCGTGCATTGATCCATTTCATGTCCGTCCTCCCCGATCGTTGTTCTGACCGAGCACGTCAAACACTGTCGCCACGCGCGCAGCGGTCGCCGGGAACCTGTGCAGGCCATCGCTCCGCGCGCTCATGGATTCCCCCCCCGGCCGCGGGCGACCAGGCGCTGCGCCACGGCACCGATATCGCCGGCGCCGAGCGTCAACACCACATCGCCTTCGGCGACCACGCCGTCCAGCACTGTCGGCAAGGCCTGCACGTCGTCGACGAACACCGGATCGACCCGCCCGCGCGCACGCACTGCGCGCGCCAGCGCCCGGCCATCGGCGCCGGTAATCGCGGTTTCGCCGGCCGGATAGACCTCGCACAGCACAAGCACGTCGAGATCCGCCAGCACCTGGGCGAAGTCCTCGAACAGATCACGGGTTCGGCTATAGCGATGCGGCTGGAAAACCACGACCAGACGCCGATCCGGCCAGGCCGTGCGGGCGGCGGCGATGGTCGAAGACAGCTCGCGCGGATGATGACCGTAGTCGTCGACCAACAGCGCCGGCTTGCCGCCGAAATCGATCTCGCCGTGCACCTCGCAGCGTCGGCCGATGCCGGCGAATTGCGACAGGCTGGCACCGATCGAGGCCATGTCCACCCCGAGTTCGTGGGCCACGGCCGCTGCCGCCAGCGCGTTGAGCACGTTGTGGCGGCCGGGCAGATTCAGATGCACGTCGAGACCCTCGTCGCCGTTGTGGCGCAGCGTGAAACGCGTGCCCGTACCGTCGAAGCGCAGGTTCTCGGCACGGAAATCGGCCGCCTGATCGATGCCGTAGGTAGTGATCGGACGGCCGACGTCCGGCAGGATCTGGCGCACGACCGGATCGTCGACGCACAGCACCGCCAGACCGTAGAACGGCAGGTGGTGCAGGAATTCGACGAAGGTGTCGGTGAGCTTCGTGAAGTCGCCGCCGTAGGTTTCCAGATGATCGGCGTCGATATTGGTCACGATCGCCATCATCGGCGTGAGAAACAGAAACGACGCATCCGACTCATCGGCCTCGGCGACCAGATATGGGCCCTCGCCCAGACGCGCGTTCGAGCCCGCGCCCAGCACCTTGCCGCCGACGATGAAAGTGGGGTCGAGATGGCCGTCGGCCAGCAGCGAGGCCACCAGGCTGGTAGTCGTGGTCTTGCCATGCGTGCCGGCGACCGCGATGCCGTAGCGAAAGCGCATCAGTTCGGCCAGCATCTCGGCACGCCGCACCACCGGCACCAGACGGTCGTGCGCGGCCACCACTTCCGGATTGTCCTGCGCCACCGCGGTCGATACCACAACCACATCGGCCCGGGCCACATTGTCGGCACTGTGGCCGAGATAGACCGTGGCCCCGAGCGCCGCCAGCGACTGCGTCGTCGCACTGTCCTTCACATCGCTGCCGGTGACGTCGTAGCCGAGATTGATCAGCACACGCGCGATGCCGGCCATCCCCACGCCGCCGATCCCCACCATGTGGACCGTGCGCACACGACGCATCGGGCGGTGCATGAGCGGCTCGAAGCCCTGATTGATTGCGGATCCGTCCAGCGCCATCACGCGACCTCCAGCGTCTGGTAACAGGCGTCGACGATGTCATTCGTCGACTCGCGCCAGGCGACCGCCCGGGCGGCCTCGGCCCGGGCCAGCAAGGCCGCGCGATCGGGCATGAGTTCGGCCAGCTCCCGTGCCAGCCGCTCGGCGCTCAGTTCACCCTGATCCACCAGCCGTGCCGCGCCGGCCGTGACCAGGTACTGGCCGTTGGCCCGCTGGTGATCGTCGACCGCATGCGGATACGGCACCAGCAGGGCGCCCACACCGGCGGCGGCCAGCTCTGCCACGGTCAGCGCGCCGGAACGACAGACCACCAGATCGGCCCAGCCGTAGGCTTCGGCCATATCGTCGATGAACGCTTCCACGCGCCCGGCCACGCCGTGTTCGGCGTAGGCGGCCTCGGCGGCGTCCAGCGTACGCCCGGCCTGATGCCAGACCTGCGGCCGCCGCGCCTCGTCCAGCCCTGCCAGCGCCGCCGGCACGCGCTCGTTGATCGCCAGCGCCCCGCCGCTGCCGCCGAGCACGAGCAATCGTATCGGGCCCTGGCGTTCAGCCCAGCGGGCCGCCGGCGCGGGCAGAGCGAGAATATCGGCACGCACCGGATTCCCCACCGTTCGTGGCCGGCGTGCGGCGTCGAACGTATCCGGGAACGCCTGCAGCACCGTCTGCGCCAGCCGCGCCAGCACGCGATTGGTCAGCCCAGCGGCAGCATTCTGTTCGTGGATGAGCAGCGGCGTACCGGTCATGCGTGCCATCAGGCCGCCCGGGCCCGAGGCGAAACCGCCCATGCCGATGACCAGCGCCGGCCGCACGGCCTTGAGCACGCGCCGAGCCTGCCACAACGCCCGCGCCATGCTCGTGGGCGCGGCCAGCAGCGTAGTGAGATGCTTGCCGCGCAGGCCGCCGACGTCGATGGTATGCAGCGTCAGTCCCTCGGCCGGCACCAGACGGGACTCGATGCCGGACGAGGTGCCCAGCCACGACACCGTCGCACCCCGGGCGGTCAGCGCGCGCGCCACGGCCAGCGCCGGGAACACATGGCCGCCGGTGCCGCCGGCCATGATCAGTACATGCGGGCTCGACACGTTCATCGGGCCCGCTCCCGCACCGCCGCGGCGCTTTCCAGGTCCACGCGCAGGATCAACGCGCACAGCGTGCACATCATCACCAGCGACGAACCGCCGTAGCTCATCAGCGGCAACGTCAGCCCCTTGGTCGGCAACAGCCCCATATTGACCGCCATGTTCACGAACGCCTGCAGGGACAACCAGCCCGACAGGCCATAGGCGAGAAAGCCGCCGAAGAACTGGCCCACGTCGATCGCGCGTCGCGCCACCACGAAGCCGCGCCAGACCACGATCGAGAACAGGCCGACCAGCACCAGCGAACCCAACAGACCGAACTCTTCGGCATAAATCGCGAACAGGAAATCGGTATGGGTTTCGGGCAGATACGACAGTTTCTGTACCGAGTTGCCGAGGCCCACGCCCAACAGGTGCCCGCGCCCGATGGCGATCAGCGATTGCGTGAGCTGGAAACCGCTGGCGAACGGATGGGCCCAGGGGTCGGAAAAGCTCACCAGCCGCTGCATGCGATACGGCGACGAAAGCACCATCGCCGCCAGCGCCACCGCCGCGCCCACACCCAGCACGGCCAGATGGAACAGGCGGGCGCCGGCAACGAACAGAATGATGCCGGCCACGGCCACCAGGATGGCCCCGGCCCCGAAATCCGGCTCGAGCAGCATCAGGAAGCAGGCGATGACCAGAAACACCATCGGCCGGAACAGCCCGGCCCAGGTCCGGGCCAGATCCATCTGCCGCCGCGAAGCATAGCCGGCGATGTAGAGGACGAGGCACAGGCGCGCCGGCTCGGAGACCTGCATCGCCACCGGGCCCAGACGGAGCCAGCGCTGGGCGCCGTTGACCGAATGACCGATACCGGGAATCAGCACGATCACCAGCATCGCCAGGCCCGCGCCCAGCAGGGTGAAGGTATTCGCGGCCAGCACCCGGGTCGGGATGTGCAAGACCACGAACGCGGCGATCAACCCGATCAGGGCGTAGATCGTCTGACGATAGAAGAAATACATCGGGTCGCCGGACAGGCGGTCGGCGACGGCGACCGAGGATGACCCGACCATCACCAGACCGAGGCAGCCGATGACGATCAGCGTCGACAGCAGCCACACATCGGGCCGGACCCGGGGCAGATAAGCGGCGGCGAAGAGATTCTTCATGCCGCAAGCTCCCGGACGGCCGCCGTGAAGGCCTCGCCCCGCGCCTGATAGTTGTCGAATTGATCGAAGCTCGCGCAGCCGGGCGACAACAGCACGACATCGCCGTCCTGCGCGATCTCGGCGGCGCGGCGGACCGCGACCGCCAGCGTGTCGACGCGCTCAACCGGCACATGACCGGTCACCGCGGCGGCGATTACGTCGGCGTCCTCGCCGAACACCAGCACCGCGCGTGCGCGTTCGCCAGCCGCGGCGCCCAGCGCTGCGAAGTCGGCGCCCTTGCCCTGCCCCCCGGCGAGCAGCACCACCGGGCCATCCATGCCGGTGAGCGAAGCGAGCATCGCGCCGAGATTGGTGCCCTTGGAATCGTTGACCCAGCGCACGCCATCGATCTCCGCGACCAGCTGGCAGCGATAGGCCAGGCCCGCGAAGTGCCGCAGCCCGTCGCGAATCGTGGCCGCGTCGATGCCGAGCGCTTCGGCAAGCGCCCAGACCGCGGCGGCATTGGCCGCGTTGTGGCGCCCGGCCAGTTGCAATTGACGCGCATCGAACCAGGGCGTGTTCCCGCGCGCCAGCCACAGCCCATCGCCGGCATCGATCACCCGATAATCCGCCGTCTCACCGGTGCCGAAACGCACCACCCGGGCGTCGTGGGTATCCATGGCCGCCACCCGCGCGTCATCGGCGTTGACCAGCGCGAGCTCGGCCGCGCGAAAGATACGGGCCTTGAGTCCGGCGTAATGCTCGAGGCTGCCGTGGCGATCGATATGATCGGCGCTGACATTGAGCACGGTGGCGGCAACACAGTGCAGCCGCTCGGTCAGCTCAAGCTGGAAACTGGACAACTCCAGCACATAGAGATCGATATCCGCGGCCAGCAGGTCGAGCGCCGGCGTGCCGAAATTGCCACCGACGGCCACCCGGCGGCCGCTGGCGGCGGCTATTTCGCCGATCCAGGCCGTGACCGTGGATTTGCCATTGGAGCCCGTGATCGCCACGACCGGGGCATTGGCCACACGGGCGAACCACTCGATATCGCCGATGATTTCGTGCCCGGCCGCGCGCGCCGCCGCGATCAACGGCTCGCGCAGATCGACACCCGGCGAGATCACGACATGGTCGACGCCCTCGAGCGTGGCCGGATCCAGCCCGCCAGCCACGATGCCGATCGCCGGCCAGTCGCGGGCCAGCGCGTCGGCGGCCGGCGGCTTCTCGCGGCTGTCGACCACACGCACGCGCGCACCGGCAGCCGCGGCAAAGCGGGCCGCCGAGGCGCCGGTCGCGCCGCAGCCCACCACCAGCACCCGGGCATTCGCGAGTTGTGCTTTCCAGTCGTTCATCGGATTTTCAACGTCGACAGACCGATCAGCACCAATACCAGGGTGATGATCCAGAACCGCACGATGATCTTGGGCTCGGCCCAGCCCTTGAGTTCGAAGTGATGATGCAGGGGCGCCATGCGGAACACGCGCCGGCCGGTCAGCTTGTAACCGGCGACCTGGATCATCACCGACAGCGTTTCGGCGACGAAGATCCCGCCCATGACGACCAGGATCAGCTCCTGGCGCACCACGACGGCAACCACGCCGAGGGCGGCGCCCAGCGCCAACGCACCCACATCGCCCATGAAGACCTGGGCGGGATAGGCGTTGAACCATAGAAAGCCCAGTCCGGCGCCGGCGATCGAGGTACAGAAGATCAACAGCTCGCCCGCGCCGTGGATATAGGTGAAACCGAGATAGCGCGAGAATTCGGCGTGCCCGGTCACATAGGCGAAGATGCCCAGCGCCGAGGCGACCAGCACGCAGGGCATGATGGCCAGCCCGTCGAGGCCGTCCGTGAGGTTGACCGCGTTGGACGAGCCCACGATCACCAGATAGGTCCAGATGATGTAGCCCGATCCCAGCGGAATGGCCACATTCTTGACCATCGGAATCAGCACGCTGGTCTCGGCGCCGGAACCGGCCACCATATACAGCCACAGCCCGGCCGTCAGGCCAATGACGGTCTGCGCGCCGTATTTCGCCCGCGCGGACAGGCCCTTGCTGTTGCCAAACTTGAGTTTCTTGTAATCGTCGACGAATCCGACCACGCCGAAGGCGGCGGTCACAAACATCACCAGCCACACCCAGCCGTCGGTCAGATCCGCCCAGAGCAGCGTGGAGACCAGTACCGCGGCCAGTATGAGCGTACCGCCCATGGTGGGCGTGCCGGCCTTGACCAGATGACTCTGCGGACCATCGTCGCGCACGAACTGGCCGATCTGGTGGAAGGTCAGCTTGCGGATCAGGATCGGGCCGAACACGAAGCTGAAGATCATCGCCGTCAGCACGCCGAGAATGGCGCGGAAGGTCAGGAACTGGAACACACGAAAGCCCGAGAAGACAGGCTCCAGCATATGCGCGAGGTACATCAGCATGGCGCGCCCACCCTGGGTTCGCCGTTGGCGCGCAGCGCCTCGGCCACCCGATCCATGCGGGCACTGCGTGACCCCTTCACCAGCACGATCACGTCGTCGCTCCCGGCGGCCGCGAGCGCACCGTTTAGAGCGGCGTTCAAGCTATCGTGATCGGGGTACCAGGCGGCGCCTTCGCCGAAGGCCGAAACCGTCAGCCGGCTGTGCTCGCCGGTGGCGAACAAGCGCTCGATGCCCGCTTCACGCGCAGCCACACCGGCGTCGTAATGCGCCGACTCGGTGAAGTCGCCCAGCTCCCCCATGTCGCCGAGCACCGCCCAGCGCGCCCCGCGCTGCTGACCGAGCCAGGACAATGCAGCCGCCAGCGACCCCGGATTGGCGTTATAGCTGTCGTCGACCAGGCGCGCGCCGTGGGCGGCGGGCGTGATCGCCAACCGCCCGGCGACTGCCGCCGTGCGGGCCAGGCCCGCCGCGATGGTCGCGCCATCGAGCCCGACCGCGACGGCCACGGCCGCGGCGGCCAGCGCGTTAGCCACATTGTGGCGTCCGGCCAGGGCCAGCGTGATCGGCGTGGACGCGCCCGGGGTATGCAGGGTGAACCGGGCGCCGTCGCCGGCCAGTTCGATATCGTCGGCATAAACGGTCGCGGCGCGCCCGGCATCCATCGAGAAGGTCACGATGCGCCGGCCCTCGGCCAGTTCGCGCCATAGTCCGGCATAGTCGTCGTCGGCGTTGATCACCGCCGTGCCGCCCTCCGGCAGCCGGATGAACAACTCCCCCTTGGCACGCGCGATACCCTCGCGCGACCCGAAGCCTTCCAGATGCGCCCAGCCGGCGTTGGTGATCACCCCGACATCCGGGCGCGCAACCGCCGCCAGCTGGCCGATCTCGCCGGGGTGGTTGGCACCCATCTCGATCACGGCCCGCTCGGCCGAGGCGTCCAGCCGCATCAAGGTCAGCGGCACGCCCAAGTGATTGTTCAGATTGCCATCGGTGGCCATGACCGGCCCGGCCACGGAGAAGATGGCCGAAATCATCTGCTTGACCGTGGTCTTGCCGTTCGAGCCGGTCACGCCCACCACCGGCCCGGCGAAACCGGCGCGGGCCAGGCGCGCCGCGCGCCCGAGCGCGTCCATGACGTCGTCGACCACCAGCTGCGAGACATCGGCCGCCACGGCATGATCCACCACGGCAGCGGCGGCACCGGCGGCACCGGCGGCAGCAACAAAATCATGACCGTCGGCGTGTTCGCCGGCCAGGGCAAAGAACAGCGCGCCGCGGGCAATACGCCGGGTATCGATGCTGGCGCCGTCGAATACGGCGTCGTCACCGATCAACCGGGCGCCCAGCGCGAGCGCGAATTCGGACAACCGGCCCTTCATGCCGCCTCCAGAGCGTGGCGGGCGGCCACGCGATCGTCGAAAGGAAGAATGTCGTCGCCATATTGCTGGGTGGACTCATGGCCCTTGCCCGCAATCAGCACCACGTCGCCGGGCGCGGCCGCGGCGATCGCCGCGGCGATCGCTTCGCCGCGCGAATGCACGATGTCGTAGCGCGCGGCCGCGGTGACCGCCCCGGGAATCCCGTCGAGCACATCGGCCACGATCGCGGCCGGATCCTCGCTGCGCGGATTGTCGTCGGTAATCCAGAACCGATCCGCGTGGCGTGCGGCGATCGCGCCCATCAGGCCGCGCTTGCCGCGATCGCGGTCGCCGCCGCAACCGAAAACACACAGCAGCCGGCCTTCGACATGGGCCGAGAGCGCCGACAGGGCCGCCTCGAGTGCGCCGGGCGTGTGCGCATAATCGACGATCACCAGCGGTTGATCGTCGGTCACGTCGATGCGTTCCATGCGGCCCGGCACGGTCGGGACCGCGGCCAGCGCCTCGACGGCCTCGACCAGCGACACATCGCGCACGAGCAGCACCGCCAGCGTGGCAGCCAGGTTCCACGCGTTGAATGTCCCGACCAGGGGGCTGGCCAGGGTCGCGCTCCCAAGATGCGTGGCGAAATCGACCACCAGACCGTCGGCGCGGGCCGCCACGCGTTCGATGCGGACGAAGCGGGCATAGTCGGTCACGCCGACGGCCTGTCCATAGGCGATATGCAGCACGCCTTCACGCCCGCGCGCCAGCCACTCGCGCCCGGTGGCGTCGTCGGCATTGAGCACGGCGGCTTTCAGATCCGGACTGTCGAACAGCCGCCGCTTGGCTGCCACATAGGCCGCGTGGTCGCCGTGATAGTCCAGGTGGTCGCGCCCGATCTGGGTCAGCACGGCCACGTCGAAGGCTATCGCGTCGGTGCGCCGTTGCGCGAGCGCGTGCGACGACACCTCCATCGCCGCGGCGCTGTAATCGGCCGCGACCATACGGGCCAGCCAGCGCTGCAGGCGCGCGGCGTCGGGGGTGGTGTGGGTGGCCGCGGCAAGGTCGTCCATCGCGCCAAAGCCCAGCGTGCCGAGATAACCGCAGCCGACCCCGAGCGCGTCGAGTGCACGGGCGATCAGCCAGGCGCAGGAGGTCTTGCCATCGGTGCCGGTCACGCCGGCCACGAACAAGCCAGCGGACGGGTCGGCATACAGACGGGCCGCGATCGCGCCAACATGCCGCGACAGATCGGGCACCGTCACCGCCGGCAACGCATCGCCGAGCGTTACGCCAGCGGCGGGCTCGACCAGCATGGCCACGGCGCCGGCCTGCGCCGCCGCGCGCGCATGCGTCACGCCGTGCGCACGGGCACCGGCGCACGCCGCGAAGGCCGCGCCGGCTGTGACCTGGCGGCTGTCGAGCACCAGATCGTGAACTTCGAGATCCGGCACACTCGAGGCGTCGAAACCCGCCAGCAGCTGCGGCAGGTTCGCTGTGACTTGCACATCCGCCAGCATCCTAGCCTCCCGCCGTCGATGAGTCGGCGGCTGCCGTGAGCACGCCCGGCTTGTCGGGCGGTACATGCAGGATGCGCAGCGCGCTCTGCATGATCCGGGAGAACACGGGCGCAGCGACGGTGCCGCCGTAGTAGGAGCCCTTGGTCGGGTTATCCACCACCACCAGCGTGACCAGCCGGGGGTGCTTGGCCGGGGCCATGCCCACGAACAACGCGCGGTGCTGATTGTGGTGATAACCGTCATCGCTGATCTTGCGCGCCGTGCCGGTCTTGCCGGCCACGGTGTAACCGGGAATCTTGGCCCGCTCGGCCGTGCCCTGCGGACTGATCACGCCGCGCAGCAGCTGGCGCATGGTCGCGGCCGTGGACGGCTTGATCGCCTGCTGCGGCGGCGGGTGCATGTCCGCGCCCTTGCCGAGAATCAGGCGCAGGCTGCGCAGCTTGCCCTTATCGGCAATCGCCCCGTAGGCACGGGCCAACTGCAGCGGCGTGACCGCAAAGCCGTAGCCATAGGAGGCCGTCGCGGTTTCGACGTTGTCCCAGGTGTAGTAGTCGCGCAGCACCCCGAAGCGCTCGCCCGGGAAGCCGCTGCCGGTGGTTTCACCGAAGCCGAAGTTGCGAAAATCCTGCCAGACGCGCTTGGGGCCCATCTTCAAACCAACATGAGCCGCGCCGACGTTGGACGATTTCTGCAGAATCTTGGCGAAATCCTCGTCGCCGTAGTTGAGCTCGTCCTTGACCGTGAGGCGGCCGACCATGAACCAGCCCTTGGTATGGATGATGCTCGACGTGGTGTAGAGCCCCTTGTCGAGCGCGCCCGAGAGCACGATCGGCTTGGCCGTGGAACCTGGCTCCATCACGTCGGTAGCGGCACGCAGGCGCATGCCGGCCTGATTTATCGTGGAGCGGTCGTTCGGGTTGAAGCTCGGATAGGAGGCCACCGCCAGCAGCTGGCCGTTATCCGGGTTCAGCATGACCACGGTGCCGTCCTTGGCCTTGTGGCTGAGTACCGCTTCCTTGATGTTGCGATAGGCCAGGTACTGCAGCCGCGAATCGATCGTCAACTTGAGATCATGGCCGGGATGAGGCGCCTTGAACTCATCGAGGTCGTCGACCACGCGGCCCAGGCCGTCCTTGACCACCTTGCGCTCGCCGGGCGAGCCGGACAGAAAGCTGTTGCGCGCCAGCTCCAGGCCCGATTGCCCCTTGCCGTCGATATTGGTCAGCCCCACCAGCTGGGCGGCGGCCTCGCCGGCCGGGTAATAACGCTTGTATTCGCGCTGCAGGAAGATCCCCGGCGCCCCCACCGCCATCACCCGGTGCGCATCGTAGGGCGACAACTGGCGCTTGAGATACAGGAACTGGCGGCTCTTGTGCTGTTCCAGGTCGCTTTTCAGGTCGCTTTTGGCCATGCCGAGACGCGACGCCAGCGCGCCGAGCTTCTGCGGTGCCTTGAGCACCGCCGAGGGCACCGCCCAGACCGACTCAGTGGGCGCCGACAGCGCCAGCGGGCGGCCGTTGCGATCGACGATCGCGCCACGATGCGCCGGCACCTTGACCGTGCGCACATGGCGGATATCGCCCTGATGGGTCAGGAACTGCTCGTCGACAACCTGCAGATCGACCGCACGCCAGACCAGCGCGGACCCGAACACGACGAACACGCCGAGCACGAACCAGGCACGCCAGCGCGAAGGCGTGAAGTGTTGCGGCTCGTCATCCCGGCTCACTGCTTGTCTCCGAGCACGACGTAGTGGCGCGGCTGGATCATGCCGAGCTTGTTACGGGCCACCTGAGAGACCCGGTCCGGGCTGGCCCAGGCGCTGTCCTCGAGCTGGATCTGCGCCCACTTGGTGGTCAGCTGGTCCTGGGTCAGGCGGGCCGACTGCAACTGGTGAAAAAGTTCGCGCGTCCTGTGCGTGGATTCCACCACCCCGATCGCGCTAATCACGTTGAGCGCCAGCAGGGTGAGCAGCACCAGCACGCGGCGGGTCACGGCGCCACCTCATCGGCCGCGGTGCGCTCGGCCACCCGCATGATCGCGCTGCGGGCACGCGGGTTGGCGGCCAGCTCGGCCTCGTTCGCGGTCGCCGGCTTGCCCACCAGACGCAGCGCCGGCTCAATCGCCGGCGCCATCGGCAGCTCGGGCTGCGGCGGTCGCGCCTGATGCCGGAAAAACCGTTTGACCCGCCGATCCTCCAACGAATGAAAACTGATTACCGCGATCCGCCCGCCCGGCGCGAGCGCGGACAGGCCGGCCGCCAGACCGGCATCCAGCGCGCCAAGCTCGTCGTTGACATGCATGCGAAACGCCTGGAACGTGCGCGTGGCCGGATGCACGCGCTTGCCCGCGGCCACCCGTGCCGGAATGGCGCGCTTGATCACGGCGGCCAGCGCCGCCGTGTCGGTGAGCCGGCCTTCGGCACGGGCGTCGAGAATGGCAGCAGCGATGCGCCCGGCCATCGGCTCCTCGCCCAGCGTCTTGATCACGCGGGCGATCTCGCCGTGGCTGGCTCGCGCCAGCCAGTCCGACAACGGCGTGCCGGCCTCAGGGTTCATGCGCATGTCCAGCGGGCCGGCATGGCGGAACGAGAATCCGCGCTCGGCCACGTCGAACTGGGGCGAAGACACCCCCAGGTCGAACAGCACGCCGTCGACATCGTGAATCGCGCGCGCGGCCAGGGCATCGGCCATATCGGCGAACGACGCGCGCACGAAGACAAACCGGGTGTCGGTGGCCGCCAGCGCCTGCGCATGGCGTTCGGCGTCCGGATCCTGATCGAACGCAATCACCCGGCCGCCCGGCCCCAGACGGTCGAGAATGGCGGCGGTATGCCCGCCGCGCCCGAAAGTGGCGTCCACATACACGCCGTCCGGGCGCAGGGCGAGTGCCGCCAGCGCGGCATCGAGCAGAACCGGTTGATGTTCGGCGGCCATGGCGGGGGCGAACCTCGGCGCGGTGGCAGTGGATGGTCGGCGCGCGTTCATAGACTGATGTCCATCAACACGTCGGGCAGATCGCCGTTGGCGGCGTCATCGGCCAGCGTGTCCGCGGTATCGGCATTGCGCTGGTTGAAGGTGTCTTCGTCCCAGAGTTCGAACAGATTGCCGATGCCCGACAGCACCGCCTTGGCCTCCAGCCGGGCAGCCGCACGCAGCGTTGCCGGCAGCAATAGCCGGCCCTGGCGATCCATGTCGATATCGCGTGCATTGCCAATGAAAAACCGCTGAATGTCGCGCACCTTCGGATTCAAGCTGCCGCGGGACAGCAACTGCTGTTCGAAAGCCTGAAATTCGGGGCCGGGATAAATCAGCAGGCAGCCGTCCCAATGGCGTGTGATCACAAGCCGGCCGCCGCAGTCATCGATCAACGACTGCCGATAGGACGCCGGGATCGCAATGCGACCCTTGGCGTCAATCGTGACCGAATGCGACCCCTTGAACACTGGAGGTTCCTGCTCGTCGATTTAACCCACTTTACCCCACTTCTCGCCCTTCAACGCCACTATAGGCAGTGCCAAAACAGAGTGTCAAGTTTCTCGGCAGGGCAAAAAACCCCGCCAATCAGCGGGTTCCAAGCCATTTCCGACCCGGATTCGTCAAGCGAAAAAGCAATTCTTTCGACTTTACGTTCAACCGCTTGGCCTGAAATTCTGTATATGCATACAGCTAAAATAAGCCCAAAACAGGCAAAACAGGGCGCGCGAGCACGCCGGCTCGACATTGGTGGGAGAAAGTGGGTGGGATCGCGTGGCGGTGGGTTGCCGGCCCTCGCCACATCGAGGGCGCCGCGGTCGGCCGACTCGGGGCGCCCCCATGACAAAAGAGAATCGGAGTCGGCCTGTAAGCCGGGTTCTGTCGCGCGCAGCCATTCATCTGGGACTGCCGTCACCGGCAGCCTCATGCGACCTACCCGAGGACTGTGCGGGCCGCACGTCGTCCTCCTATTTGGTCTTGCTCCGGACGGGGTTTACCGTGCCACGAACCGTTGCCGGCCGCGCGGTGCGCTCTTACCGCACCGTTTCACCCTTACCGGGTTCGCTTGCGCGAACCTTAGGCGGTCTGCTCTCTGTTGCACTTTCCGTAGACTCGCGCCTCCCAGGGGTTACCTGGCGTCCTGCCCTATGGAGCCCGGACTTTCCTCGACGCCGCAAAGCGGCGCCGCGACTGCGCGGCCGACTCCGAGCGACGGATTCTAGGCGCTCGCGGCGCGCGACGCGAGCCCTGCGCCCGAAGCCATGTGCCAGCGCCGGCCAATCGCGGCCGAAATCGCGGCAGGGCGTCGCTATTAATCCGGCATCAAAACAGCTGACTTCATCAGCTGTTTTCAACGCCTTCAAAAATAAAAGCCGGCGCCTGTCCGTTTTTTATTTTCAAAGGCTTCGCGGCCGATGGTCGCGGCGAGCATGCGGTCGCATACTCGCGCTATTAACCCGAAAAATCATCTATTTTTGTGCCGGGTTAATAACCGGCCAGTTCCAGCGCGCGCTGATAGGCGGCATTGCGCGCCGTGCCGGTCAGACGTGCGGCGATGGCGGCGGCCTTTTTGGTACCGGCGACGGGCACGAGCTCGGCGAGCAGCGCGTCCAGGGCGATTTCCCCCGTGGCGGCTGCGCGCTCCGGCGCGCCCGCGATCACCAGCACGAACTCACCGCGCCGGCGATTGTCGTCGCCGGCCAGCCAGGCCGGCAGCTCGGCCGCGCTGAGCGCCACGCTCTGCTCATGCAGCTTGGTCAGCTCGCGCGCCAGCACCACCCGGCGCTCGCCGAAGCGCGCGGCGAGATCGGCGGCAGTCGCCGCGATGCGATGGCTGGATTCGTAACACACCAGGGTGCGCGGCTCATCGGCAAGCGCATCGAGCCGGGCCCGACGCGCACCGGCCTTGCCCGGCAGGAATCCTTCAAAGACGAATCGATCGGTGGCCAGCCCGGCGACCGACAGGGCCGCAATCGCAGCACACGGCCCCGGCACCGCCACCACGGCATGGCCGGCCGCCCGCACAGCCGCCACCAGCGCATAGCCCGGATCGCTGATCAGCGGGGTCCCGGCGTCGCTGATCAGGGCCACGCGCTCGCCGGCCGCCAGCCGCTCGAGAATCGGCTCGATCCGCGCCGCCTCGTTATGTTCGTGCAGCGACATCAACGGTGTGCCGATACCCAGATGCGCGGTCAGCCGCCGGCTGTGGCGGGTATCCTCCGCCGCGATCACGTCGGCCGTGGCCAGCACGTCGCGCGCGCGGGCGGACATATCATCGAGATTGCCGATCGGCGTGGCGACGATCGAAAGGGTTGCCGCGGGCGAAGGCATGATGACGTCCTTTTCGGTAAAACCAGATCAACACGAGCGGGGGCGCCCCAGCGCCAGTTGCGGTTTCGTGCGGGCAGCGCATCGAAGACCGCCAATCGCGTGCTGCAGGGCGCGGGTGCTGCATTGCGGCTGGCCACGACCCATACGCGCGACGCCGCCGCTTGCGCGCTGATATTATGCGGCAACCGTCGCGCAGCGGGGGGACTGCGTGGCATGACCCTCTGCTGGGAGCAATCATCATGACAGTGTTCAAGGCAGGCCTGCGGGCCGCAGCGATCGTGGCCGCCGCCGTGGCCATGGCCGGTTGTGCGACGCAGATGGCCGGCGGCCCGCCCTCACAGCCGACCAGCCCCGCCGACGCCGCGGCCAAGGCTGCCGCCACCGGCCACTACAAGGCGGCCGTTCACGATTACATGCGCGCGGCCAGCCAGGCGGGCCAGAGCGATGCCCGGCGCCATTACCGCTTCGAGGCCGGCTTGGCCGCGGCCCAGGGCGGCGACGCCCAGACCGCTCGCCAGCTGCTCGCCGGCATCAATCCGGGCAGCCTGAGTCACACCAACCGGGCCCGCTACAACCTGGCGCAGCGCGAGATATCGATCGCCAATCTGTCGCCGGACGAGGCCCTGGCCCGCCTGCCCCGTCCGGCACGCAATACGCCGCCGTCCGTGGCCCAGCGCGTATGGGAAAAACGCGCCGATCTGCACTTCGCCAACGATGACCTGGTGCAGGGCATTCAAGCGCTGGTGCAGCGCGATGTCTGGCTGATGAACGACCGCGCCGTACGTGCCAATGACAATCGCATCTACGACAAGGCACTGGATGCGATCGGGCTGGGCATCGGCCCCCACAGCCGCGCCGCTGCCGACGCGGGCCGGACCACGCGCGGCTGGCTGGCGCTGGCGGCCATCGGCCAGCAGCAATTCCCGGATCGCGCCGCGCGCAACAAGGCGCTGTCGAACTGGCAGAAGCAGTACCCCCGACACCCGGCGAATCGAGACATCCTGACCCAGCGCTTTCACTACGCCGGGGCGACCCAACTCGCGCCGCACCAGCCGGGCCGGCCCAACGGCACGCCATCGGGTCAGGGGCCCCAGCCGAGCAGCAATCAGGTCGCCATCGCCCTGCCCTTGACCGGCCAGTTCCAGAACGCAGCCCAGGCCATTCGCGACGGTTTCATGTTCGCCTACCAGAACAAGCCGGAGGGCATGCCGCAGCCGCTGATCTACAACAGCGACGACATGTCGCCCCAGGCACTGGTCTCGCAGGCGCAAAACGACAACGTCGGCATCCTCGTGGGCCCGCTGGACAAGACCAAGGTTACGGCGATGTCCAAACGGTCGACGCCGATGCCGGAGATCGCACTCAACACGCCGGACAACGACAACAACCGGCCTGGCTTCTATCAATTCAGCCTGGCGCCGGAAGACGAAGCCAAATCGGCCGCCGCCCATGCCGTGCAGGCGGGCTACAGCCACGCGCTCGCGCTGGTACCCAGCAGCGACTGGGGCAATCGCGTGCTGGATGCATTCCGCAGCGCCCTGACCGCGCGGGGCGGCCAGCTGATCGGTTACCAGACCTACGACGAAAGCAGCCACGATCACAGCAAGGCGATCCAGGCCGTACTGCAAAATCAGAACAAGGCGGACTTCATCTTCGTCGCTGCGCAGCCGGTTCAGGCGCGCCTGATTCGCAGTCAGCTCAAGTACTACCACGCCACCGATCTGCCCATGATCACCACCTCGCATGCCTTTTCCGGCACCGTCAATCCGGGCGAGGATGTGGATCTGGACGACGTCCACTTCGTGGACATGCCCTGGCTGCTCGGCCACGGCGGCACCATCACGCGCCTGCGCGCGGAAGCCGCCCAGGCCTACGGCGCAGAGGCCACGTCCTATTCGCGACTGTTCGCCATGGGCATGGATGCCTGGCTGCTGGCGCGCCGCCTCGACCACAGCGGGCTGTCGTCGGGCCAGCCCATTGAAGGCATGACCGGCGTGCTGTCGGTGCAGCCGGATGGCCGCATCAAACGCTATCTCGGCTGGGCCGTATTCCACGGCGGCCGCCCCCAGACGCTGACGATGCCGTCGATCAGCCAGGCCAAGACCGGCGACGCCGAGTCCCGGCAGCCCGGCCCGGCCCTGCCCGGGGGCGCGAACGCACCCGCGAGCTCGACGTCGGGCTCGACGACCGGCGTAAGCTCAACCCCGGGGACGGTATCGGGTCAGCCCCAGCCGCAACCCCAACCCTCGCCGTCGAGCGGCAACGGTTCGTGGTCGTCGGGCGGCTGAGCCGGCTGACGGTCGGGCGTGACGCCGAGACCCGCGTGGACCGTGCGGCCCGGCGTCACGGCTGGAAGCGCGTCGCGCGCAACTACACCGTGCGCGGCGGCGAGCTGGATCTGGTCTATCGCACGGCGGATTTGCTGGTCGTGGTCGAGGTGCGCTATCGCAGCCGTGACGACTACGGCGGTGCGGTCGCCAGCGTGACCCCGCGCAAGCAGCGGCGCATCGTACTCGCCACGCGACATCTGCTGGCCGCGCACCCCGAGTACGCCGATCTTGCCGTGCGCTTCGATGTGGTCGGGGTGGACGATAGCGACGACTTCAACTGGATAGAGAATGCCTTCCATGCCGAATGATGCCGCGCCCGGCGATGCCGAGCGCATCGTCAGCCAGCTGTTCGCAGACAGCCGGCGGGCGAATGAAGACACCCTCGCGAGGACGCGCGCCTCGCTCCCCGAAGTGGCCGAACGCGTGTCCGCCTGTTGCGATGCCGGCGGCAAGATCCTGGCCTGCGGCAACGGCGGATCGGCCGGCGACGCCCAGCATTTCGCCTCGGAGCTGGTGAACCGCTTCGAGCGCAACCGTCGTGCGCTGGCGGCGATATCGCTGGTGACCGAAAGTTCGACGTTGACGGCGATCGCCAACGATGCCGGCTACGAGCGCATATTCTCCCGTCAGATCGAAGCGCTCGGCCAGCCGGGCGACATCCTGCTCGCGATCTCGACCAGTGGCCATTCGCCGAACGTCGTCCATGCCATCGACACGGCGCACGCCCGCGGCATGTCGGTGATCGCACTCACCGGTCGCGACGGCGGCACCATCGCCGGCCAACTCGGCCGCACCGATATCGAGTTACGCGCCGCCTCCGAGGTGACCGCCCGCATTCAGGAGATGCATCTGTTGCTCATCCACTGCGTCTGCCGGTTGATCGAGGATGCGCTAGCGGCCGAATGACGGGCGGCCGCCGGGTGGCGTCGCCGGCGCTATTTCACGACCTTGAGATGCGGATGCTTCTTGCGCGCCGGGGCACCGTCACCATTATCCGCATCGTCGCCGGTCTGACCGGCATCGGTCGATGGGCCGGCGATGGTCTCCTCGCTGGCAGTCTCGGTTTCCTCGACCTCTCCGAAGAGCATCCCCTCGCCATTCTCGCGGGCATACAACGCAAGTACCGCGCCCGGCGGTATGGCAATGTTGTGGTTGGCGCCGGAAAAACGCGCGGAGAAACTGATCAACTGGTTCTCCAGCGCCAGCCCCCGGACTGCGGTCGGGCTGACATTGATCGTGATCTTGCCGTCGTCGGTCACGAACTGGCGCGGCACGTCGACGCCCGGGGCATCGGCGGCCACCAGCAGGTGCGGCGTCAGATCGTTGTCGAGCACCCAGTCATACAGCGCCCGGATGAGATAGGGGCGTCGCGAAGTGAGTTCGGCCATTCGGGTTTCGCCTCGTCGTCGTTGGCTCAGTGCGCCGCCAGCGCCGGTCGCATGTCGGCTTCCTCGGCGGACAGACTCGCCTCGAAGGCCGGCCGCGCGAACAATCGCGCGGCGTACTGCCCGAGCCGCTCGCCATGCCTGGCCGGCAGGCTCACTTGATAATGATCCAGCCGCCACAGTATGGGCGCCAGCGTACAATCCAAGAGCGAGAATTCCTCGCCGATGTATTGCTTGGGCGCGAATTCGGCGGCCAGCGTGGTCAACAGTTCGGTCATGCGCGCGCGCGCCTTGCGGGCCACCGCCGGCGTGCCTTCCAGATCCTCGCACAGCGCATAAAGATCGGACTCCATGCGGAAGATCGCCAGCCGGTACTGGGCCCGCAGCACCGGGTCGACCGGCATCAGCGGCGGATGCGGATACCGCTCGTCGATGTACTCGACGATGATCCGCGGATCGTAGACCACCAGCTCGCGATCGACCAGCGTCGGCACCGTGTTGTACGGATTCAGATCGATCAGGTCCTCGCTCTGCTCGTCCTCGCGCAATTCGACGACGTCGTAATTCGCCACGCCCTTCTCGGCCATGACCAACCGGACACGATGACTATGCACCGAGTTGGGGTGGCTGTAGAGAGTAATCGAGGAACGGCGAGCCATACTTGTTTCCTGTTCGACACCGGCGGGCGGCAGGAATGCCGGCCCGCGCGCGAGTCATCGCGCGGATGCCTGTGATCGTCCGCCCGACTATAGCACGCCGGTGCGCGCTCGAATGCGTGCAACCATCCCCGGGGCACGGACTGCAAAACGACGCGGGGGCGAGCGTTGCGCCCCGTTCGGGTCACTCCGACTTCGCAGCTTGCGCCCGCGCCGCGGCGGAGGCGGCGTGCGCATGCAGCCCTTCGCCCTCGGCCAATCGCACCGCAATCGGCGCCAGACGCCGGGCCCCGGCCTCGCTGGCCGAGACCAGCGAGATGCGCTTCTGGAAATCGTAGGCACCGAGCGCCGAGGAGAACCGCGCCGTACGCCCGGTCGGCAGCACGTGATTGGGCCCGGCGCAGTAGTCGCCGAAGGCTTCCGGCGTGCGATGGCCCATGAAGATCGCCCCGGCATGACGGATGCCGTCGAGCAGCGATTCCGGTTCGTCCACCGCCAGTTCCAGATGCTCGGGCGCGATGGTGTTGACCAGGCCGATCGCCTCATCCAGATCGGCGCAACGAATCAGGGCACCGTGGCCGTCCAGCGCGGCCCGGATGATCGCCGCCCGCGGCTGGTCGTCGATCAGGCGCGCCACGGCCGCTTCGACCGCGGCAAGGTAATCGGCATCGGGGCTGACCAGGATGGCGCGGGCCATTTCGTCATGCTCGGCCTGGGCGAACAGGTCGAGCGCGGCCCAGTCCGGATTGCCCGTGCCATCGGCGACGATCAGCACTTCCGACGGGCCGGCTACGGATTCGATGCCGACGCGCCCGAACACCTGGCGCTTGGCCGAGGCGACGTAGGCATTGCCGGGGCCGACGATCTTATCGACTTCGGGGATGCGTGACGTGCCATAGGCAAGTGCGGCCACGGCCTGGGCGCCCCCGATGGTGAAAAAGCGATCCACCCCGGCGACCGCGGCCGCGGCCAGCACCCATTCATTGACCGTGCCCTCCGGGGCCGGCGATACCAGGACGATTTCGGCCACCCCCGCGACTTTCGCCGGCACGCTGTTCATCAACACGCTGGAGGGGTAGGCCGCCTTGCCGCCGGGGGCGTAGACGCCGGCCCGCTCGATCGGGCGCACAATCTGGCCGAGTTCGTTGCCGTCCTCGTCGTGGTAACGCAGGGGCGCAATCTTCTGCGATTCGGCGAACGCGGCGATCCGATCGGCCGCGGCCTCGAGCGCACGGCGATCCTCGACCGCCAGCGCATCGCGGGCCGCGGCCATGCGCGACCGCGGAATTTCCAGCGCATCGAACGCGACATCGGGGCGTCGATCCAGGGTCCGGGTATATTCGAGCACGGCCTCGTCGCCGCGGCGGCGCACGTCGGCGATGATCGCCGCGGCCCGCGCGTCGATCTCGGTCTGGGCCGGGCTGTCGCGGTCGGTCAGGGCCGCGAAACGCGACGCAAAATCCGCCGCAGCGGTATCCAGTCGCCGCATGCTCACGCCGCCTGCCCCGCCGCGCCCCGGTCGAACAGCTCGACCAGCTCACCGATGGCGGCGTGTTTCATTTTCTGGGCGGCCTTGTTCACCACCAGGCGCGCACTGATCTGCTCGAGCACATCGAACGGCTCCAGGCCGTTGGCCCGCAGCGTGTTGCCGGTGTCGACGAGATCGACGATGACATCCGCCAGGCCGACCAGGGGCGCCAGCTCCATCGAGCCATAGAGCTTGATGATCTCGACCTGGCGGCCGATATGTGCGAAATGGGCGCGCGCCGTTTCCACGTACTTGGTCGCCACCCGCAGCGGGCGATGGCGGGCCGCCTCCATCGCGCCGGGCAGCCCTGCCGTCATCAATCGGCACGTGGCGATGCCCAGATCCAGCGGCTCGTAAAGATCCGAACCGCCATGCTCGATCAGCACATCCTTGCCGGCCACACCGACATCGGCCGCGCCGTAGGACACGAACGTGGGCACGTCCGAAGCCCGGATCACCAGCAGTCGCAGGCCGGATTTGTTGGTCTCGAACACGAGCTTGCGCGAGGCCCCGGGATCGACCTCCGGCTCGATGCCGGCCGCGGCCAGCACCGGCAGCGTATCTTCCAGGATCCGGCCCTTGGACAGGGCCAGCGTCACGATATCCGGGTCCGCGCTACTCATACCGCCACACCTTTTGCTGTTACCGGGGCACGATCGGGCACCCGCTGGATGCTGCCGCCGAGCTGCGCCATCTTCTCCTCGATACATTCGTAGCCGCGATCGATGTGATAGATGCGCCGGACTTCGGTGATGCCTTCGGCGATCAGCCCGGCGATCACCAACGAGGCCGATGCCCGCAGGTCGGTTGCCATGACCGGCGCACCGGTGAGCTTCTCGACCCCGGTCACGCGCACGGTGTGGCCTTCCTGGCGAATCCTGGCGCCCATGCGCTCCAACTCGGAGACATGCATGAAGCGATTTTCGAACACGGTCTCGGTGACCATGCCGACACCGTCGGCCACGGCGTTGAGCACGCAGAACTGGGCCTGCATATCGGTCGGAAAGCCCGGGTGTGGCGCCGTACGCACGTCGACCGGCCGGGGTCGCTTGCCGTGCATGTCCACGCTGACCCAATCCGCGCCCCGCGTCACCTCGGCGCCCGCGTGCGCCAGCTTGGCCAGCACCACGTCGATCAAGTGCGGATCGGTATGCGTGACGGTGACCCGGCCGCGGCTGGCCGCGCCCGCCACCAGAAAGGTGCCGGTCTCGATCCGGTCGGGCACTACCCGATGGGTGGCCCCGTGCAGCTTCGGCTTGCCGCGAACGGTGATGGTCGAAGTACCGGCGCCCTCGATTTCGGCGCCCATGGCGATCAGGCAATTCGCCAGATCGACCACCTCCGGCTCGCGCGCAGCGTTTTCCAGTACCGTCACCCCATCGGCGAGCGTCGCCGCCATCATGAGGTTCTCGGTGCCGGTGACCGTGACCGTGTCCATGGGGATGCGCGCGCCGCGGAGACGGCTGCATTTCGCCTTGACGTAGCCGGACTCGACGCGAATCTCGGCCCCCATGGCCTCGAGACCGCTCAGATGGATATCCACGGGGCGGGCGCCGATCGCGCATCCGCCCGGCAACGAGACCTCCGCCTCGCCGCGCCTGGCCAGCAGGGGCCCGAGCACGAGAATCGAGGCCCGCATGGTCTTGACCAGATCATAAGGCGCCAGGCACGAGGTCAGAGTCGAGGCATCGGCCTGCATCGCCATATGGTCGCCGACAGTCACCGAAACCCCCATGTGCGCCAGCAGGACATTGGTCGTGGTCACATCCTCGAGATGCGGCACGTTCTCGATGAACAACGGCTCGTCGATCAGCAGCGCCGCCGTCATGATCGGCAGCGTGGCGTTTTTCGCACCCGAGGCGCGCACGGTCCCGTTCAGAGGCGGCCCACCCTCGATACGCAGAAGGTCCATGCTACGACGCGGTGCCGGCCTGTTCCGGCGTCATGGTCTTGAGCGACAGGGCGTGGATTTCGTCGCCCATGCGTTCGCCGAGCGTGGCATACACCATGCGATGCTGCTCCACGATGCCCTTGCCGGCAAAGCTCGGGCTGATCACGCGGGCGGCGAAATGGGTTCCGTCGTCACCGGCGACCTGGACGTCGGCATCCGGCAGTCCGGCTTCGATGAGTTCGCGTATGGCGTCTGGGCTGTACATGGCTCTGGCCTCCTATGAATGGCGCAAGATGCTAGAGCCTGTCGATGTTTCGTACAAGGCTCGCATCGCTGCGCCGGATATCCCGTGACACGGCGCGAGCGGCCGATCCGGGCGGCACTGCGATCAAGCCGGGCACCGCCCGCCCGCGGCATGCGTCACGCCATCCTGACAGACACGGGTACCGGGAAAACACCGCGGGCGCGACATCCGGCGGCGCGATACCGGCATTCGGGCTCGCTGCGGCATGTTCGCGGCAGATGGACCTGCGCCGAAACCCCACCGGGCGAACCGGCGACAGGTCCGGCGCCCGGGCATCGCGCGCCGGATACCCATCAGTCACGGATCTTGTAGCCGCGCGCGAGCATGGTGATGGCGATCACCGACACCAGCGTAAAGAACACCGCCGCCACGATCAGGCTGACCAGCGGGTTGGCGTCGCCGACCCCGAAGAAGCCGTGTCGAAACCCGTCGATCATGTAGAAGAACGGGTTGAAGTACGACGCCTGCTGCCAGAACGGCGGCAGATTGTGAATGGAATAGAACACGCCCGAAAGAAAGCTCATCGGGAGGATGAAGAAATTCTGGAATGCCGCCAGATGATCGAACTTGTTGGCGACAATACCGGCGATCAGCCCCATCACCGCGAGGGTGCCCCCGGAGAAGATCAACATCGCCAGCATCAGCAGCGGGTCGTGGATCGGCACGTGCACGAAGAACTGGGTCACGATATAGAGCACGATTGCGACCAGCACCGCGCGCACCAGTGACGCCGCGATATAGGCCAGGTAGATCTCGAAGGCCGACAGCGGGGTCATCAGCAGAAACACCAGGTTGCCCATGATCTTGGACTGGGTGATCGACGACGAGGTATTGGCAAACGAGTTCTGAATGATGCTCATCATCATCAGCCCCGGCACCAGGAATTCCACCGCGCGCACGCCCTCGATGGTCTGGCCGGCCAGCACCTGGCCGAATACCGCCATATACAGCAGCGCGGTAATCACCGGCGCGCCCACGGTCTGGAGAATGACGCTGTAGAAGCGCCGCACTTCCTTGATGAAGAGTGTGTAGCAGCCGCGCCAGTTCATGCCGACACCTCGTCTTCGGAATCCATCGTCAGCTCGACGAAAATATTCTCCAGCGACGGCTCGCGGGTATGCACATCGGTGATGCGATAGCCCGCGTCGCGAATGCCTTCGATCACGTCGCCGATGAAATCCTCGCCCTGCCTCAATTTGAGATCGAGCGTATCGCCGCGCCGCTCCTGCACCAGCCGCTCGACGTCGGCGGGCAGCGCGCCCCCCTGTCCGGTCAATTCAAGCGAGAGAAAACGGTAGGGATGGCGATCCAGCAACGCCTGTTTTTCCTCCAGCACCTGCAGCTCGCCGTGGTTGAGGATAGCGATGCGATCACACAGTTCCTCGGCCTCTTCCAGGTAGTGCGTAGTCAGCACGATGGTATGGCCGGCCTGATTGAGCTCGCGGGTGAACTTCCAGAGCGTACGCCGCAGTTCGACGTCCACGCCGGCGGTCGGCTCATCGAGGATCACCACTTCCGGCTTGTGCACCAGCGCCTGCGCGATCAGCACACGGCGCTTCATGCCGCCGGACAACTGACGGATGGAATCCGCGCCCTTGTCCTCGAGTTCGAGGCGCTCGAGCAGTTCGTCGATCCAGGGCCAGACTTCCTTGCCGCAGCCCTGATAACCGGCCTGCAAGCGCAGCATTTCGCGGACCGAGAAAAACGGGTCGTAGACCAGCTCCTGCGGCACGACGCCCAGCGCGCGGCGGGCAGCGCGGTAGTCGGCCACGACATCGTGGCCCAGAACCGCCACCGAACCGGAGGTCGCCTGGGCCAGCCCAGCGGTAATGGAGATCAATGTGGATTTGCCGGCGCCGTTCGGGCCCAGTAGGCCGAAGTATTCGCCGCGCCGGATATCGAAGGACACGCCCTTGAGCGCATGCGTGGTCGCATAACGCTTCTGGACATCCCGAAAGGATATCGCCGTATCGGTCATGGCATGGGATTTGGGTCGGGGCAAGACGGCGAAGTATACGCCCCGCGTGCAGGCGTCCCAACCTCAACCCCGCCTCAGGTGTGCGGTTGACCGGATCCTGGCACAGCTGCGCTAGGGCCTTTTGCCGTTTCGTGCGAGCGCCGCGTTGGAGACCGCAAATCGTGTCCGGCAAGGCGCGAGTCGCCGGCTCTGGGCGTGCCACGACCCAGACTTGCAACGCCGCAGGGCGCCCCTAGTAATTTTTTTATGGGCGGCCCAACCCTTCGGGACAAGCGCCCAAAGATTAACGACACGACGGCAATCCAGCGTTGTAGCTCTCTCACGTAGAACCACTACGCCACGTTCGCTACGCCTCGTCTTGCCGCAAAACAGCGCTTGGCGCGGACTCGAACGAAACGGCAACAGGCCCTAGAATGCCGCGATGGAAAATGAAACCCTGATCGCCGCCGGCCGGCGCACCATTGCCATAGAAGCCGCCGCAGCTGCCGCGCTGGAATCCCGCATCGACGGCGAATTCGCTCGGGCTGCCGAGTTGATGATGCGCTGCACCGGCCGTGTGATCGTCACCGGCATGGGCAAGTCCGGGCACATCGCGGGCAAGCTGGCGGCCACCCTGGCCTCGACCGGCACGCCGGCGTTCTTCGTGCACCCGGGCGAGGCCAGCCACGGCGATCTCGGCATGATCACCGCCCAGGACGTGGTCATCGCCCTGTCCTACTCCGGCGAAACCGGCGAGATCCTCACGATCCTGCCGCTGCTCGGCCGGCTCGGCGTGCCCATGATCGCCATGACCGGCAAGCCGGAATCGACGCTCGCCACCCGAGCCCACGTGCATCTGGACATATCGGTCGAGATCGAGGCCTGCCCGCTGGAACTGGCGCCCACCGCCTCGACCACCGCCACACTGGTCATGGGCGACGCGCTGGCCATCGCCCTGCTCGAGGCGCGCAACTTCACTGCCGAGGACTTTGCACGCAGCCATCCCGGCGGCGCGCTCGGCCGGCGGCTGCTGCTCACCGTGGCCGACGTCATGCACACCGGCGACGCGCTGCCGCTGGTCGACGAAAACGCCATGATGCGGGAAGCACTGCTGGAGATGACCGCCAAGGGGCTGGGCATGACCGGCGTGGTCGATGCCGACGGCCGATTAACCGGCCTGTTCACCGACGGCGATCTACGCCGGGCGCTGGACCGCGACCTGGACATCAAACGCGCGGTGATCGCCGACTACATGACGCGGGCGCCGAAGACCGTCGATCCGGCCATGCTCGCCGCCGAAGCCGTGCGACTGCTGGAAACCCATCGCATCGGCGGCGGCGCGCTGATGGTGGTGGACGCCGACACGCACCCGATCGGCGCCCTCAACATGCAGGATCTGCTGCGGGCGGGCGTGATATGACGTTTCTCGACCAACCGGACGACGCGCGCACGCCCGCGCTGCGCGCCGCGGCCATCCGTCTGGCCGTGTTCGACGTCGATGGCGTGATGACCGACGGCCGGCTCTATCTCGGCCCGGATGGCGCCGAGACCAAGACCATGCATATCCGCGACGGTCTCGGCCTCAAGCGTCTGGCCGGCGCCGGCGTGGAGATCGCCGTCATCAGTGGCCGGCCCTCGCCGCCGGTGGCCGCGCGGCTGGCCGGTCTCGGCGTGGCCGAAGTGCACATGGCCTGCGACGACAAGGCCGCGAAACTGGCCGAACTGCGCCAGGCGCGCGCGCTCCGCGCCGATCAGATCGCGGTCATGGGCGACGACCTGCCGGACCTCGAGATCATGCGCTCGGCGGGGCTGGCGCTGACGGTCGCCGACGCCGTCCCCGAGATCCGCAGGGTCGCACACTGGGTCAGCGCCGCACCGGGCGGCCACGGCGCCGTGCGCGAAGCCTGCGAGCTGATCATCGCGGCGCGCGAGGCGCCCTGACGTGCTGCGGATCGGCGTGCTGCTGGCGCTTGTCTGTGCGGCCCTGTTCGGGATCGGCAGCTGGCTGGGCACACTCCGGCACTCGTCGTCCCGGCCCGGTCCCGTGCACACGCCCGACAACAGCGACTACTACATGCAAGGCGCCACGGTGTATCAGCTGTCGCCGCAGGGCGCGCTGGCTTATCGCATGACGGTCGCGCAAACACTGCACTTTTCCGACGACTCGGCTCGCCTTTCCGATATTCACGTACACTACGTCAAAGACACGAAAACCTATTGGAACCTGCATGCCGACAAGGGACACGTCCCGGCCGGCCAGCATGATATCTATCTCTACGACGGCGTGATCATCCATCACCCGCGCGGGAACGGGAACGTGGTGAAGGTGACCACGACGCACGCCTGGGTGCGGCCCCGGATCAACCGGGTCGAGTCGGATGCGCACGTCACTGCCATCGAGCCGGGGCGAAAGGTCACCGGCGACGGTATGCGGATCAATCTGGATACGAACAAGCTGAATCTGCTCAAGAATGTGCATGTCACCTACAAGCCCTGATCGCCGCGCTACGCGTTCGATGCTGATCGCGCTGGCGATTCTGGCCGCGATGCTGGCCTCCGGCCTGGCGCAGGCGGCCGGCTCGGGCAAATCGCAGCCATTGCCCATCAACATTCATTCCAACAGCGCCGATTTCGCCCAGAAGTCGGGCGTAAGTACTTATACCGGCAACGTGCACCTCACCCGCGGCGGGCTGACGCTGACCGGCAACAAGCTCGTGGTCACACGGCTCAAGGACCGCAGCCGGATCAGGGCCGTGCTCACCGGCAATCCGGCGCATATCGACAAACAGCCCGATTCGAGCGATAACGAAGTCGTGACCGGACATTCGAACCAGATCGAATACAGCAACGCCAGCTCGGTGATCACCCTGCGGGGGGACGCCGTGGTCAACCGCAACGGCGACCGGATCCGCGGCCCGGTCATCACGTACAACATCGATACCGGCGCAACGCACGCCGAGCGCAGCCAGGGCAGTGGCCAGCGCGTACATATCACCCTCCAGCCCGCCAAAAACAACGGTTCCTGATGGCTGCCTCCGCCGCCCCGAGCGTTGTCGCCGACAACGCGGAGTTGACCGCAACCGGCCTGCGCAAGCGCTACAAGGGCCGTGATGTGGTGCGCGACGTCAACCTGCGCGTTGCCCGCGGTGAAGTGATCGGCCTGCTCGGCCCCAACGGCGCCGGCAAGACCACCTCGTTCTACATGATCGTGGGCCTGGTATCGCCCGATGCCGGCGAAATCGAACTCGCGGGCCGGCGTCTCGCGGGCCTGCCCATGCATCGCCGCTCGCAGATGGGCATCGGCTACCTGCCGCAGGAAGCCTCGGTCTTTCGCAAATTGAGCGTGGCCAACAACATTCGCGCGATTCTGCAGGTGCGCAAGGATCTCGACCGGGCCGGCATCGAGCGCGAGCTGGTCGACCTGATGGACGAACTGTCGATCGGCCACATCGCCGATTCCAAGGGGCTGAATCTTTCCGGCGGCGAACGCCGGCGCGTGGAGATCGCCCGCGCGCTGGCGGCCAGACCCACATTCATGCTCCTGGACGAGCCGTTCGCCGGCATCGACCCGATTTCCATCGGCGACATCCGCGGCATCATCCGCCACCTGCAGAACCGCGGTATTGGTGTACTGATTACCGACCACAATGTCCGCGAGACACTGTCGATCTGCGACCGGGCTTATATCCTGGCCGACGGCACCGTGATCGCCGAAGGCCAGGGGGAGCATATCCTGGCCGATCAGAAGGTCCGCGACGTCTACCTGGGCGAGGATTTCCGGCTATGAAGCAGGGACTTAGCCTCAATTTGAGCCAGACGCTGACGATGACGCCTGCATTGCAGCAGGCGATCCGGATGCTGCAGCTGTCCACGCTCGATCTCAAGACCGAGATCCAGGATGCGCTGGAGTCCAACGTCATGCTCGAGGCCGACGACGGCCACGACGAGATCGATACCAACGCGGCCATCGAAGCACAAAAGAGCGAACGCGAGCAGGCATCGGGCAAGGACGGCGAGATTCCCGAAAACCTGCCGGTCGATGCCGACTGGAACGATATCTACGCGGGTTCCGCGGCACCGGCCGCACCCGCCCCCACGGCCGACGACGAGGACTACTGGGACTACCGCCAGGCCAACCTATCGAGCACGCCCGACCTTCATGCACACCTGACCTGGCAGGCCGACATGCACCCGTTCACGCCCGAACAGCGCGCGATCGCGGCCGTGATCATCGATGCGATCGACAGCAACGGCCTGCTGCTGGATTGGGACGACATCGGCCCGGGTATCGTCGACGAGTTCGAGATCGCGCCCGCACAGGCCGAGGCGGTGCTGCGCCAGATCCAGGATTTCGACCCGCCCGGTGTGGCCGGCCGCAACCTGGCCGAGTGCCTCGCCATTCAGCTGCGCGGCCTGCCGGCCGATGTGCCCGGGCGCGAGGTCGCGCTGACACTGGTGGACCGCGAGTCGCTGGAACAACTGGCCGATCCGAATCGCGACGCCCTGGCGCGGCGGCTGTCGGTGACGCGCGCCGATCTCGAGACCGCCATCGAACTGATCCAGACCCTGCAACCGCATCCTGGCGAGGCGTTCAGCCAGCACGAATCCGACTATGTGATTCCCGAGGTGTTCGTCACGCGCACTGCGAATGGCTGGCATGTCGCGCTCAACGCCGATATCGCGCCCCGGCTGCGCATCAACAGCCAGTATCTGGCACTGATCAAGCGCGCGGACAAATCGGCCGATCAGACCACGCTGAAATCGCATCTGCAGGAGGCCCGCTTCTTCCTCAACAGCCTCAAATCACGCAACGACACCCTGCTCGAGGTGGCGCACTGCATAGTTGAAGCCCAGCGCGCTTTTCTGGAATATGGGGAAGAGGCAATGAAACCTTTGGTGTTGCGCGACGTGGCCGAACAACTCGATATTCACGAATCGACCGTATCCCGGGCGACGGCCAACAAGTACATGCAGACGCCGCGCGGCATCTTCGAGCTCAAGTATTTCTTCTCCAGTCACGTATCCACCACCGACGGCGGCTCGGCTTCGGCCACGGCGATCCAGGCGATGATCAAGCGCATGGTCGCCGGCGAGGCGCCGAACAAGCCCCTGTCCGACAGCAAGCTCGCCGAGGCGCTGCTCGACAACGGCATACAGGTTGCGCGCCGTACGGTGGCCAAATACCGCGAAGCGCTTTCGATTCCGCCCTCGCACGAGCGGCGCCGTAAGGTCAGCTAAGCTGGGTGCCTGTTAATCCTTGTTCGTCCACACACGCTGCCAAGGAGTACGCGATGAACCTGAACATCTCCGGCCACCACGTCGACATGACGAACGCACTGCATCAGTACGTGGCCTCAAAGATGGAACGCATCGAGCGTCATTTCGATCATGTGCTCGACGCTGAAGTGGTTCTCGAAGTCGAAAAACTGCGGCACAAGGCCGAAGTCACCGTGCAACTGCGCGGTGCGACCCTGCATGCCGAGGCCACCAAGGACGACATGTACGCCGCCATCGACTGCATGGTGGACAAGCTCGATCGCCAGACGCTCCGACACAAGGAAAAAATCTGCGATCATCACAATAACCAGGCGCGGCACATCGACATGAGCACCGATTAGGGCTCACTCGCCATGAATATTGCCGATATCGTCGCCCCGGATCGGGTGCAACTGGCCGCGGACGTACAATCGAAAAAGCGCGCCCTCGAACAGCTGGCCGACATCCTGGCCGAGGGCACGCCGTACCTGACGGCGGCCGATGTGTTCAACGGCCTGATCGGACGCGAAAAACTCGGCAGTACCGGCGTGGGGGATGGCGTGGCCATTCCCCACGCCCGCCTCAAGGGCATCGACGAGTGCATCGGGGCCTTCATCCGACTGCCCCAGGGCGTCGACTTCGAAACCACCGATGAACAGCCGGTCGACCTCATTTTCGGGCTGCTGGTGCCGGAAGACGCGACCGACGAACACCTCAAGCTGCTGCGCCAGCTCGCCGAGATCTTTTCCGAGACCGACACCCTGTCGGAGCTGCGCGACGCCGGCGACGATCGCCGCCTCTACCAGACCCTGCTCGATCACGACACGATTACCACCTAGTGTCCTGTAACGCCGCGCTACCACCGCGACCACGGACCGCCCGCCTATGGACAATCTTCGCACCGAGGCCGGCGAGGACGCCGACCGCCGGGTCGCCATCGAAACACTCTACGAACGCCTCGCCGATTCGCTCGAACTGCACTGGCCGGAGCCGCACATCGGCGCGGCCGGCACCCTCGGTGCCACCCGGCACGGCGGCTGGCGCGTACCCACGGTCGGCTATCTCAACTTCATCCATCCGCCACAGGTGCAGATCGTCGGGCAGCCGGAGATCGCCTATCTGGGCCGACTGTCCGACGCGCTCGCCGCGCATCTGCGCGCCCAGCTGACCCAGGGCGCGACGCGCCTGGTGGTGGTCGCCGATGGCCAGCACCTGCCGGATTATCTGCACACGGCGCTACGCGCAGCCGACATTGCGGTGTTCACCACCCATGCCAGCGGGCACCGCGTGGCGTATCGGCTGCGTCATTTCCTCGGCGAGACGCTGGCTCGCCAGATCACTCTGCACGGCGTCTTTCTCGAGGTGCTGTCGATCGGCCTGCTGGTGGTCGGCGACCCCGGTGTCGGCAAATCGGAACTCGCGCTCGAGCTGATCAACCGCGGCCATCGGCTGGTCGCCGACGACGCGCCCGAATTCGTCCTGCTCGGGCCGGACGATCTCAACGGCGGCTGCCCGCCGCTGCTGCAGGATTTTCTCGAAGTGCGCGGGCTTGGCATCCTCAACATCCGTGCGATGTTCGGCGAGGCCGCGATCAAGCGGCGCAAGCAGCTCGGTCTGATCATCCGCCTAGTCCGCGGCGACACCAGCGATACGGCCCCGCCCGACCGGCTTACCGGCGCACGCGCAACCCGCGAGATCCTGGACACATCGATTCCGGAGATCACACTGCCGGTGGCCGTCGGGCATAATCTATCGGTATTGGTCGAAGCCGCCGCGCGCGATCACCTGCTGCGCATGCAGGGCCAGTACAGCGACGAACAATTCGCCGCGCGCCAGGCGCAGGTGATCGGGGCGGACCCCACAGGAGTGAGTTCATGCGACTGATCGTGGTCAGCGGACTGGCCGGCGCCGGCAAATCGGTGGCGCTGAACATGCTTGAGGATCTGGGCTACTACTGCATCGACAACCTGCCGTTGGGGCTGTTGCACGAAGTCTCGGCCGCCACCCTGCGGCGCCAGGGACTGGACTTCGACCGGCTGGCGGTGGGGGTCGATGCACGCGCACGCAAGAATGAAATCGCCGAGTTCGGCGAGCGCGTGGATGATCTGCGCAGCGCCGATCTGGATCTCGAGATCATCTATCTCTACGCCGATGAGGACACCATCTTGCGGCGTTATTCCGAGACGCGCCGCCGGCATCCCTTGTCCAACGAGCAGCGCTCGTTAATCGATGCGGTCGCGCTGGATGTGGAACTGACCCAACCGATCGCAGCCAAGGCCGATATCTCGATCGATACCAGCCGGCTCAACATCCATCAGTTGCGCGACATCATCCGCAATCGGGTGGAAAGCGCCGCCTCGGGCGAATTGTCGATCCTGGTGCAGTCGTTCGGCTTCAAATACGGGCTGCCGCCGGCAGTGGACTTCGTGTTCGACGTGCGCTGCCTGCCCAACCCGCACTGGGTGCCCGAACTGCGCGCGCTCACCGGCCAGGACGCGGCGGTCGCCGCACATCTGGCCGCCCAGCCGGCCACACACGAGATGCGCGACGACATCCTGCGGTTTTTCACCCGCTGGCTGCCCGACTTCGCGCGCGAGGATCGCACCTACATTACCGTGGCGATCGGCTGTACCGGCGGCAAGCACCGCTCGGTCTATCTTGCCGAGCAGATCGGCGAACACTTGCGGCGTCAGTACGCCAACGTGCTGGTTCGCCACAACGAACTGCACTGATGGGCGCGACAACGACAGCGCGCGTCGGTGTGTTGCTGATCGGCCACGGGGCGCTACCCGAAGCGCTCCAGGCGGCGGCCACGCACATCGTCGGCACGCCGTCGCTAACCACGCACGCCATCGGTATCGCGGCGGACGAAAACACCGACACCGCCCGCGCGCGCATCGCCCGTGCCGTCGAGACACTGGACAGCGGCGCCGGCGTGCTGCTACTCATCGACGCACTGGGGGCGACGCCCTACCAGCTGGCACACGCCGCCACCGAGAACCGCGACCGCATCGCGACGGTGACCGGCCTGAACCTGCCCATGCTGGTTCGCGTCTACAATTATCCGGAAATGGAACTGGCCGAACTGGCCGACTCGGCCGCGGCCGCCGGCCGACGCGGCGCCACACGCGCGCCGTAGTCTGCATCGACCACCACAACAAGAGCCGTGCCATGCCAACTCGCGACCTGCCGATCGTCAACAAGCTGGGCCTCCACGCACGCGCGGCCAGCCGATTCGTCACGGTCGCCTCGCAGTTCGATGCCCGCATTACGGTGACCAAGGACGGCCGCGAAGTCTCGGGCAAGTCCATCATGGGCGTGATGATGCTGGCCGCGGCCCGCGGCAGCTCGATCCACGTACAGGCCGAGGGCGACGACGCTTCGGAGGCACTCGACGCACTCGACGCACTGGTCGCCGATCGCTTCGGCGAGAGCCAGTGACCGCGCCTGGCACCAACCCGGCCGGGGCCCGCCGCCGATGAGCCTGTGGCTGTCGGCCATCGGCGCCTCGCGCGGTGTCGCGATCGGGCCCGTGCATCGCATGCACGGCACCGATCTGGACATCCCCGAATATCACATCGCCGGCGACGCAGTCGACGACGAGAGCGCGCGCTTTCACGCTGCCGCCCGCGAAGCGCGCGAGCAGCTGGCCGCCGTGCGCGAGCAGATTCCGGCCAATGCCCCCTCGGAGATCGGCGCGTTCATCGAAACCCATCTGCTGATGATGGACGATGCCGCGCTGATCGATACCGTCACCACCCGCATTCGCGACGACCGGGTCAACGCCGAATGGGCGCTCAAGCTCCAGGCCGAGGAACTGATCGACGTGTTCGAGCAGATGGACGACAGCTACCTGCGCACGCGCCGCGACGATATCGCGCACGTCACCGCGCGCCTGCAGCGGGTGCTGCTGAAACAGGAACATCCCGTCGGCGGCTGCAGCGCCAACGACACCGGCGAGCCGCCGGTGATCGTGGCCGACGAACTCACCCCGGCCGACATCATCCTGTTGCACCAGCAGGGCGTGGCGGCGTTCGTCACCGAGCACGGTGGGCCGCTGTCGCACAGCGCGATCCTCGCCCGCAGCCTGCGCATCCCGGCGTTAATGGGCGCGGTCGGTGCGCGCCGTATTCTCGGCGACGACGAAACCGTGGTCGTCGATGGCGAAGCTGGCCACCTGCTCGCCGGGCCGGACGACGCCGCGCTGGATTTCTATCGCCATCGCCAGCAGCGCGACGCCCGCTATCAACGCATGCTGGCCGTACTGCGCGACGAAGCCGCAGTCTCCGCCGACGGCGTGCGCGCCACCATGCTCGCCAACGTGGAACTGCCGGGCGACGCGATCGAGGCCGGCAAGGTCGGCGCCGAGGGCGTCGGCCTGTATCGCACCGAGTTTCTATTCATGAACCGCGAGGATTCGCCCAGCGAGGACGAACAGTTCGAGGTCTATCGCCAGGTCGTGGCCGCCATCGACGGCCCGGTCACCATCCGCACGCTGGATGCCGGCGCCGACAAGAGCCTCGGCCGGCCGGACAAGGTCTCGCCCAATCCGGCGCTGGGGCTGCGCGCGATCCGCCTGTGCCTGAAGGAGACCGCCCTGTTCCGCACCCAGCTGCGGGCCCTGCTGCGGGCCTCGGCCGAGGGCGAGATGCGCATCATGCTGCCGATGATCTCCACCGTCGGCGAGATGCGCCAGGCACGCCATCTGATCAACGAGGCCGCCGCCGAGCTCGCCGCGGAAGGCATCGCCTACGACCGCGCGCTGCCGGTGGGCGCCATGATCGAGGTGCCCGCCGCCGCCCTGGCCGCCCCGACGCTGGCGCGCTATTGCGATTTCTTCTCGCTCGGCACCAACGATCTGATCCAGTACACACTGGCCATCGATCGCATCGACGACGAGATCAACTATCTCTACGATCCGCTGCATCCGGCCGTGCTTCATCTCATCCGCATGACCATCGATGCCGGGCGCGCGGCCGGCATCAGCGTGTCCATGTGCGGCGAGATGGCCTCCGACAAGCGCTACACGCCGTTGCTGCTCGGACTCGGTCTGACCGAGTTCTCCATGCATCCGGCCAGCGTGCTGGAGGTCAAACGCG
Source organism: Salinisphaera sp. LB1 (assembly GCF_003177035.1). Classification (NCBI taxonomy): domain Bacteria; kingdom Pseudomonadati; phylum Pseudomonadota; class Gammaproteobacteria; order Salinisphaerales; family Salinisphaeraceae; genus Salinisphaera; species Salinisphaera sp. LB1. The sequence continues at coordinate 2,484,621 of NZ_CP029488.1, read as the reverse complement.
CGGTGATGGGCGCCGATGTGGCCCGCCTGCGCCGGCGCACGGCTGAAATCCTGTCGCTGACCGACGCCAACGCCTATCGCGAGGCCCTCGACGGCCTGACCCGTGAAAACAGCGCCTGAGCGCGCAGTCACAGGAGGCCCCGGCCGCCCGGCCCGGTCACGCCCGCGCAGGCCACGTGATCGACGGCGCGAATACCTGATGCGTGCGGCGATGTTCAGCCGGCTGTTGCTGTATCGTGACATGTCGCGCGGTCGACCGGCCGTCCGGGGGTCGGCGTGGCACGGCATAGGCGAACCAGCCCGAAAGCGGGCCGGGTTGCGATCGCGCGCCGCGCAAGCCACCCTCGAAATACGTCACGCCCCCGTCATTCCCGCCCCTCTGCCAAGGCCCGTTACATGAGCGAGCCCGCCGTCCGGACCGATATCCTCGAACAACGCCTGGCGTCGCTCAACGCCGCCCTTGAGTCGGGGCGAATGCGCCGGCTCAAACCGATGCTGGCCTCGTTGTCGCCGGCCGAAATCGCGCTGCTGCTGGAAGCCGTGCCACGCGCCAAGCGCGAGGTGGTGTGGGCGCTGGTGCCCAATGAGGACCACGGCGAGACGCTGCTGCACGTCAACGACGAGGTCCGCGCCGAGCTGATCGACAGCCTCGACCGCGCCACCCTGCTGGCCGCTACCGAAGGCCTGCCGATCGACGATCTGGCCGACCTGATCGAGGATCTGCCCGAACAAGTCACGCGCGAAATGCTGCGCTCGATGGACGCGCAGAATCGCGAGCGGCTCAAGGTCGTCATGGCCTATGCGCCGGATTCCGCCGGCGGCCTGATGAACAACGACACAGTCACGGTGCGCCCGGACGTGTCACTCGACGTGGTCTCGCGCTATCTCAAGCAGCGCAGCTGGCTGCCGGACGATACCGAGTCGTTGTTCGTGGTCTCGCGCTATGGTCGCTATCTCGGCATGCTATCGCTGGCCAAGCTGGTCACGCTCGACCCCGAGCGCGATGTCTCGGAGGTGATGAACACCGACATCGACGCGCTGCCCGTCGACATGCCGGCCGCCCAGGTCGCCAAACGGTTCCAGGATCTCGACCTGATCTCGGCGCCGGTGGTCGACGCCGAAGGCGGACTGCTCGGGCGCATCACCATCGACGACGTGGTCGACGTGATCCGCGACGAGGCCGAGCACAGCATCATGAGCCTCGCCGGCCTGGACGAGGAGGAAGACGTCTTCGCGCCGATCATGCGCAGCGCACGCCGGCGTGCGGTATGGCTCGGCACCAACCTGGCGACCGCGTTTCTGGCCTCCGAGGTGGTGGGCCTGTTCTCGGGCGCCCTGTCCCAGATCGTTGCCCTGGCCGTCCTCATGCCGATCGTGGCCAGCATGGGCGGCATCGGCGGCTCGCAGACACTGACCCTGATGATTCGCGGGCTGTCGCTGGGCCAGATCGGTTTTTCCAACGCCCGGGCCCTGCTGCTCAAGGAGTTGGCCGTAGCGCTGATCAACGGCCTGCTCTGGGGCGTCGTGGTCGGCGGGGTGGCCCTGATCTGGTTCGATAACCTGGGCCTGGCGATCATCATGGCAGTGGCGCTGGTCATCAATCATCTCAACGCCGCCATCACCGGCGTGGCGATTCCGCTGGCCATGAAGAAGATGGGCATCGACCCTGCCCTGGCCGGCTCGGTGGTGCTGACCACGTTCACCGACGTGATCGGCTTCGCCTCGTTCCTCGGTCTCGGCACGCTGTTCCTGCTGCACTGACCGCTGCGCCGGAGCCGGCTGGCCGCCGGCATTGACGCCATCTACTGTCCGGCAATCGTCATCCGGTCGATCACCACGGAGGGCGTGCGTACCGCGCTCTGGTATTCGACATCGTTGCCGAGCGCGGCGATACCGTTGTACATATCGGCCAGATTGCCGGCGACGGTGGCGTTCTCCACCGGATAGGCCAGCGCCCCGTTTTCCACCCACCAGCCGGCGGCACCGCGGGAATAATCGCCGTTGACCAGGTTCACGCCCTGCCCCATCAACTCGGTGACCACCAGGCCCCGGCCCATACCCGCCACCAGCGCATCGAAATCGGCGTCGCCCGGCGCGACATCGATATTGAATATGCCGCCGGCGTTGCCCGTGCTCGCCAGCCCCAGCCGGCGCGCCGAATAGGCCGACAACAGATAGGAGCGCAATACGCCGGCGGCCACCAGATCGCGTTCGACGGTGGCCACACCGTCATCGTCGAAGCCGGTGCTGGCGAGTCCGTGCCGGCGGTGCGGAACCTGGCGCAACGTCACTCCGGGCACGGCGATACGCTGATCGAGCCTGTCCTTGAGAAAACTGGCATTGCGATACAGCGTTCCGCCGCTGATCGCGCCGAACAGATGGCCCCACAGGCTACGTGCGACGCGCGGCGTGAACAGCACCGGCGCAGTCAGGGTCGGCACCGCGCGCGAACCGAGGCGGGCCAACGCGCGATCGGCGGCCAGCCGGCCGATCTCGGCCGGTGCGAACAGCTGCTCGGCCCGGCGCGCCTGCGAGAACGCGATCTCGCGCTGCATGCGTCCGGCCGTATCGCGGGCGATCGCCGTACAGGACGCCGCATGCCGGCTGGCGCGCTCGATGCCGATAAAGCCATGACTGTTGCCGTAGGCGCTGATCGCATCCTGGGTAGCCACGGTCGCGCCGTCGGTCTGGACGATGCGCCGGTCGGTGTCGAGCGCGGCCGCCTCCACGGCCAGCGCCTGGTCCTGGGCCGCCGCCGGGGTGAGCGCCCACGGGTTGTACAGACCCAGGTCCGGCCAGCCGCGCGCCATCAGGGCGGCATCGGCCAGGCCCGCATACGCATCCGGCTCGGTGAAACGCGCGATGGTCAGCGCCTGATCGAGGGCGGCGGCCAGGCCCGTTGGCGTCAGGTCGGTGGTCGAGGCGCTGCCGCTGGCGCGACCGCGATAGACCGTCACCGCCGCCGTACGATCGCCTTCATATTCCAGCGATTCACGATGCCGATCGCGCACCGACACCGACAGACTGCGCGACGCTGAAAGACTCGCCTCGGCTGCATCCGCACCGGCCGCGGCCGCGCGATCGAGCATGGAAGTCAGCGATTCGCGGAGCGCGTCCGCGCCGGGCAGTTCACGGGCATCGGCAGGTACGGCGAGGGTATCGGTCATGCAGCAGGATCCGGGCAGGCAAACCGCCAAAATAGCGGGCGCGCGGCCCCCCACGCAATAAGCGCGCGGCGCGGCGAGCGGTTATGCTGGCGGCATGCCCAGAGGCGATTCCCACAACGAGACCTCGGCCCGCCGCCGGCTGCTCGGCGTGCTGCTGCGTCCGCGCTCGATCAACGGCCTGGTGCTGGCCAGCTTCGCCGTCGTGGCCACACCGCTGATGGTCGCGATCGTGGCCAGCGTGGTCTATGTCAATCAGCTCAATGCGCAGAGCGAGCGGCTGGTGATGCAGGGCGTCGCCGTCACGCGCGACAGCAAACGCCTCAACAGCCTGCTGATCAGCATGGAACGCAGTGCCCGCCAGTATCGCGTACTCGGCCAGGCCGACCTGGTCGATCGCTTCCGCTCACAGGCCCAGGCATTCGAGGGCGAACTCAAGTCCCTGGCCCGCCTGCATCTGGATACGGTGCCGAGCTGGAATCTGTCATCGCTGCGCGAGCAAGTGGCCGGTTTGGCCCAGCGACTTGGCACCGGCGACAAGCAGACCGATCAGGTCATCAGCACGCTGAACACAATCCGCCACTCGACCGATGCCATCGCCGATCAGGGCGCCCGGTTCGTCGACCAGGAGCTCGATCATCTGCAGCGCACGGCGCGCCATGCGCGGCTGTTCCTGCTCGTCTGCGTGTTTGCCCTGATTCCTGCGGCCGTGGCGCTCGGGTTATTTTTGACCTTTGTCATCGCGCGTCCGCTGCGCCAGATTCTGGATGCCGTCAGTCATCTGGGCACGGGCGATTTCTCGCGCCCGGTGTCGATCGTCGCGCCGGCGGCCGAACTCGATCGCCTCGGTGAGCGTCTGGACTGGATGCGCCAGCGTCTGGCCACGCTCGACGAGGAGAAACAACAGTTCATCCGGCACATGTCGCACGAACTCAAGACACCGCTGGCCAGCATCCGCGAAGGTACGGAACTGCTCGCTGACGGCTCGGTCGGCGTTTTGAGCGAGGCACAGCGCGAGGTGGCCACGATTCTGCAGAGCAACAGCCAGGATCTGGCGGCGCTGATCGACAATCTGCTCAATTCGGCGACCTGGCAGCAACAGAGGGCGCGCCTGGAGTACACCGAATTCGATCTGGCGGCGCTGATCGAACGCATGGTCGAACGCCAGAAACTGGCCATCGAGGCACGCGATCTGCGCGTCGATCGACCGCGGTCACCGGTCATACTCAGCGCTGACCGGGATCGATTGCACCTGATCGTGGATAATCTGCTGGCGAATGCAGTCAAATTTTCGCCGATGGGCGGCACTATCCGTATCGAGGTCGAATACGGCCCGACAGAGGGGACGGATCTATATGTATCGGATGACGGGCCCGGCGTGGCGACAACCGAACGAGAACGTATCTTCGAAGCCTTCGTCCGCGGCAGCAGCACGCCCGGCGGCAAGTCCGCGGTCAAGGGGACCGGCATCGGCCTGTCGGTGGTGCGCGACTGCGCCGAAGCCCATGGCGGCTACGCGCAGGTGGTCGTGCGCGGGCATCGCGACAGCGTTTTCCATGTGCATATCCCACGCCGGAACGGGCGCGCCTGAGCAGCGCACGCCACGACGGGGGCTGGCAGTCGCGCTCGGCCTGGCTACGGTCCTGGCCGTATCGGGCTGCGCGCTCGACAAGGGCAACCCGTCGGCAACCGCGCAGACGCCACCTGAAATGTCCGCCCCCGCGTTGACTCTGCTCAGCTATGCCCGCCGGCTGGCGGACACAACACCGGCCGGGCGCGAAGCCGCCGTACGCACGGCCCGCCGCCAGGTTCGGACCAGCCCGAGCGCAATCAGCTATGCCTATCTGGCGCTGGCGCTCGGATCGCCGCACCAGCGGCTTTATACGCCCGACGAGGCCGCGCGCTACGCCAGCCTGGCGCTCAACACCAAGCCGGCGCCCTGGGACCCCGATGCCCGCCAGTACCTGAGCGACTATGCCCGTCTCTACGGCGAACTGACCCAGGCCAACGCCGATGAGCCCAGTGACGCAGCGCAGAAGATCGCGGATCTCAAGGCACGGCTGGCGAAGGCCCAGAACAAACTCAAGGCGCTGTCGAACATCGAAGACCGCCTGGATACTGTCGAGAAACACCCGTGACCGAACACCGAAAGGGCCGGCTGCTGCTGGTCGACGACGACCCGAGCCTGCGTCGCTTGATGACCATTCGCCTCCAAGGCGTCGGACACACCGTGGCCAGCGTCGAAAGCGCCGACCGCGCGCTCGATATCCTGGGCGACTTCGCCGCCGAGTGCGTGATCACCGATCTGCGCATGGACGGCATGGACGGGCTCGACCTGCTGCAACGGCTATCGGCCAATCACCCCAATATTCCGGTCATCGTCATCACGGCCCACGGCACGATCCCCGAAGCCGTGTCGGCGACCCAGGCCGGCGCGCTCGATTTTCTTTCCAAGCCGGTGGACAAGGAAACGCTGCTGGCCCGCGTCGACCAGGCCCTGGCCCAGGGCGGCTTGCCCAGCCGCGACTGGGAATCGATCTGGCAGGCGCGCATCGTGACCCGCTCGCCGCTCATGCGGGAACGGCTGGCCGAGGGCCGAATGGTGGCCGAGACCGACTCCAGCGTGCTGATCACCGGCGAATCCGGCACCGGCAAGGAAGTCATGGCGCGTGTCATGCATGAAGCCAGCCCGCGCGCCCAGCACGCGTTCGTGGCGTTGAACTGCGGCGCCATGCCCGAGCAGTTGCTGGAGTCGGAACTGTTCGGCCACGAAAAAGGCGCATTCACCGATGCCAAGAGCGCCCAGCCCGGGCTGTTCCGCTCGGCCGAGGGCGGCACCCTCTTTCTGGACGAAATCGGCGATATGCCGATCGCCCTTCAGGTCAAGCTCCTGCGCGTACTCCAGGAACGCGAGATCCGGCCGGTCGGCGGCCGGCATAGCATCCCGGTAGACGTGCGCGTGATCTCGGCCACCCACCGTAATCTGGATACGGCCATCAACGAGGGCACGTTCCGCGAGGATCTCTACTATCGTCTGGCCGTGGTCAGCCTGGCACTGCCTTCACTTGCCGAGCGGCCCGAAGACATCGCGCCCCTGGTGCGGCATTTCCTGGATCGCCTCGCGCGCCGATCGGGGCGACGGGCCAAGGTCTATGCCCCCGAAGCCATGGAACGGCTTACGGCGTACAGCTGGCCGGGCAATATTCGGCAACTGTCCAACGTGGTCGAACACAATGTCGCGCTCACGCGCGGCCCGGTGATCGGCCGTGCCGCCGTAGACAAGGCGCTGGCCCAGCACGGCGGCCCCGACGCGTCGGCCTCGAGCATCCGGCCCCTGGCACAGGCGCGGGACGAGTTCGTGCACGACTACCTCGTCCAGTTATTGCGCATCACCGAAGGCAACGTCGCCCGAAGCGCCCGGCTCGCCCAGCGCAACCGCACCGAATTTTACAAGCTGCTGGCGCGTCACGATGTCGATCCGGGGCAGTTCAAGTCCTGAATCCGGCTGTTGCCCGTAGACGACAACCATTGGTGCCGTTCCCGTGCTTTATGTCGCCTCATGGCGACATTATTTTATATTTATATTCAATTACTTAAATAATAACTAAGCCATCCGTCGCTGATTGGCGACGGTTTTCCGCGCCACTGGGCCCGATCCGCTGGCCGGGCGCGCCGGAAGTGCTTAATTGTATTTATAAGTTATTGATATTAATTTATTTTCCTTTTTCTGGCACGGCGGTTGCTAAACCCTAAACAAATTCGGACGACAGACCGCACTTGCAGCACCGATAACGAACGGCCGACAGGCTTCGACGCTGCCGCCCCACGCTTCGCGCGCCAGGGTGGCACGGACTGGCGATGACCGTTGCCGTCATGTCGAGGATTCGGCTATTCGCACGGATGATTGTCGGAAGTGGCGATCGGATCACAACAAAGGAGTTTGAACAGTCGGAACAACCCACGAATCGTCGGCAACCGCACAGTCGAACCGACACCTGGTGGCTTGTTCAACAGAGTTCGCGTGATTGCGCGACATGGGTTCGCCTGGTCGGGCCGGTTTCCCCGGTCCCCCCCTCGTGCCTCGGCGTTAACGGCCCGGCCAGAGCGAATTTTTCCGATGTCCTGCAGCGCAGCCACGCACCCGTTTCGCCGGTCGGGCCGGGGGTTCTCCCGGTCCCCCCCTCGTGCCTCGGCGTAGCCCGGCCCGACTCGGCGGATTATCAAAGAAGAAAAGCACGGGCGGGTCACCGCCCTCTCAAGGCCGCGAATCGCGGCCTTTTTTATGCCCGACCCGGGGCCGGCGTCTGAACGCGCCGGCCCCGACGGTCCGGGCCGCCTTGCGAACCCGGTCGCAGGATACGCTTGGCGCCTGTTCCAACAGGCGCTTGTTCCGCGGGCGGGGACGCCGGTCAGGCGCGGGGTTCAAGCGCGGCGAGCAGTTTGTCGTGAATACCGCCGAAGCCGCCATTGCTCATCACCACGACGACATCACCCGGGCGCGCCTCGGCCGCGATCGCCGCCACCAGCGCGTCGATATCATCGACTGCACGGAACCGATCGCCGAGGGCACGCATGGCGCCGGCCAGGTCCCAGTCGATGCCGGCGTCGTAGCCGTAAACACGGTCCGCGCTTTCGAAGCTGGCCGCCAGGGTGTGCTCGTGCACCCCGGCCCGCATGGTATTCGAGCGCGGCTCGAAGGCCACCAGCACGCGTCCTTTCGGCCGCCCCGCGGTCAGGCCATCCAGCGTCGTGCGGATAGCGGTCGGGTGATGCGCGAAATCGTCATAGACCGCCACCCCGCCCGGCGTGCCGCGGAGTTCCAGTCGCCGCTTGACGCCACGAAATCCGGCCAGCGCGCCGATGGCAGCGCGCGGCTCGACGCCGGCGTGCTCGGCTGCGGCGATCGCGGCGCAGGCATTCGCGGCGTTGTGGGCGCCCTTGAGCGCCCAGGCCAGTTCGCCGACGACTTCGGGGCCCCGATAAATGCGCAGTCGACCATGATCCGGGCGCAGGGGCTCGACATGCCACCCTGCCGCGCCGTTGAATGGGACCCGCGGCGTCCAGCAGCCCTGTGCGATGACGGTATCAAGCGCCGCGTCGGCCGCGTTGTGCACGATGCGCCCCGAGCCCGGCACGGTGCGAAGCAGATGATGGAACTGGCGCTGGATCGCGGCCAGGTCATCGAAAATATCGGCGTGATCGAACTCGAGATTGTTGAGAATCAGCGTGCGCGGCCGGTAGTGGACGAACTTCGAGCGCTTGTCGAAAAAGGCCGTGTCGTACTCGTCGGCCTCGACCACGAACCACTTGGAACTACCGAGCGCTGCCGAGGCCCCCAGATCCGCGGCGATGCCGCCGATCAGCCAGCCGGGTGCGGCACCCTGGTCGATCAGTATGTGCGCGAGCATGCTCGCGGTGGTGGTTTTGCCATGCGTGCCGGCCACCGCCAGCACCCAGCGATCCGCGAGTACGTTATCGGCCAGCCACTGGGGGCCCGAGGTGTAGGCGAGCCCCGCGTCCAGCATGTATTCGATCGCGGCATTACCGCGCGCCATCGCGTTGCCGACCACGACCTGATCCGGCGCCGGCTCCAGATGGCTCGGCGCATAGCCGTCCATGACCGCGATGCCGGCCTCGGCCAGCTGAGTGCTCATGGGCGGATAGAGCCCCTGGTCGGAGCCCGTTACCGTATGCCCCGCTGCCCGCGCCAGCAGCGCCACACCCGCCATGAACGTGCCGCCGATTCCCAGAATATGGATGTGCATCGCAAACTCGAGTGGCAGGCGCTATCCCGACGAACTCAGCCGAGAGCCGAAAAGACCAGCATCAACAACAACTCGAAGCCGACAGTTACGGCCACGCCGAAAAAGATCGGCACGTTGAGCGCATGCCGATAGATATGGGTATAGATCGCCAGCCCCCAGATCCCGACCACCAGATAGGCCAGCGCGAACAGCGGCGACGGCATCGGCACCTGCGACGGATCGGTCGCGCTGCGCAATGCATCCAGATAGGGCCGCAGGGCGCGCGTGGGGGCGAGCATGATCAGCGTGAGCACCGTCCCCGAGGAAAACAAGGCGGTCGCAGTCTGGTTGAAGCGATTCGACAACCCCCGCAGACGCAGGATCACCGCCACGTACAGGCCGAGCATGAGCGTCGCCAGGCCCGCCTGGACCAGCGCCGCCGCCAACGGACCGACCAGCGCGACCTGAACGAACAGAACGATACAATAAGCCGCTATGCTGACCACCAATGTTGCCTGATCGCCGGGCATGTCCTGCGGCCCGCGGCGAAACAGCATGAGGTCGACGAGTCGGCGGACAAAATCCATGGTCAACGCGAAATCCCTATGAACGACAAGCTCGATGAAGCCAAGCGCATGATACCGAAGGCGCCGCAGCGCGTCGTCACGATCGAGGACGACGCCGCGCTGGCCGCGTTCGTGGCCGGACTCGCGGATCGCGACTGGATCGCCGTCGACACGGAGTTTCTGCGCGAGCGAACCTACTATCCGAAGCTGTGTCTGCTCCAGATCGCCGACACCGATCATATCGGCCTGATCGACGTGCTCGCGCTCTCCGACCTGACCCCGCTGGCCGAACTGCTCACCGATACGCGTGTGCGCAAGGTGTTTCATTCCGCCGAACAGGATCTCGAGGTGCTCTATCAGAGCTTCGGCACGATGCCGGCGCCGATCTTCGACACCCAGGTGGCCGCGCCGCTGCTCGGCTTCGACGACCAGATGGGCTATGCCCGCCTGGTCGAGGCGTTGCTCGACAAGAAACTGCCCAAGGGCCACACCCGCACCGACTGGAGCAAGCGCCCGCTGCCGGACGGCGCGCTCGACTACGCCGCCGACGATGTCCGTTATCTGGCTGTCGCCTACCAGGTACTGCGCGAAGCGCTCGCCGCCGCCGATCGGCTCGACTGGCTGGCCGGCGACTTCGAGCGCATGGTCGAGCCGGATCGTTTCGACGTCGACACCCGCGCCGCCTGGCGACGGATCAAGGCCTGGAACCGGCTTACCCCGGTCGCGCAACAGGTTCTGGCCGAGCTCGCCGACTGGCGCGAGCGCGAGGCCATGGCCGCCGATCGGCCGCGGCGCTGGATTCTGGCCGATGCGCCCTTGATCGCCATCGCCGAAAGCCAGCCCACCCGCGATATCGACCTGGCGGACACGCCGGATCTGCCCGCGCGAACGCTGGAGCGACACGGCGATGCGCTTCTGAACTGCGTGGTGCGCGGACTGGCGCGCCCCGCCGAGGTGCTGGATCCGAACGCCGGGCCGCCGGACGAAGCCACGCGACGCCGGATCAAGACCGGCATGCGCGCCCTGACCCGGGCCGCGGAAGCGGCCGACATACCACCGGCCGCGGTGGCCAGCCGGGCCGACGTGGCGGCGATCGTGGCCGGTCGGCGGGATGGCCGCCTGCTCCGGGGATGGCGCGCGGAAGTCGCCGGGCGTGCCGTGGTCGAGGCGGTGGAAGCCGCCCGCACCGACGCGGCCCGAGGCTGTTAATCCGGCATCAAAACAGCGGACTTCATCAGCTGTTTTCAACGCCTTCAAAAATAAAAGCCGGCGCCTGTCCGTCTTTTATTTTCAAAGGCTTCGCGGCCAATGGCCGTGGCGAGCATGCGCTCGCACACTCGCGTTATTAACCCGAAAAATCATCTATTTTTTGCCGGGTTAATAACGCCGAGCACGCCCGGTACTGGAGATCGCCGACACTGGGGTTGATGGGCGCAAACTGCCCTTCAGACGTCGGCCAGGGCGTCCTTGATGCGCGCGTAGATCTCGTCGACCGTGCCGACGCCGGCCACCGGCTTGAGCAGACCGCGCTGCTCATAATAAGCCACGAGCGGCTGGGTCTGTTCTTGATAAACCGCCAGCCGATTGCGGATCGTCTCCTCGTTGTCATCGGCCCGGCCACGGGCCATCAGGCGACTCACGAGTTCTTCGTTGTCGACCTTGAGATGCACCACGCACTGCAGCGGGCGGTCGAGCTCGGTCAGCAGCTCATCCAGGGTTTCGGCCTGGGCCTCGCTGCGCGGGAATCCGTCGAGGATGAAGCCATTTTCCGTGTCGGGCTGGTTGAGCCGCTCGCGCATCATGCCCACCACGATATCGTCGGACACGAGCTCGCCGGCATCCATCGCCGCCTTGGCCTTCAGACCCAGCTCGGTCTGCTCCGCCACCGCTGTGCGCAGCAGATCGCCCGTCGAGATCTGCGGCACGCCATATTCCTCGACGAGCTTGGCGCTCTGCGTTCCCTTACCCGAGCCGGGCGCGCCCAGCAGCACGATTTTCAGCATGATATCCCCGCCAAAAGACCTTTTAAATATATAGGGTGGAGGCCGCCGCGCAGACTGCCCTGTCCGATACGCTGGCCGACGCTCGACGTTACTGTTTGCCCCCGGCCAAGTCAATTGTGCCGGGCTCTTGGCCTCACGTATGCTGGGCGCCGAACGATTGCGTCGGCAACACTCCACGAGCAGTTCGCGCGCCATCTCCGATCACCGGGTATTCAGCCGGGGGCTACCCAGAGTACCGATCGCCGGCCGTGGCGCCGGCCAGTTCAAAGGAAACACAGGGATGACCAAGAAAAACGCTTTTTATGCCCAGAGCGGCGGCGTGACGGCCGTGATCAACGCATCGGCCGCGGGCGTGATCGAGGCCGCCCGCGAGTACGGCGACACGATCGGCACCCTATATGCTGGCCGCGACGGCATTGTCGGCGCGCTTACCGAGGACTTGATCGACACCTCGGCCGAGGACGACGCCACCATCGCAGCACTGCGCCACACGCCCGCCGGTGCGTTCGGCTCGGCGCGCTACAAGCTCAAGGGCCTGGAGGAAAACCGCGCCGAGTACGAACGCCTGATCGAGGTGTTCAAGGCCCACAACATCGGCTACTTCTTCTACAACGGCGGCGGCGACTCGGCCGATACCTGCGCCAAGGTCAGCCAGCTGGCCGACGCCCTCGGTTATCCGATCCAGGCGATCCATATCCCCAAGACCATGGACAACGACCTGCCGCACACCGACTGCTCCCCCGGTTTCGGCAGCGTGGCCAAGTACACCGCGGTCTCGATCCGCGAGGCCGGCTACGACCTGCACAGTATGTGCCGCACCTCGACCAAGGTCTTCATCCTCGAAGTGATGGGCCGTCACGCCGGCTGGACCGCTGCCGCTGGCGGGCTGGCCGCCGAGGAAGCGGGCGATGCGCCGCATATCCTGCTGTTCCCTGAAATCGCGTTTGATCGCGCGAAGTTCCTCGCCCGCGTCGATGAAACGGTCAAGACGTATGGCTACTGCACGATCGTGGCCTCGGAAGGCGTCGAGATCGGGGCCGAGTTCAAACGCGGCGACGGCCGCGAGGCCGATGCCTTCGGCCATGTACAACTGGGCGGCGTCGCGCCCCGGATCGCCGAGCTGGTCAAATCCGAACTCGGCTACAAATACCACTACGCCATTGCCGACTACCTGATGCGGGCCGCCCGCCATATCGCTTCGGCGACCGATGTCGAGCAGGCCTACGCCGTCGGCCGCGCCGCGGTCGAATACGCGGTGGCGGGCAAATCCGGCGTCATGGTGACCATCAAGCGCGAATCCGACGCGCCCTATCGCTGGTCGCTGGGCGAGGCGCCGCTGGCCGATGTGGCCAACGTCGAGAAATTCATGCCGCGCGATTTCATCAGCGAAGACGGCTTCCACATCACCGAGACCGCGCGCCGCTATCTCAAGCCGCTGATCGCCGGCGAGAACTATCCACCCTATGTGGATGGCCTGCCGGACTACGCCCGGCTCAGGAACCAGGCGGTGCCGAAGAAGCTGAATACCGCATTCGAGGTCTGAATCCGTTGCCCGAGGGCGGCTCAGACAGACTCGGCTTAGGCTTTTTGAGCCTATTGAGATAACCGCATTCTTGGACTGCAAGCCGGCGGCACCCAGGCATCGGCTTCCGCCCGCACCCGGTGCACCGCCCGTGATCGAGGTTTCACGCGGGGTCGCCGGCTGGCCAAGCCGGGGCCACTGTACATCAAGGCCGGCCCGGCGCATCCCGGCGGGCTTGCGCCCGTATCGCGCGCTGTTCGGGTTTGCGCCCGGCCTTCGGTACACTAACGCCCGATTCTCAATCCACCAATCACAACGGAAGGCGCAGATGGGCTACGAAGCACTGACGCCGGGCAAGAACCCGCCCGAGGAAATCAACGTCATCATCGAAATCGTCGAGGGCTCCTCCTCGGTGAAGTATGAAGTGGACAAGGACAGCAACTGCCTGATGGTGGACCGCTTCATGAACGTCGCGATGCACTATCCGGCCAACTACGGCTTCGTACCGAAGACCCTGTACGACGACGGCGATCCGGTCGACGTCCTGGTGCTCACCCCCGAGCCGATCGTGCCGGGCGCGGTGATCAAGTGCCGCCCGGTGGCCGTGCTGGGCACCGAGGACGAATCGGGCCTGGACGCCAAGATCCTGGCCGTGCCGACCGACAAGATCAGCACCGACTACTACAAGGACGTGCGCGATCTCGGCGACATCGACGATCGCCTGAAGAACAAGATCCAGCACTTCTTCGAACACTACAAGGACGAAGAAAAAGGCAAGTGGGTCAAGATCACCGGCTGGGAAGGCGTCGACAAGGCCAAGGCCGAGATCGAGAAATCCATCGAGGCCTACAACAAGGGCTGATCGCTGGCGCGCCATCCGATGCCCGGCCGAATGGCCGGCATTCGCGCGATGAAAAAGCCCCCGCCGAGCGCTCGGCGGGGGCTTTTTTCGGCCCCGGACTGGGGCCTACGATCACTGGCGGCGCACAATCAACGCTCCAGCAGTCGCGGTCGCAGCTCATGGAGATTGCACGGCCGCGTGCGAATATCGATCTGGTCGGCGATGAGCTTGTCCCAGCCATCGGCCGTCGCGCCCGACGAACCCGGCAGGCAGAAGATGAACGTGGCCTTGGCCACGCCGGCGATCGCGCGCGATTGGAGCGTGGAGGTGCCGATGGCGTCGTACGACAACATCCGGAACATCTCGCCGAAGCCATCGATACGCCGATCGAACAGCACCTCGATCGCCTGCGGCGTGACATCGCGCCCGGTCAGTCCCGTGCCGCCGGTCGTGATCACCACGTCCGGGGCGTCGTCGGCGATCCAGCGTGCGACGATCGCGCGCAATTCGTACACATCGTCCGGGCAGATACGCTTATCGTGCAGGATGTGGCCGGCGGCCTGCAGGCGTTCGACCAGCACGCGGCCGGACTTGTCGGTGGCCTCGGTGCGGGTGTCGGATACGGTCAGCACCGCAATTCGCAGCGGCGCGAATTCATCGGTCATGGGTCGAGCATTCCATGGCTGGGAAGATTGAATGCCACGATGCCATAAAACCGGGGCGTCGCCTGCGATGACGTGACGCCCGGTACGCGTTATACTTAAGTTGGTCGGTTCCACCCATATGCCATCGCACGGGCCCCGACCGAAGCCGCGCCGCCGAGCCTCCCGCTTGGCCGCCGAAGATCGACACGGACACTGCATAACAATCCAGGTCGGTCTGCTATTCACACCACCAGGACAATGCATGTCATTCGACTCCCTCGGCTTGTCGCCGCATCTGCTGGCGTCAATCGCCGATTCGGGCTATAGCACGCCTACCCCGATTCAATCCAAGGCCATTCCGGCCATCATCGACGGCGCCGACGTGCTGGGTGCGGCCCAGACCGGCACCGGCAAGACTGCGGCCTTCGTGCTGCCGATACTTCAGCGCCTTGGCCAGACCCACGAGAAAAAGCCGCGTGTACTCGTGCTCGCCCCCACCCGTGAACTGGCCGCCCAGGTCGCCGAATCGGTGAGCACCTACGGCGCCAACACGCAGCTCAAGCGCACCGTCGTGTTCGGCGGCGTCGGCTATCAGCCGCAGATCACCGCGTTCAAGAAAGGCGTGGACATCATCGTGGCCACACCGGGCCGCCTGCTCGATCATTTGCAGAATGGCCACATCGATTTGTCGAACCTGAATACGCTGGTACTCGACGAAGCCGATCGCATGCTCGACATGGGCTTCATCCACGACATCAAGCGCGTGCTGAAGTATGTGCCGGCCCAGCGCCAGACGCTGTTGTTTTCGGCAACCTTCTCCAACGACATCCGCAAGCTGGCCGGTTCGCTGCTGACCCGGCCGATCGAGATCGACGTCGCCCCGCGCAACTCCACCGCCGAGCGTGTGGCCCAGCGCGTGATCATGGTCGAAAAGCCGCGCAAGCGCGCCGTGCTCAGTCATCTGATCGGTTCCAACAACTGGTCGCAGGTGCTGGTGTTCGCCCGCACCAAGCACGGCGCCAATCGGCTGGTGAAACAGCTGGAAACCGACGGCCTGACCGCCGCCGCCCTGCACGGCAACAAGTCGCAGAACGCGCGCACCAAGGCACTCGACGGCTTCAAGAACGGCACGGTTCGCGTGCTCGTGGCCACCGATATCGCGGCCCGCGGCATCGATATCGACTCGCTGCCGCATGTGGTGAACTACGAGTTGCCCAACGTGCCCGAGGACTATGTGCATCGCATCGGCCGCACCGGCCGCGCCGGCGCCGAGGGCGAAGCCTTGTCGTTGGTGGGCCCGGAAGAACGCAAGGATCTCAAGAGCATCGAAAAACTGATCGGCCGTCAGATCGAGCGCTTCCAGCCGGAAGGCATCGACCTGCGCGCACCGCAGGGCAGCGCCGATACGGACGACGACGATCGCCGACCGGCGCGTCGCCCGGGCAACGGCAAGCCCTCGCGTGGACGGCCTGGCAACGACAACAAGCCCCGTGCGGATGGCGACAAGAGCGCGCCGCGTCAGGCCAAGCCGCATCACGAACGCGCGCGCCACGAGGACGGCAGCGACAAACCCCGTCGCAGCAACACGCGCCGTGGCAAGCGTGGCGGCCGCGGCGGTCAGCGCCAGGGCAACGGCGCACCCAACTGATCGCGGCCCGCCGGCATTGATGCGCTACGGCCATCGATGCGGCACCCGCAAAGCGCGTCGGGCTTCGAGCCTGGCGCGCTTTTTTCATGGGCGCCGGGTCAGCCGGTCAGCGTGCTGGTACCGGTAAGCAACACGTACATGACCGTCATCGCCGTGGCGAAAGACAACGTGAGCGCAAAGAACGGCCCGGTTTCGAGCGCCTGCTCGCGATAAAGAAACAGCGCGAGATAAACCCCGCCGCTGATCAGAAACGACATCACCCAGTAGCACAGGGCGTAGGGCGCACCGGCGACCACCAGCAGCCAGTAGATCGGCAGGGTGACGACCACCAGCAACACGAGACTGGCGACCGCGTAGGCCGCGCCGTAGGACCTGCGATGGGCCGTCATGGCCGCCCCTGTGAGAACCCCGGGCCTTGAAACTAGCCTGCGCACAGGGCGACCGCAATAGCGCCCGGTTGCCCGGATGATGCGCCGAACCGGGCCCGCAAACCCGCGCGCATGCACCACCCGGGCCGATGAATCGCCGATCGCGGTCGGTTCAGCCGCGGCGATCCTTTACAATCGCGCCCATGATCGCCTTCAAACACGTCACCCTCCGCCGCGGCCCGCGCAAACTCCTCGAAGACGTCGACCTGCGACTTCAGGCCGGCCAGCGCGTGGGCATCGTCGGTGCCAATGGCACCGGCAAATCCAGCCTGCTCGCGATGATGCTCGGCGAACTCGCGCCCGACGCCGGCGAGATCGATATTCCGGCCGGCGTGGAGATCGCCACCGTGCGCCAGCATGCGCCGTCCGGCGCCCAGCCGGCGATCGAGTTCGTGCTCGACGGCGACGTCGAATTGCGCGCGGTGGAGTCGCGGCTGGCCGAAGCCGAGGCCACCGGCGACGGCAACGCCATGGCCGAGCTGCACGGGCGCCTGGCCGAGATCGACGGCTATGCCGCCCGCGCCCGGGCCGCGCGGTTGCTGCACGGCCTGGGCTTCGCGCCGTCGACACACGACGCCCCGCTCGACGATTTCTCCGGCGGCTGGCGCATGCGCCTGAATCTGGCCGCCGCGCTCATGCGCCGTTGCGACTTGCTGCTGCTCGACGAGCCGACCAACCATCTCGACATGGATGCGGTGTTCTGGCTGCAGGAATATCTCGGCGCCCACCCCGCCACGCTGGTCGTGATCTCGCATGACCGCGATTTCCTCGATGCGCTGGCCACGCATACGCTGCATCTGGAACACGGCAAGGCGATTCTTTATACCGGCAACTATTCTCGCTTCGAGATGATGCGCGCCGAAGCCAAGGCCCAGCAGCAGGCCGCCTTCGAAAACCAGCAGAAGAAGCTCAACCAGTTGCAGGGCTTCGTCGATCGTTTTCGGGCCCAGGCGACCAAGGCCCGGCAGGCACAGTCCAAGCTCAAGCAGATGGAGCGCATGGAGAAAGTCGAGGCCGCACACTGGGATACGCCGTTCTCGTTCCAATTCCTCAAGCCCGACCGCCTGCCCGACACCCTGCTGCGCGTGGACGACGCCGATGTGGGCTATGGCGACGAACCGCTGGTGGCCGACATCAAGCTGCGGCTCATCCCCGGCGACCGACTGGCGATTCTCGGGCGCAACGGCGCCGGCAAATCCACGGTGATGAAGCTGCTGGCCGGCGAACTCGCGCCCATGGGTGGCGACGTGCAGTACGACAAGTATCTCAACGTCGGTTACTTCGCCCAACACCAGCTCGAAGTGCTGGACAACTCGGCCAGTGCCGCCCAGCACCTGCAGCGCCAGGACCCGAAGGCCTCCGAGCAGCATATTCGCGATTTCCTCGGCGGTTTCGATTTCCGCGGCGACAAGGCGCTGGAACCGATCGGCCCGTTCTCCGGCGGCGAGAAGGCCCGGCTGGCGCTGGCGCTGGTCGTGCACACGAAACCCAACCTGCTGTTGCTCGACGAGCCGACCAACCATCTCGACCTGGACATGCGCCATGCGCTCGAGACCGCCCTGGCCGGCTTCACCGGCGCGGTGGTGATGATCGCGCATGACCGCCACCTGATCGACGCCACCTGCGACCAGCTCTGGCGCGTCGCCGATGGTTCGCTGGAACCGTTCGACGGCGATCTGGACGATTACGCGAAATGGATTTCGCGCCAGGCGTCGGCGCGCGAAGGCAGCGACACGAAAAAGACCACCGCCGCTGGCGGCGCGGGCGCGGCCAACCGGCGCAGCTCGGCCGAACAGCGGGCGAAGGAAAAGCCCTTGCGCAACGCGCTGAAGAAAGCCGAGAACGAAATGGAACGGCTGGCCAAGCAAATCGACAACGTCGAAGCCGAACTGTCCAAGCCCAGCGTGTACGGAAACCCGACCGAATCCGCACGGCTGTCGCAGGAACAGGCCCGGCTGCGCAAGCAGCTCAATACCGCGGAGGCGAACTGGATGGAACACGCCGAAGCGCTGGATGCGTTGCAAGCCGAAGCGAGCGCTGCCTGATGGCCGAGCCGACCTTCTTCTGGCACGACTACGAAACCTTCGGCGCCGACCCCAAGCGCGACAAGCCGGCCCAGTTCGCCGGCATCCGCACGGACATGGATTTCAACATCATCGGCGATCCGCTGGTGCTGTATTGCCAGCCGCCGGCCGACATGCTCGGCCACCCCGAGGCCACGCTGATCACCGGCATCACGCCGCAGTACGCGGCCGAACACGGCGTGCCCGAGCCGGAGTTCATCGAAACCATCGTCGCCGAGATGGCCAAACCCGGTACTTGCAGCGTCGGCTACAACAGCCTGGCGTTCGACGACGAAGTCACCCGCCATACCCTGTGGCGCAATTTCTTCGACCCGTATGCCCGCGAGTGGCAGAACGGCTGCTCCCGGTGGGACATCATCAACATGGTGCGGCTGACCTATGCGCTGCGCCCGGACGGCATCGAGTGGCCGAAGCGCGAGGATGGCGCCCCGAGCTTCAGGCTCGACCAGCTCGCCCCGGCCAATAATCTGGCCCAGGAGCGTGCGCACGATGCGCTGTCGGACGTGCACGCCACCATCGGCCTGGCCAAGCTGATCCGCGACAAGCAGCCGCGGCTGTACGACTACGTCCTCAACCACCGCGACAAGGCCAGCGCCCGCCAGTTGCTGGACATGGACACGCGCAAGCCGGCGCTGCACGTCTCGTCCAAGTTCCCGGCCGAGAACGGCTGCCTGTCGCCGGTGATGCCGATCGCGGCCCACCCATCGAACAAGAACTGCATTATCGTCTACGACCTGCGGGTGGACCCGGCGCCGCTGCTGGAGCTCGCCCCCGACGAAATCCACGAGCGCATCTTCACCCCCAGCGCAGACCTGCCGGAAGACACGCCGAGAGTCGCGCTCAAGGGCGTGCATCTGAACAAATGCCCGGTGCTGGCCCCGTTCGAGATGATGCGCGAGAACGAAGTCGCCCGGCTCAATCTCGACATCAACCAGTGCCGGCGCCACTGGAAGGCGATCCACGACCGGTTGACCGAGGTCGAGGCCAAGGCCACGGCGGTGTTCGATGCCCGGGTATTCGATGCCGAGTCCGATGCCGAGGCCGCCCTGTACGACGGCTTCGTCTCCAACGACGACCGCAAGCGGGCCGACGCGGTACGCGCCACCGCCCCCGCCGAGCTGGCCGACGGGGCCATCGTGTTCGCCGACAACCGGCTCAACGAACTGCTTTTCCGCTACCGCGCCCGCCACTTCCCGGATTCGCTCACCGACGCCGAACGCGACGACTGGCGCAATTGGGTCGCCAAGCGGCTGGAGTTCGCGCCCGACGGCGGACTGACGCTGGACGAATACGATGACGTCGTCGCCGCGCTCATGGAACGCGTCCAGGGCGATCCGGCCCGCCTGCAACTGCTGCTGGATCTGAAAGCCTGGGCAGACAAGCTGCGCGGCATGCTCTGACATCCCCGCCCCCGGGCCCGCATGGCCCGTGAATCGGTGTATGGTGACCGTCGCCCGACGGCACCAGCCATCGGCGCGACTTCATTTGAGCCGATATCCCTGCATGATCCCGAGCACGCCGAGCACTCCCCAGTTCGACCAGACGCTGATGGCGCTGGGCCAAGCCCGCCAGGCCGACCCGAACGCCTCCAACACCCAGGCGCTGGCCGCCGCCGGCATGGTCCTGGCCGAGGAAGGCGGCCCCGCCGCCCTCTATCATCGCGTCAAACGCTTTGAGTCGGCGGGCGTGTTTCGCGGTACCGACTGGGACCACCCGGCCATTCTGCAGCCCGATATTGCCAAACTCTCGCTACGCACGGGCGATGCGCAGACCACCGTCATCGAAGCACTCAGCCAGCTGCGCCTGCTGGCCGTCGCGCGCGGCGACTATGCGCACCCGCGCATCACCGCCGAGCACGCGCGCCAGTTCATCACCCAGGTCATGGCGCTCAACCTCGACCTGCTGTCCGGCCAGCTGCGGGAGGCCGACCGCGAACGGCCGTTTTCCCTCGGGCCGATGGTGGCGGCGCTGTACCAGTTCCAGGTCGAGGCGATGGGCTACGAGAGCATCCTCGACAGCCTGGTGGCGGAGGTCTGGCGCATTCTCGAACAACGCCCGATCGACGTTGACGACGTGCGCGAAATGGTCATCCAGATCGCCGAATGCCTGTTCGACCCGACGCTGGACACCGATAACACCGCCGCCCAGCAGCTCGTCAACTGCCTGTTCGCGCCTACGCCCGGCTGCGCCGAAGATCCCGGCGTGGATGTCTACCGCATGCGCCTGCCGACCTTCACCGACGACGAACTGCGCGCCGAAGCCCAGGGATTCGCCCAGGCCATGCACGACACCGGGCTGGTCTCGGTCTACAACGCCGTGTTCCTGCGCCACCTGCGGACCCCCGAAATCGGCGGCGAGCACCTGATCCCGGTCACGCTCGGGCTGGGCCGTACCGGCACCGATGCCTATCAGTGCCATACCGCACTGGTGCACGAAATCATCGACGCCATCATCTTCGTCGAAATCGCCCAGGCAATCTACGGCCTCGCCCAGTTGCTCGAACGCGGCACTCTGTTCAACGGCCCGGTCGCCGCCGGCCTGTCGCGCCAGTTGCGCCTGCCGCTGTCGGCCGAGACGGCCGCCACGCTCACCACCGCCTTCGGCGCGCGCCGCGAACCGCGCATATGGCTCATGGCCGGCGTGCTCAACCTGCTCGGCCAGCCGCTCGGCGTCGGCCAGGGCAACAACCCGACCTGCCAATCGGTGATCGGCCTGTCGATGTGGGCCGACAACGATCCGGACTACCTGCTCCAGCTCATCGCCTGGGCCGCGCGTGACAACGAAGTGTTGCTGCGCTTCGAGGGCGACATCGTCTCCTCCAAGGGCCTGGCGGCCGGGCTGGCCAAACAGCGACCGCTGGACGTGGACCCGGTATCGATGATTCTGGTACCGCATCTCGACCGTATCTACATCGAAATGGGCCGGCTCTGCGGCGAACGCGACGACGACCTGCACCGCTGGATTCATCCCGAGTTCTACGGCTGGTGGGTCGGCAACGGCTTTCGCGTCGTCGCCAACGCCGGCACCGAGCAGATCGAAGACCACGCTGCCTTCATCCGTGATTTCTACGCCAGCTACCACCCGGCCTACAACGGCGGCGTACCGGTGATCCACCCGCAGCCGGCCGGCATCGCCGCCACCGACAGCGCCGCCCGTTACGTCGGCCGCCACGCCATCGCCATCCGCCGTGTCGCGCTCGACCCGGACGGCGAAATGCGCGTCTACTTCTTCAACCCCAACAACGACAGCGGCCAGGACTGGGGCCAGGGGATCTGCACCGACACCCACGGCCACGGCGAACGCCATGGCGAGGCCAGCCTGCCCTTCCACCAGTTCGCCTCGCGCCTGTTCGTGTTCCACTACGACCCGCTCGAACAGGGCGACCGCGAAGGCGTGCCCGCCGAGGCCATCGACACCGTGCTGGCACTGGCCAACGACAGCTGGACCGTCGCCTTCAAGCCGTAGCGCGAATTCACGCGGGCCGGGCACCCCATCCCGCCCGCTTTATGCGTAGCATGGGGGCGGATTCCACAACACCCTGCCCATGCTCCCTACCCTCACCGACATCGAAGCCCGCCTCATCGGTTGCCTGATGGAGAAATCCGTCACCACGCCCGACCAGATGCCGCTCACCCTCAACGCGCTCGCCAACGCGGCCAACCAGAAATCGGCCCGCGAACCGGTGATGTCGCTGACCAAGATCGAAGTGCAACGCGCCGCCCGCGCCCTGGCCGCGCGCAGCCTCGTTCAGATCGACGAAAACTTCAAAAGCGGTATCGAGAAATACAAACAGCGGATGTGCGGCGCCAGCCAGTTCACCGACATCAAGCTCACCAAAGCCCAGTTCGCGATCCTCACCCTGTTGCTGCTGCGCGGGCCGCAAACGCCCGGTGAAATCCGCTCCCGGGCCGGCCGGCTCTATGACTTCGCCACCAATGAAGACGTGACCGCTGCCGCTCGGGAACTGGTTGACGACGACGATCCCGACAACTCGCTGCTCGTCGAGCTACCGCGCATGAGAGGCCGCAAGGAGGCGGAGTTCATGCACCAGCTTTGCGGCGCCGTCGATCGCGACGCCTATGCCGAAACAGCCGCCGCAAACTCGGGTCGCTCTGCCGATAAGGAGCGGATTGCGGAGCTGGAACGACGGGTGGCGGAGTTGGAGGCGGAGAATGCCGAGCTTTGGGAGCAGCTTGACGCACAAGTCAAGACCTAACCGTAGAAACGCGCGCGGTGCGCCGCGATGGATATCATTGAATCGGCGCGACTCGAGCAACAGCTCGCGCACCGAAGCTCAAGTGAGTGTCAGTAAAGTGATTCGAAGTAGCGGCAGACACCAGCCGGTAGCGCTTTAATTGAGACTACTGCCCACCGTTATTAATGGCCCCACCCTGGAGGGTGCACCCGACCGCCACCCGGTTGCGACCCTCCGCTTTAGCTGCGTACAGCGCCTTGTCCGCCACTTCGATCAACGAATCGCCCGCAGGCGGTTCCCTGACGCTCCGAGCTGGCTCAAATGTGGCGGTGCCGATGCTTACAGTGATAGGGCACGCTAGGCCATCAATTGACGCCACCGCCTCTTTTACTCGTTCTGCCACGACCGCGCATCCTTGTGCGTCGGTCTGCGGTAGAATCATCGCGAACTCTTCGCCCCCGTAGCGCGCGACGGCGTCATTCACTCGTCTGTTGGCCATCAACGCAGCACCAACCTCGGAAAGTGCTTGATCCCCGGCCTGATGGCCATGGTCGTCGTTGAAACGCTTGAAATGGTCCACGTCGATCAACAAAAATGAGATCGGAAGGCCTGAGCGGCTTGCCCTTTTGATCTCTTGATCGAGTCGCATATTGAAGGCCCGCCGGTTCATCACTCCGGTTAATGGATCAACCGTTGAAAGCTCCTGTAGCTTGCGATTGGCAAGCTCCAACTCGCGCTGCTTGCGGGCAAGTTGCGCCTCGGAATGCTTGCGCTCGGTTATATCCTGTATCTGGGAGACAAAGTATCTCGGAGTCGCATTCTCGTATCTCACCAAGGAGACGCTGAGCAGTATCCAGATCTCGTGGCCCTTTTTATGGAAGTAGCGCTTCTCCATCCGATAGCTGTCGCGCTGTCCGTCAAGCATCTCCTGGAGGAACTCGAGATCGGTGTCCAGATCATCAGGGTGGGTGATGGTCTGAAAGTCGATACTAAGGAGTTCTTCCTCCGGGTAGCCCAAGATTTCGGTCAACGCTAAGTTGACCCGCAGCCAGCGGCCATCTGTGCCGACCAACGCCATACCGATGGTTGCATACTCGAACGCGCTCTCGAATAGCTCTGTGTTTTCGCGCATGCGCTCGACCGCGTCAAGACGAGCGCGCTCAATCTGATCTCGCTCAATGATTTGGCCGATGCTGCGGGCCATGAGCTCAATGACCTCGATATCCACTTCGTCGAACGGGATTTGCCGTGCGCTAGGCGCAGTGAAGTTCAGGGTGCCGTAGAGCGCGTCGTTAACCCAGATCGGCGCGGCGAGGTAAGACTCCAGGCCTTGGGCGAGATAAGCCGGGTGAGATGAGAAGTTCTCGCTCGATCCCGCCCGCGAAACGGCGATGGTTGACTGGTGGCGCAAGACGAGGGCGCAGTAAGTCTGGCCCAATTGCATCACGTCTCCCGCGGCAATGCCCACATTCTTTGGCTCAACGGCGAGTACGGTGTATCTCTCCTGATCAATGCGGCTGACGATACCCACTTTCAGGTCGAATATGCGAAGTCCGGTCGTCAGGTAATTGGCGTATAGAGCGCGGTAGGTTTGATGGTCGGCAAGTGCCAACCGATGAAACGCCCGAAATCGGTCCAGGATGCTGACGGGCGGTTCGGCGAGCGTCTGGTTTTCGGATTGCGTCATATCTCCGCGCGTTCGGAATTGTTATGTGAACAATCGTGTTGAACGTCAAGGATACCGGGGAAACCGGATACATACCACGTCTTCAGAACATCGTCCGGGTAGAGTAGAGAGCAGGTTACCAAGCTCTTAGAGCGCACTTTGCATAAAAAGCCCCCTTCGAGCAGCCTTCGGGGTCAGGTCTTACCTTTTGCCTCTCGACGCCACTACGGCCGGCGACTGTATCGCGCGCGGTCTCTTGGTCTTGCCTGTTGCCTCTCTCCGCCACCACTGCCCGCGACCGTATCGACTGTCCTGCGAAGCCCTGGCCCGGCAATGCCTGGCGCGTATAGAAACCCGCGAGCCCGGGATCCAGGCCTGGACGCACTTCGCCCCGAATACCGTCGGATCGACGAAAACTTCAAAAGCAGTATCGAGAAATACAAACAGCGGATGTACGGCACGGGCCAGCTTACCGACATCAAGCTCACCAAAGCCCAGTTCGATCCTCACCCTGCTGCTGCTGAGTGGGCCGCAAACGCCCGGTGAAATCCGCTCCCGGGCCAGCCGGCTTTACGAGGTCGCCGCTCGGGAACGGGTTGATGAGGACGACCTCGACAACTCGCGGCTCGTCGAACTAGCACGCATGAAAGGCCGCAAGGAGGCCGAGTGCATGCACCAGCTTTGCGGCGCAGTCGATCGGGACGGCTATGCCGAAACAGCCGCCGCAAGCTCGGGCGCTCGGCGACGACCGCATTAGCCGGCATCCCGGACCCGAGGCGCCGCGAGTACGGGTCGAGAACCTACACGCGGCGCGCTAACACTGAATTGCGGCATGCGGGCTCAGGCCGCTAGCGTGCCTGGGGCGTCGTCAGTTTCAGCGGCGATCGGGGGCGTCGCTGGTTTTCGCCGCTGGTTGTCGCCGCCATCATGATGGTCGCTTTCGAGCTTGAAGGCGCCAATGGACTCGGCGAGCCGACTGGCTTCGGTCTGCAGTTGACTCGCGGCCACGCGGCTGTCGGCTATAGAACGGTCCGACTGGCTCAGGGCGTCCTGTAACTCGAGAATGGCGGCGTTGAGCGTTTCGATGCCGATATGCTGTTGCTGGCTGGTTGTATTGAGGCCATCCATACGTTCAGCCACCTGGGCGAATGTGGTCACGATTTGGTGCATCTGGTTTTCCGCGGTCCGGACTTCATCCACCCCGGCGGTGACTTGCCCGGTCGCCATGGTCATGCGTGAACGAATCGCCTCGGCTGCCCGGGATGTCCGTTGTGACAAATTACGGACCTCTCCGGCCACGACCGCGAAACCCCGACCATTCTCGCCCGCACGCGCTGCCTCCACGGATGCATTCAAGGCAAGGAGATTGGTCTGGAAATTGATGGCATCGATCTCTCCGATCAAACCATCGATTTCTCGTGTGCTCGCCTCAATCTCCAGCATGGTATCGCGGACACGCCCAATGTTGTCGGCGCCTTGCTCTACGGTCGCGCCGGTATCGGTCGCCAGCGCTTGCGTGCGCTGCGCTTCGGCGGCGCTCTGTCGGGTCGTTTGTGACAATTCCTCAACGCCGGCAGCAACGCGTTCGATCTGGGCGGCACTCCGACCTGATTGGTCGTGAAGTGTGGTTTGAGCGGTCGCCGTATCGGTACTCAATGTCTGCACCGTGCGCGCGCTGGCGCGAACCTGTTGCAAGGCCTGACCGAGTTGGGCTTGCATGTCCGCAATCGCTTGCAGCGTTGGCCGTTGCCGTTGCGCCGGCGAAAACGCGGTGTCCAGTTCACCGCGCCGGGCCTTACGTGCAAACGCGGTCACATCCAAGCTGTCACCGATAGAGCCCCGTAACTCTTGGGCCAAATAGGTCAAGACCGCCGTTTGAGCGAGTACCGCACCGACATGGATCGCGAGACGCCCCGCCAATCGAAGCGTCGCCGTGTCCGGCACGTTAAGGAAGACGGTCGTAATGCCCAGATGTTGCAGGTATACGAATGTGCAGTGATGGATCGCGATCACGACCGCGCCGGTATGAATCACACGCCAATCGCAGTAGAGAATCAGGATCGAGAGCATGATAAAAATACTGAAATGCGCTTCGATCATGCCGTGCATCTGGAAAATCAGCAGCGCCGACAGGATCATGAACAGCGTTGCCATCGACATGCCGCTGGCCAGCGTGCCCGGCCAGCGATACGTAACGCATCCGGCAAGCGCGACCGCGGTGACCAGAACGCTCAGCGTCACGGGCCAACTGCTGATCGCTCCGAGCATCAGACAGAGGGCGATATGGGCGGCGGCCGCTATCCACATCAGGCGATCGACCCGGCTTCGATAGGTCGCGGTAATGCGGCTTGTCGTCATGTTCTTGTCCGATAGTTTCACCGTACCCAACAGATATGGGCACTCATGAGCGAGCGCCGGACGGCACCCGGCGGTAATCTCGATATCGGCGTCTAGAGAACAGACTTTAGGACCCGTGGACGCTCACCCGGTCGAGCACAGCTGAGTCGAGCACAGCTGAGCGGTCATTAATTCGTCAACTTCGGCAAGACACAGGCACCTGTTGCCGTGTCGCAATAGACGGAGCTGACTCACCGCGCGTTCAGAGTCGGGATTCGCGACCGGACGAACGAGGCGTCGATTGGTTCGCATAGGCGGTGGACACACGGTCGGCTCCATCTTCGCGGTAGGGATTGCAGCGGCCGCTCTGGTCGGGAAAAACCAGCGCCTGGGTCGGAAAGCCGAGATCCGCAGCCTGCTGGACCAAGGATTGCCGGGTTTTCGACGCGAGTTGCGGCGTGCGCGAGAGGATCCAGAGATAGTCCCGGTTCGGACCGGCGATGAGCGCGTGGCTGTAGTTATCGTCGAGTTCGAGAATGTTGTAGCCGGCATAAAAAGGCCCGAAGAAGCTCACCTTGAACTGGCCGATGTGGGCGTTCTTGACGAAATAAGCCTTGCCGACCGCCTCCCTCACCTTGCCCTGGTCGAGATTCACTCCCCGATTGACCACGCGCACGCCGCCGTCATCGCGCTTGCTGTAGGTGGCGGTGACACAGTCCAAACCTTTCTCGAAGCGATGATCCAGCCGGGCGATTTCATACCAGCGGCCAAGATAATGATCGAGCGAGAACGGCTCGACCGCCGTTGTGCCCTTCGGCAGCCCGACACAGCCGCCGAGTACGCCGGTGACCAGACAGGCCGTGGCGGTACGTATCAATTTGGGTACGTTCATGGCCGTGGCTCGCGTGTAGGTTTGGCTTCGAGTATAAGGGTCGCCAGCGGCGCAGGTTGTGCGCATCGGTCGAGGTCAGGTCTTGCCTGTTGCCTCTCTCCGCCACCACGGCCCGCGACCGTACCGCGAGCGGTGCACTGTTCTGCGAAGACCTGGCCCGCGAATGCGCGGCGTGCACGGAAGCCCGTGAGCCCGAGATCTCGGCCTGGACGCACTACGACCCGAATACCAACAGATCGACGAAAACCTCAAAAGCGGTATCGAGAAAAACAAACAGCGGATGTGCCGCGCCGCCAGCCAGTTCACCGACATCAAGCTCACCAAAGCCCAGTTCGCGATCCTCCCCCTGCTGCTACGGCCCGGGCCGCAAACGCCCGGCGAAATCCGCTCCCGGGCCGGCCGGCTTTACGACTTCGCAACCAATAAAGACGTCGACGCGGCCGCTCGCGAACTCGTTGCTGACGACGATCGCGACAACCCGCTGCTCGTCGAACTGTCACGCATGAAAGGCCGAAAGGAGGCCGAGTTCATGCACCAGCTTTGCCGCCCAGTCGATCTGGACGCCTATGCCGAAATAGCCGCGTAAGCACGGGGCGCTCTGCCGATAAGGAGCGGATTGCGGAGCTGGAGCGACGGGTAACGGAGTTGGAGGCGGAGAATGCCGAGTTGTAGAAGCAACTTGATGCACAGGGCAAGACCTGACCCCTTTGGCGCTCAAGACCTGACCCCTTTAGCGCTGTTATATCAGGCCTGTTACGTCGGGGCGACGGCGGCCGCAGCCCAGCATCGTCGTCGATTTGTGTAGACTCGTGTCCTTATGCGCTCGCGGCTGTGTCTGACAGCCCAAAGGCTGTCGCCGCGCGCTGGCATGAAAACGGCAATAGGCCCTTGGCGGTCTGGCCAGACGTTATGAAGCCACGAAGAGGAGAACGACGGTGTCGCCGGGTGAACGTATGGAAGCCGTAATCGAGCGATGTATGTATGCGTCGCGCTGGGTGCTGGCGCCGATTTATCTTGGGCTGAGCCTCGCGCTGGTGGCGCTGGGTATCAAGTTCTTCGAGGAAATCCTGCATGTGCTGCCGCACCTGTTTGCGATTCAGGAGACCGATCTGGTGCTGCTCGTGCTCACGCTGATCGATCTGTCGCTCGTGGGTGGCCTGATCGTGATGGTGATGTTGTCGAGCTACGAAAGCTTCGTTTCGCGCCTCGATCTGGCGTCGGATTCGGACAAGCTCGACTGGCTCGGCCGGATGGACTACACGAGTTTGAAGAACAAGGTGGCGTCCTCGATTGTCGCGATCTCGTCCATTCATCTGCTCAAGATCTTCATGAATACGCCGAACGTGGCTGAATCAAACCTGATGTGGTATGTGATCATCCATATTACCTTCGTTTTCTCGGCCTTTGCGATGGGCATGCTGGACAAGCTCACGCGCCATCACTGACTGTGTTCGAGCCGCCGATGCCAACCGGGCTGTCGTCGCCGACCTGGCAATTCCCGAGCTGGGCTTAGCGTCTGTTGCGATCACCGTATGGCCGGGGTCACGCGTGGCCGGGGTCAGGTCTGGTCACGCGTGGCCGGGGTCAGGTCTTGCCTGTTGCCTCTCTCCGCCACCACGGCCCTCGGCCGTATCGCGAGCGGCGCGCTGTCCTGCCAGGCCCTGGCCTGGCAATGCCTGGCGCGTATCGAAACCTGCGAGCCCGAAATCCGGGCCTGGGCGCGCTGCGATTCGAATACCGTCAGATCGACGAAAACTTCAAAAGATGCATGTGGCGTTTTCATTACAGCGTACGACGGTTTTAGGCGCTTTCCGGACAAATGCGCGAGGTAGGATGCTGTTGATCCAACGTCGCACGGTACGCAGGAAATGTCTGACATCGAACGCCTCAAAGCCCAACGTCTGGCCGCAATCAAGGCAACTGAAGGCGGCGCCCCGGAGCGGACGGGCAATCCGTTCTTCGGGGTCGGCCCGATTACCGACGGGGCGGCGGACGAGGTTGACAGCCGGCTGCTGAAATTCGAGTTCGAGCACTGGCTCGAGGAGAACTACCGCAAGCGCGATGACAGGGGCCGCGATCTTGGCCCTTTCACCGCCGCCGAAGTCGGGCGGTCGATGCACCGCGGCTATCCGGCGGACAAGTTCCTGCTGGATATGATGCGGGAAATCCACCGCTACTTCGCGTTTCCCAAAGAAAACAGAATGGCCATTGGCCTCGGCGGCGGCCATTCCGGCTTTACCGTGTGTGTGCAGCATCTGATCACCACCCGGGATTCCTCGCAGCACGTTTTCGTCGACACGCTGCGACCGGAATCCGAAGGCGCGAAGGCGTCGGGATTCTTCCGCCAGTCCTGGGGGACGCAGATCATCGAGATGATGCGCCACGCGCGCGACGGCGATGAAGGCCGCATCCACTTCGCCGAGAAAGAAGGCGTGGTACCGCCGGCCGAAACGCTGGCCGACATGGGTGTCAAGTTGGTCATCGGCGTGGGCCACGAGACCACTGGTGCGTCGACCTACGCGACCGCCGATGTCCAGCGGCTGCTGGCCTGGATTGACATGAATCCGACAGAACACCATGCGGTGCTGGACGCGACCTCGATGCTGGGTGCCATGCCCTGGGGCGAGACGCTGGTGCATGAAGTCACCCAGCGCTGCTGCCTGTTCATGCCGTTCCAGAAGGCCATCGGCGGCGTCGCCGGGTACTATGTCGCCTCGTTTACCCCGGCTGCGCTCGATCTGATTGAGCGCAATCAGCAGCAGCCGTCGTGGGCCATTCCACGCCAGTTCAAGCTCGCAACACCCGTCGATCCGAAAAAGCCTTTGACCGGCGAGCGGAGCGTGAACATCGGCCCGATTTACGACCCCGCACAGGACAAGATGCTGGGCGGCGTGATCAATACCTTTTCGACGCTGGCTTTTGCGGAAACCACGTTCGGCCTGCTGCGCACCGAAAAGCGTGTCGGTTCGGTAGCGGATCTCAATGCCCGCTCGAGCAAAAACCGCGACGAGGTGAATCGCTGGGTGGCGGCCAACCCGCTGTTCGAACTCGGCGTGCGCGACCCGGACTATCGCGGCGCCGCGGTCACGCTGCTCAAGGTGCGCGACCCCGACATCACCGATCCGGCCATCCACACGCGCATCGTCGCCTATTCCAAGGCGATCCTTTCCTATACCGGCGTGACGCATCCGAACGGCAGCTACGAGCCGGGGCTCGACGTCGCGCGCTACATCAACGCCTTCCCCGGCACCCCGGGCGACTATCGTGCCTGGATTGGCGGTATCCGTCCGGTCAGCGACGTGACGGCACTACTCGAAAACCTGCAATACGCCTGGCAGCGCGCGAAGGCCGTAGTGCTGGAAGAAGAACTGGCAGCGCTCGGTGAGACGTTCCCGGCCGCCGATGCCGCTGCTGTCAACCGTCGAATGGACGATCCGGAGCGCGCCTACAAGGTGTTGATCTGTGATCGCGTCGGGTTGAAGTTCGACGCCGACGGTCTGCCGGATCATTCCGAGGTCAAGGCCCACGTCGAAGCCAGCGGCGGCGTATTCCACGAAACCGCGCGGGCCGACGAAAATGAACTGGAAAAAGGAAAAATCCATTTTTTCTACATCCCCGACATCTCGTCCGAAGATGAAATCATGGCGGCTGCCGGCGACGGTCAGTACGACGCGGTGATTGCGGCGGCCACGTTCCTGCCGAAAGCCGCGGTGTTCAAGCTGGGCGGGGTGCGGATTGGTGCCGGCACCGGCAACATGGGCTCTGCCTCCTGGGGTGGCGGCGACGGCCGGGGCGGGTGGGCACCGCTGATGAACACGCCGAGCTTCAACAGCCGGGCGACCGCGCAGATGACGATGAAGGCGCTGCTGAAGGTGCTGCCCGATCTGCCGGTCGAAGAACTGCACGCCGCGACCGCCGCCGGCGACTTTGACACCGGCCGCGACCTGCGGAAGGTCCCGACCGAAAAGCTCGAAGGCAAGACCATCGCAGTATTCGGCTACGGCAATATCGGCCGCGAGGTGGCCAAACTCGCCGCTGCCTTTGGTATGAATGTGCGGGTTTTCGCGCGCGCCAATCACCGCCCCTGGATTGAAAGCGAAGGCTTTACCTTTGCCGCAACCAGGGAAGAGGCCGCAGAGGGCGCCGACGTGCTGTCACTGCACACCGGCCTTGGCGCTTTGGACCCCCAGACCGGCCAATTCGCCAACGCCGGTTTTCTGGGCGAGAGCGTCTTCGCAGCGGTCAATCACGGCGCGGTCCTATTGAACTACGACCGCGGTGAAGGGGTGGATGTCGACGCACTCGACCGTGCGCTGGCGTCGGGCCGGATTCGCCACGCCGCGGTCGACGCCGATCTGTTCACCGACCCGCAAACCGGCGCCGTCTCCGGGCCGATGGCGCCCTATCTGCCACTGAGCGAGAAATACCCCGGCCGTTTGGCGCTGTTGCCCCACGCGGCCGCGGACACCGAGCATCACTCACGGGTCGAAGGCGCGAAACAGGCCGTTGATCAGATTCTTGATCTGATTCGCTTTCATCGCGTGGTGAATCTCAAAGGCGAGTTACCGGACGGTTATACCGACGGTGGTGCGCAAGCCGTGGCCGGGGTCGGCGCGGCCTCGGCGGGCGATATAACCTCACTCGCCGCCGATCGCACCAGTCTAGACGAAGCGCGCCGAACCGCTGAAAACCTGGCCGCGGTCTGGGGCGCTCTCGCATCGGCAACCGATGCCGAACGCCAGGCGATGCTGACTGACCGCTATGGCGGGGCGCTGCTCAAGGCATACAACACTCACAAGAGCCTGATGCACGAATTCGGGATCGAGGGGCCATTCAGGGATTAAAGCGACGGGTTGGTTGAATTGATCGAAAAAAGCCGGTGCAAGCCGTGTCAGAATTGCATGCACCGGCGTAACACGAACCGCCCCTAGATAATGCGCACAAAGAAAAAAATTTGTCCGCAAATGAACGCAAATTCACTAGGGCCTGTTGCCGTTTCGTGCGAGCGCCGCGTTGGCGTCCGCAAATCGTGTCCGGCAAGGCGT
This sequence comes from Salinisphaera sp. LB1, assembly GCF_003177035.1. NCBI lineage: Bacteria > Pseudomonadati > Pseudomonadota > Gammaproteobacteria > Salinisphaerales > Salinisphaeraceae > Salinisphaera > Salinisphaera sp. LB1. Next base: position 2,451,843 of record NZ_CP029488.1, on the reverse strand, counting down.
GAGTCGCCGCGTCGTGGCGTGCCACGACCCAGACTCACAACGCCGCAGGGCGCGATTTGCGGCCCAACCCGCAGGGACAAGCGCTGTTTTGCGGCAATCCAGCGTTGTAGCTCTCTCGCGTAGAACGACTACGCCACATTCGCTACGCCTCGTCTTGCCGCCCCCAAGTAATTTTTCAGGAAGCGCTTGGCGCGGACTCGGACGAAACGGCAACAGACCCTTGCCGCTAAACGTAGATAAAGCAGGGAGAAAGTTATCCGAAATAATCGAGCTCAGATCCCGAATTGAAATATTTGCAGCCCACAATACCGCCCCGGTAATCCCTGCGGAAAATAGCGCGCTAGTGTGCGGGACACCCGCCGTGGACGGCCCCGCGACCACGGACACCGCTCCGTTTGCTCGCGACAGGTCATGTTGCGGTCACGCCGGTCGGCGGTGGCCCTGGACTCGGCTCAAGCCATATGCGCAGCACTGGAATATCACCCGGCGTTCTTCCGGGCTAGGATTGCGTAGAGGGCGTGACCAGGCTTGGGTCGGCTGAGGCTTTCGACAACCGCAAGCCATCCCCTGCCTCGTGATGCCCGATCTCTCCCCACCAAATTGCGCTTGGACGTATCAGTCCACTGGCAGCCAAGGGAAAGCCCGATGATCAGTGATGCCGAACCGGTTCTCTCCGCCACCACCGCCCGCGACCGTATCGCGAGTGGCGCGCTGTCCTGCGAAGCCCTGGCCCGGCAATGCCTGGCACGCATCGAAGCCCGCGAGTCCGAGATCCGGGCCTGGACGCACTGCGATCCGAATACCGTGCTGGACGCCGCCCGGCAGCTCGACCGTATGCCGGCGCGGGGGCCGTTGCAGGGGCTGGCCGTGGGCATCAAGGACATATTCGATACCCACGATATGCCCACCGCCTACGGTTCACCGATCTATGCCGGGCACACGCCGTCGTCGGATGCGGCGGCGGTCGCCCTGATCCGACAGGCCGGCGGGCTCGTCGTGGGCAAGACGGTGACCACCGAGTTCGCTTTCTTCAATCCCGGCAAGACCCGCAACCCGCACGACTGCCAACGCACACCGGGCGGATCGTCCAGCGGCTCGGCGGCCGCGGTCGCTGCCGGTCAGGTGCCGCTGGCCATCGGCACCCAGACGGCGGGCTCGGTCATTCGGCCGGCGTCGTTCTGCGGTATCGTCGGCTACAAGCCGTCTTACGGCTGGATCAGTCCGGCCGGCCTCAAGCCCGCGGCCTGGTCGCTGGACACCGTGGGCGTTTTCGCCGCCGATGTCCCCGGTGCTGCGCTGCTCGGCAGCGTGCTCAGTGGGCGCGATCTGAGAATCGATACCGCATCCGGCACGCCGCCGCGCTTCGGCTTCTGCCGTACCCCGCAATGGGACGCCGCCCGTTCGGCCACGCGCACCGCCTGCGATACGGCGATCAACCGTGTGACCGCGGCCGGCGGCGATGTCGAGACCGTGACCCTACCGGCTATCTTCGACGACCTGCTCGCGGCCCAGGAAACGATCATGGCCTTCGAAGCCGCTCGCTGCCTGGCGTTCGAGCGCGACCGGCACCCCCGCCAACTCAGCGAACGGCTGGCCGTGCTGCTCGATCACGGGGCGACGATCGCTGCCGGCCACTACGAAGCCGCTCGCCGTCGCGCCGCGCAGTGTCGCGCCGCGTTTGCGGATTGCCTGGCCGACGTGGATGTGTTGCTTACGCCCAGTGCGCCCGGCGAGGCGCCGCTGGCGACCTCGGGCACGGGCGACCCGGTTTTCAATCGGATCTGGACGCTGCTCGGCGTGCCCTGCGTCAACGTACCGGGCCTGACCGGCCCGAACAGGCTACCGGTCGGCATTCAGCTGATCGGATCGCGCGACGGGGATGCCGCGCTTTTACGGGCCGCCCAATGGTTGGCCCAGGCGTTCGAAAGCACCCCCGCCGACCCCGACCGAAAAGTCCGGTAAGGCGAGTCCACACCATGATGGGCAATGCATGGGGCTGGGAATCGGGACCCAGGCCTGCTGCCGCCGCACACAGCACCGCGCCCGGCGCTACGACTTCCGTCTATAAGTGAAAACGCAACCCCATGAATCCTCATTACTCTTAGGCTTAAGATAAGACCCTTAACGAAGTCTCTGTTGATCCCCGGTCTCGGCAGCACCGACAGTAGCTGCGTGGGTGACGCGAAATAAATCAACAAAACCCTCTTGTTGCAAAGGCACCGGATTCGCGCGGATGACTTCGGTTACCGGGCATACGGCCGCGACAAGAGCGTAAGCCAGATAACGCGTGACGCCATGGGGCCGCTCGTCGATCCACGGATCGGCATACCGTCGCCGTCTATTGAATCCAGGTTGCAACGGACGCCGGCAGGGCGCGACGTCAAAGGCTGTACGGCACCCCGGGTGCCGCCTATCGGAGGAATCGAAAATCATGTCAACTCGTAGATCGAACGGGTTCGGACCGGCCACGAGCCGCCGCGCCTTCATGAAGACCGGATTGGGCGCGGCGGGCGCGCTGATGTTGCCCGGCGCGCTGCTCAATACCGCCTGGGCCAAGGACTATCCCAGCCTCGGGACGTTCCCGGCCGGGGCGAGCGGCGACAGTGTCTTCGTCGGCCTGAGCGTGCCGTTGACCGGCGCCTATTCCACCGCCGGCCAGGACGAGAAGAAGGGCTACGAGCTGGCCTTCGAGCACATCAACAACGGCACCGGCATGGCCGCGATGATGGATTCGCTCAAGGGCAGCCAGGGCGTGCTCGGCAAGCATGTGGAATACGGCATCGGCGATTCGGAGACCAAGCCCAACAGTGCCGTCCAGGTGCAGACGCGCTTCATCCACGAAAAGAAAGCGATCATGATCAGCGGCTGCTCCAGCAGTGCGGTGGCGATCGCGCTGGAGAAACTCGCCCAGCGCGAGAAGGTGGTCAACATGGTCGGGGCCAGCGGCTCCAACGACACCACCGGCAAGGACTGCCAGCGTTACGGCTTCCGCTCTCAACCCTCGGCCTATATGGCGGGCAAGGCGCTGGCGCCGGTCGTGGCCAAGGAGATCGGCAAGAACGTGAAGGCGGCCTATCTCGTGCCGGACTACACGTATGGCCACACCGTGTTCGATTCCACCCGCAAGTTCACCGAGGCGCAGGGCTGGAAGACGGTCTCGAAAGTGCTGGTGCCGGTCGGTGCCTCCGACTACAGCTCCTACCTGCTCAACATCGCCAACAGCGGCGCCGATGTATTCGTGAACGTGTGCTTCGGCAACGACTCGGTGGCCTCCAGCAAGCAAGCCCAGCAGTTCGGCATCCTCGACAAGATGAAGATGGTGGTGCCCAACATCTCGCCTTTCCAGGCCTCCGAGCTCGGCCCCGACATCATGGCCGGCGTGTACGGCACGCTCGATTTCTGGTGGACGATGGCCGATCGCAACGACTACGCGAAGACCTTCGTCGATTCGTTCGAAAAGAAATACGGCTCCAAGCCACGCTGGACGGCCCATATCGCCTATCTGCAGTCGATGATCTGGGCGGATGCGGTCACCCGCGCCGGTACCTTCTATCCGCCCGAGGTGATCAAGACCCTGGAAAGCGGCAAGCACATCCAGAGCACGCTGGGCGAGGTCTACTACCGCGCCGAGGACCACCAGATGGTGCGTGAAGTGCCGGTGGTCGTCGGCAAGAGCAAGAGCCAGATGAAGAGCAAGGAGGACTACTTCGAGATCGTCGGCGTCACGCCGGGCGAGGATGTGATGCCACCGCCCGGCACCTTTGCCTGCAAGCTCGGTTCCTATACCTAGACCCGTGCCGCTGGCGGTGCCGGTGCGGCGGTGGATTGCCGCGCCGGAGCCGCGCTCTTGCCGAATACCGGATCATCCCGATTCACGGGCTCTGATCCGGCGCTTTGATGGGCTTGTCCCGCGAGTTCAACAGGACTTGTCATGCCGAATCTCTCGCTGTTGCTGTCGCAGCTGTTCAATGGGCTGGCGCTGGGCACGCTGCTGGCGCTGATCAGTACCGGTCTCACCATTATTCTCGGCACGCTGGGCGTGCTGAATTTCGCCCACGGCGCCCTGTTCATGGTGGGCGCCTATGTAGGCTATGCGGTGATGCAGGCCACGCACTCCTTCGTGCTGGCCGTGGCCTGCGGCGCGTTGTTCGTGCTCGTGCTCGGCGTGATCATCGAGCGCGGCCTGATCCGGCTGTACTACGACCGCCCGCCGGAAGACCAGATCCTGATGACCTTCGGCCTGGGCATCGTGATCGTCGAAGTCGTGCGTCTGCTGTTCGGCGGCATCAGTCGCCGCATGGCGGTGCCGGACTGGGGCAACGGCATCTTCAACATGGGTTTCATGATCTATCCCAAATATCGCTTGATCGTGATGGTGATCGTCGCGGTCACGCTGCTGATCCTCTACCTGGTGTTGTATCGCACGCGGCTGGGGCTGGTCGTGCGGGCCGGTATCGAGGACCAGCGCATGGTCGGCATGCTCGGCCTCAACGTGCAACGCACCTTCATGGTGGTCTTCGGCCTGGGCGCGATGGCGGCCGGCTATGCGGGAGCCATCGACGCGCCGATCGTGTCGGTCACGCCCGATATGGGCGAGCAGGTGCTGGTGGAATCGTTCGTCGTGGTCGTGATCGGTGGGCTCGGCTCCTTTCCCGGTGCCATCCTGGGCGGGCTGATCGCCGGCGAGATCATCAGCCTCACCTCCATGTTCAATCCAGCCTACTCGCAGGTCATGCTCTACGCGGCCATGGCGCTGGTCCTGGTACTGCGGCCCCAGGGGCTGTTCGGTCAGGAGGGGCGGGAATGAGCATGCTATTGCCGCGACGCGGCGCCGGGGGCGGCGGCTGGCGGGTAGAGTTGACGGTGGCCGCCGGTCTGATCATCGCGCCCTTCATCCTGCCCTGGATCGGGCTCAACGCCGATACCATGGCGCGCATCATGATCTGGGGGCTGTTCGGTCTCGGCTTTGACCTGCTGTTCGGCTACACCGGCCTGCTGTCCTTCGGCCAGGCCGCCTTCTTCGGGACGGGCGGCTTCATCAGTGCGTATCTGCTGGTCAACGGGCTGGTGCCCAATGTCTACGCCGCGCTGCTGATCGGCACGTTGCTGGCCGCGGTCTACGGGGCGGTGATCGGGGTGTTCGCACTGCGCCGGATCGGCATCTATTTCGCCATGATCACGCTGGCCTTCGGCGAGATGTCGTTCTTTCTGGAAAACTCCCCGTTGTCGGCCTTCACCGGCGGCGAGAACGGCCTGCCCGGCGTGCCGGCGCCGGTCCTGCATCTCGGCGTGGCCACCATCGTCGTGAAGTCCGGCGAGTGGAGCATGTACGGCTTCATGGCCGCGCTGTTCCTGGTCGGATTCGTGCTCGCCCGGCGCATCGTCAAATCGCCATTCGGCGCGGTGCTCATGGCCATCCGCGAAAACACGCCGCGCGCCATCGCCTGCGGCCACAGCGTGCAGAAGTACAAGCTCACGATATTCATCGTGGCCGCGGCGTACGGCGGCTTCGCCGGCGGCCTGCTCGGCATCCTGCAGGCCTACATGCCACCCGACGCCTTCGCCCTGCAAACCTCCGGCCAGTTGGTGATGCAGACGGTAATCGGCGGCAGCGGCACGCTCATCGGCCCGTTGCTCGGCGCCACGATCTGGCTCTACCTGCGCGAGGTACTCCAGCATATTCCCGAGATCGGCGCGCTCTGGAAGCTGATCCTGGGCGCGGTGTTCGTGATCCTCGTGACCCTGTTCCGCCGCGGCATCTGCGGCGAGATCCTGCGCTATATGCAGCCGCGCCCGACTGGCGGCCCGGCCGAACCCGCCACCGGCAGCGCCTCGCCGACCCGGCCGCGATCCGCGGATGAGACCGGCACGCCGCCGGCGTCAGTGCAACCGCGGACCGCCGACGATGCCCCGGTCGTGCTCGAAACACGCGGCCTGAGCAAGCACTTCGGCGGCGTGCACGCGGTCACCACCGTCGACTTCACGGTACGGGCCGGCGAAGTGCGCGCCCTGATCGGCCCCAACGGCGCCGGCAAGAGCACGTTCTTCAAAATGCTCACCGGTGAACACATTCCCACCGCGGGCGACATCTTCTTCCGCGGCGAGCGCATCACCAAGCACGGCCCGGCGGCAGTCTCACAGCTCGGCATGAGCAAGAGCTACCAGATCAACCAGCTGTTCGTGAACCTGACCGTGCGTCAGAACCTGACCATACCGGTGCTCGCGCGCCAGCGCGGTGCGTTCCGCCTCGACATGCTGCGCCGGCTGGCACGCTGGGATGCGGTCAACGCCAAGGTCGAGTCGCTCATGGCACTAATGGGCCTGTCCGAACGCGCCGACCAACCCACCAGTGTGCTCGCCTACGGCGAGAAACGCCGGCTCGAGATCGGCCTGGCGCTGGCCATGGACCCCGAGGTGCTGCTGCTGGACGAGCCACTGGCCGGCATGAGCCCGTCGGAACGCGCCGACACGGTGGCGCTGCTGCAGCGGCTCCGGGTCGGCCGCACGCTGATCGTGGTGGAACACGATATGGATGCGATCTTCGAACTGGCCGAGCACATCACCGTGTTCTACGAAGGCGAGAAACTGGCCGAAGGCACGCCCGAGCACATCAAGGGCCACCCGAAAGTCCAGGAAGCCTACCTCGGAGGGATGGAAGAAAATGAGCTTGCTTGAGGTCGACAGCATCGACAGCTTCTATGGCGACTCGCATATCCTGTTCGGCCTCGACCTGCACGTGGAGCGCAACGAAGTCGTGGCCCTGCTCGGTCGCAACGGCGCCGGCAAGACCACCACGCTCAATTCGCTGATGGGTGTGGTCCGGCCCCGGTCCGGCACCATCACCTTCGATGGCGAATCCATCCAGGGCCGCCCGCCCTACCAGATCGCGCGGGCGGGCATGCAACTGGTGCCGGAGGAACGGCGCATCATCGGCGCGCTCACCGTCCACGAAAACCTCAAACTGGCGGCCCTCACAGCGACCGACGCCTGGTCCTTCGACCGCATCTACGACACCTTCCCGCGGCTGGCCGAGCGGCGGCGCAGCGGCGGCCAGGACCTGTCCGGCGGCGAGCAGCAGATGCTGGCAATCGCACGGGCGCTGATCCGCAACCCCAAGCTGATTCTGCTGGATGAGCCGTTCGAAGGCCTCGCGCCCTTGATCGTGAAGGATCTGGTCCGGATTTGCGGCGAGCTGGCCGCCGCCGGCCAAACCTTCGTCGTGGTCGAGCAGAACGTGGCGGCGGCGTTGTCGCTTGCCACCCGCTGCTACGTCATCAACAACGGCCATAAAGTGTATGAGGGAACGCCGAGCGAATTACGCGCCGACAAGGACGTCATGAGCCGTTATCTGGGGGTCTGAAGCCCATTTATGGTCGCGAGCCGGCAATTCGAGGCCGCAGCGGCTGCTTGGCCGTGGCCGGTCTGCGTGACCGAGTTTGCAAGCGTCCGGTCGGCGCAATCCGCCGGTTGTTCCGAAAGCCAGCTCTGGCGGCGCAACGCGTCAGTAATGGGCGCCTTTTGAGTGCGAGCGGGCAGTTCTGCCGGATAACTCATATCGCCGCGATGGGACACGCATCGCCGGCATCGCCCGACACGACAAGCCCCTCGCTAGCACGGCGCCGCAGCTATCGGCGCCTGATGCCCCGCGCAAGGCCACTCTCCGGCACACCGCAACAGGCCTCGCCATCGGGCGGCAGGGTGGAAATCCGAGCGCTGACCGGCAGGAAGAAGGCGGCGTCCCCATGCCCGATTTGCCGGATACGACTAACGGATTAATCGCCGCGAAAAGGCCCGAAAAAAGGGCGATAAATAGACGCCTAGAACAAATGGCTTTAATATTTTCTCATAATCGCATGACAACAACTTGACACTTCTACTCGCCCCGCCTTATACAGCGTCGTAAGTTGGATATGCCGGCTTTTGCAGGCCACAGGGCCTTGGCACATCGCGGCTGATCAGATTACGCCCGGGCGTACGGACTGAAGCAGGGAGATACGTTCCAGCCCGCCGCCCGGCACAGCCTGCCGTGGCGGGATATTCAGCGAACAGGGTTCGGGCCGATCGGGCCCGGGTAATCAGCATGCTCAGGGGGTTCTAAACCAATGCGTTCCATCAACAAGTATGTGCTGCCGTCGGCAGTTTCACTCATCACCGCCATGGGCGTCGCCGCCCCGGCCGCACAGGCTTTCGATTTCAAGGTATCCGGTCAGGTCGACCGTGCCGTGAGCGTGGTCGATAACGGCAAAAACACCGACGTGGGCTTCGTCGACAATACCGGCTCCAACACCCGGTTCCGGTTCACCGGCGACCAGATGATGAGCAATGGCATGAAAGTCGGTTTCGACTACGAAATCGGGCTCGGCAACAACGCCAGCGCTTCATGGGATGTGAAAAACTCCGGCAACGAGCAGAGTACGTTCCTCGACAATCGACAGGCCAATATCTATCTGGAAGGCAACTTCGGCCGCTTCACGCTGGGCAAGGTCGACGGTGCCGCCAATGCGACCTCCGAGGTCGATTATTCCGGCCTGACCTACCTCAGTGGCGGTGTCGATTTTGCCGACTATGCTGGTGGACTCAGCTTCATCAGCAAGGACGGCCAAGTCACCAGTGCAAAGGTAGGCAAGGTCTTCAACGAATTTGACGCGCTGTCGCGTCAGAACGCCATTCGCTACGACTCGCCGACGTTCAACGGAACGACGCTGTCCGCGAGTGTGGACAGCGGCCATGCGTACGAATTGGCCGCACGCTACGCCACGGATTTTGCACGGGGCGGCAAATTCGCGGTCGCAGCGGACTATGTCGACTCCCAGAATCAGGGCGAAAAGTACGATCCCAAGAAAAGCCTTTACGTTAACGGCCATCGCTTCCGCGAAATGGGCGGTTCGGCGTCGCTGCTTCTGCCGTCGGGTATCGTGTTCACCGTCTCGGGCAAGCATCGCGACTTCGTCCGCTACGGCAAGAACAGCGCCAACAACTACTTCGCCGGCATCGGCTACGTGAAGGGCAACAACCATTTCCAGGTCAACTATGACCGTACGGATGGCGCCTACATGGATGGTAGCAAGGGCAACCAGTACGGTCTGGCCTACCGTCGTGACTGGACCAAGAGCATCCAGCTGTATGCGTCCTACCATTTGTACACCGCCAGCGGCCTGGGCACGGGCGTGAAAGACATCAACCAGATCTATACGGGTGTCCGCCTGAAGTTCATGTAGTTTAAGCCGACTATCGGTGTATTGAGGAGTTGCTGTGAAGCATTACGGATGGGGCACCCTGGCGGTGGCGGCGACCATCGCAACCGCTGGCTGTGCCGGTGGTGTGCATGGGCACATTCAGAACTATGATCAGCTGCCGGGCTCCGGCGACCACATGGCCAAAGGCCCCGGGCTGATTCATATGCACAAGACCGACCAGAACTATCAGGGCGGCATGCGCATTTTCTCGGACAAGCCCGGGCAAGGCGCCCTGCTCAACCCGAACGCCAATCAGCAGCCCACGGATACGGCGGCAAATCAGGGCCAGGCTGCGTCGACATCGACGCAGCCTGCAGCAGGCCCGGAGCAACAACAGGAATACCGTCAGTTCGAGAAGTATCAGAAGTTCCAGAACTTCCAGCACATGTCGAAGGATTCACCGCAGTACCGGAAGTTCCGCGAATGGCTGCAATGGAAGCAGTATCAGCAGTGGCAAAAGAGTGCCCATCAGTAGCTGAACGGCTGAGCATCTGAACCTTGAAAGGCTTTCTCCGGAAAGCCTTTTTTATTCGCTGCAAGCCTCGGACAGAAACGGCTGCCCTACCGGCGCTCAACTGGCATTCCGCCCTCTGCCACGCGCCGAATCGCTCACTGGCAACCATCCAAACACCGGTCGCTGCCCCACCTTCGACTGCAAGCGCTCACACCCACTCCGACGGAGTGGTACGCCGCCACCCGCACGAGCTGCGCCCGGGATCAGCCGATAGCGCCGTCGCACGGGCTGTCAGGCCGGCACATCAGCGCGGATAAGGCAGCTATTACGGCGACCCGGGAAACCGCCCCGCCGGCCAGTCTCGGGCAAGGCACGCCCCAGGAGACATTTGAATGGACGCAACGCGCGGCGCAATCGGCGACCGTTGGAGCGCCCCAACTCGCGGCCGCGCAGCCCGTGCCCCGCACGGGGGTTGCCCTGCCTTCAGCCCACCGTCCGAAACGACGCACAAAAATCCTCTTCCGCCCTGCGGCGACCAGCGCCTCTCCCTACTCCATGTATCGACGACGCTGCGGCTCCCGGCGCCCGCAGCCGCCATGCAAGCCGGCGCGCTTGTTGGTCGGCCGGTTCAGCCCCGAGCCGATTGCGGAGCCCGCCTCAACGGGCCTGGCTGGCCGCGCCCGCGGTGATACAGCATAATCGCCCCCAGCAGCACGATGCCCACGACGTCGGTCAGGCCGCCCGGCTTAAGCATCAGCAAGGCCCCTACCAGCATCACCACCCGCTCGTACCAGCGCATGCGGGTCAGCAAATACCCCTGGGTGGCGGACACGAAGGCCAGCATTCCAATCAGAGCGGTCAGAATCACCCAAGCTGCGTTGTACCAACTACCCACGTTGATCAATAACAGCTGCGGATTGTAGAAGAACATGAACGGCAGAATGGCGGTGCGCATATCGTAGATGAACCCCTGGACCCCGGTCGCGATCGGATCCGCGCGCGAGATCGCCGCCGCCGCATAAGCGGCCAAGCCGACCGGCGGCGTGTCATCGGCGAGAATACCGAAATAGAACACGAACAGATGAATCGCCACCAACGGCACGACCATGCCAGCCGCGCCGGAAAGCGTTGCGATGACCGGCGCCACCAGCGCCGCCATGACGATGTAGTTCGCCGTGGTCGGCAAGCCGATACCCATGATCAGCGAGGTCAGCGCGGACAGGATCAGCACCACCCATACATGGCCCCCGGACAGGGCACCCAGGACCTGGGTCAGGCCGTAGCCCAGGTTGGTCATGGTCACCATACCCACGATGATCCCGGCCGCGGCGGTTGCGATGGCAATCGTCGTCATGTTGCGGGCGCCGAGTTCCAGGCCTCCGAACACCTCCTTGACGCCGTGCCAGAGGCCGACCATGACGTTGCCATTGGCCCGCCACCCCCGGTAGGCCTCCTGAACCAGGATGAGCGCGATCAATGCAAACGTGGCATTCAGGGCGCTGCGCTCGGGGGTGAGCTTCACCCACATCAGCTCGTAGAGCAGAAACGCCACCGGGATCAGGTAGTGCACACCCTTGATGAAGGTGGGCCCGAACGCCGGCAGTTCCGAACGCGGCAGACCCTGTAGCCCGAGTTTGAGAGCCTCAAGATGCACCACAAACAGCAGCCCGAGATAGGTCAACACCGCCGGCACCAACGCATAAATCACGAGTTGTGAATACGGGATGTTCAGGAACGTCGCCATGATGAAAGCGGCCGCGCCCATGATCGGCGGCATCAATTGGCCGTTGACCGAAGCCGCCACCTCGGTGGCCCCGGCCTTGACCGCCGGATAGCCAACCCGCTTCATCAACGGGATGGTGAACGTGCCGGTGGTCACCACGTTGGCCGTGGAAGAGCCGGAGATCACCCCCGTGAGCAGACTGGCCACCACGGCGGCCTTAGCCGGGCCGCCGCGAAAGGTGCCGAGTCCGCTATACGCAAGATCCACGAAGTACTGCCCTGCTCCGGCTTTCTCCAGCAGCGCGCCGAACAGCACGAACAAAAACACGAAGGTAGCCGAAACCTGGATCGGCGTGCCCCAGATGCCCTCGGTGGTGATGAAAAGCTGCTGGACGATCTGTGACCAGCTATAGCCGTTATGCAAATAGATGATATCGGGCGGCGTCAGCGGAATGATGCCGGCCGGCCCGGTGGCGGCATACAGTACAACGACGCCCGCGATAATCGGCAGGGCCAAGCCCACGATACGAGACGCGGCAATCGCCAGCACGGCGATCAGCGCGGTGCCAAACCACACATCCCGCGGGATCGGCATACCGCCCTGGACCGCCGTCAGATTGTAGTAATCGACCAGGACATAGAGCGACGCGGTCACACTGGCGATCGCCAGAAGCCAGTCGTACCAGGGAATGCGATCCGTCCGGCCGGACCTGCGCGGATAAGCGAGGAACGCCAGCGCGAAGCCGAAAGCCAAATGAATGGCGCCGATCTTCTGCGGATTCAGCGTACCGAAATAGCTTGCGTACAGCTGAAACAGACTCCAGCCCACGGCAATCACGATAAGCAGCCAGCGCTGCCACGTGGCACGCGGCTCGCGCGCCCCGAACTCGCTGGATTTGACGATATCGGCAGCTTCTGCCCTGACGTGCTCGACCATGGCGTGACCCCTAACCAAACGACCCCGGCCTGCACGGCCGGGGTTCGGCGGTTAACGCAAAAACGCGTCGATAATCACCGTAATGCGGCGTCGCGTGAAACGGCAATAGCCCCTACGAGGCTGGCGGCATCAGATCGTCGGGAACCGTGACGCCTTGTTGCCTGAAGAACTTCACCGCGCCGGGATGCAGCGGGATCGGCATACCATCTAGCGCGCTCTTCACCGTGAAGAACTTCTTGAGGTTCGGGTTCTGGATGTCGTTGTAGAACGACTGCAAATGCTTGTTAAATACCGTGTTCATGAACTGATACACCACGTCCTCCGGCAGATCGGCCGAGGCCACCAACGTCGCCTTGAGCGTCACCGCTGAGACGTCGTGATCGATCCCGGGATAGGTGCCGGAAGGGATTGTTACCGCGGTATAGAACGCGTATTTCTTGTGCAACTCGTCGATCTTGGCCTGCGGAATTGCCACCAGATCGATCGGCGCGGTCTGTGCCGCCTCGGTGATAGCCGACGCGCCCAGGCCGACGGTATAGAACATGGCATCGATCCGCCCGTCGCGCAGCAGCCCAACGGCATTACCGGCACTGCCACGTACCGGCGCCTTGAGATCATCGAAACTCAGGCCGTAAACCGCCAGCAGATGCTTGACGTCCTGCTCGGTCCCCGAGCCGATGTCGCCAACGTAAACCCGCTTGCCTTTGAGATCGGCGACACTTTCGATGCCTTGTCCTTTGCGGGCCAGGATCTGGATAGTTTCCGGATAGAGCACTGCCAGACCACGCAGCTTGCCGATCGGCTTGCCCTCGAACGCCTGAACGCCTTTGCCATTGTAGGCGTAATAGGCAATGTTGTTCTGGGCGATGCCCATCTGGAGCTGACCCTGGCCAATCGCCCGGCAGTTGTACACCGAAGCACCGGTCGAGCGCGCATTCGCCCGCACCGGGATGCCGCTTTCGTTGACGATTTTGGCGATGCCCACTGCAGTCGGATAGTAAAGCCCCGTGGTCGAGCCCGAACCGATCGTGATGAAAGTTTTTGCCCCGGCCAATGGCGCAAGGCCGCACAGGAGCGTGAATACGAGAACAGTTCTAATGGTCCGTAATAGCATGATGTATCCCCCGGTTAATCTGTTTTTTTGTGGCCCGTTTGGCCCGATCCCGGCACGGCTCGCCCGTTAAAATGACAGGGTGGGCCGGCTATCCGCGTCGGCGGAAAACGCCAACATATTTTTATTCCACAATACACACGGCCGGTGTCGTCGTTTCCCGCCCGTCTACTGAAATTACCCTATAGCACGCCGGCACGTGCGATTGTCAAGATGGGCGGGCCATGCAGCCGCGCTTCGCCGAAAAGCCCACGGCCCACGTTGCCTGCTGGAATAAGCTCCAAGCACAACCGGCGCGACCTCCCCGCATTTATCCAGCGAGCGCGGCACGAAGCCAACCAGAGGTTGTGGCGCCGCGCTCAGGCGCGTCGGCCTCCGCCGAAGCAGCGACCGGCTCAAAGCGACGCTCATGCCCGTCCCGCTGCGCGGGGCCACCTATCCTCTGGCCGCCGGGCCACCGCGAGCGATGACCTCCACGACCTACCCCATCACGGCCCTCATGCCTCGCCGCCGCCGCGCACAAGGTACGCAGCTCGCTATTGGCATCCGGGCCAACCTCAAAGCCCGCTCGTTTGCGGCGCGGCTTCGCCGAATTTCTCGCCACCGCGATCCGCCATCGCGTTGTCCTGACGCGCTTCGCCCCTGGCCGCGGATGTGACGGTATCCGCCGCATCGGCCGCATCGTCGAGTGACATGCGGACCTTGAAGCTGCTCACCGTTTCGGCCAATTGCGACGCTTCCCGCTTCAGCGACTCGGATGCCGCTGCGGACTCCTCCACCAGCGCCGCGTTTTCCTGCGTCATCTGGTCCAGTTGCGTGACGGCCTGATTGACCTGGGAAATGCCGGTTTTCTGTTCGTCGGCTGCCGAGGTGACTTCGTTGATCAGATGATTGACACGCTGGACCTGTTCGACGATGTCTTTCATCTTGTCGCCGGCCTGCTGGACCAGGGCTTCGCCGCTGGCCGTTTTCTCGGCCGACGTATCGATCAGCGTCTTGATCTCCTTCGCAGACTCGGTGCTGTGATTGGCCAGGCGCCGGACTTCCTCGGCCACCACCGCGAATCCTCGGCCGTGTTCGCCGGCGCGTGCCGCCTCGACCGAGGCATTGAGCGCCAACAGGTTGGTCTGGAAGGCGATCGAATCGATTACATCGATGATCCTGACCACTTCCTGGGAAGACGCGCTGATGTCGCGCATCGTGCCCACGACATCCGTCATCAGGCCATTGCCGCTTTCAGCCGCCGTTACCGCGCTATCGGCCAGGCTCGCGGCATGACGCGAAGATTCGGCGGAATTGGACACCGTACTGGTGAGTTCCTCCATGGCCGCTGCCGACTCCTCAAGGTTGGCCGCCGTGTTTTCGGTGCGTCGGGAAAGATCCATGCTGCCGGCGGAAATCTCGACCGAGGCCATTTTGACGTTCTCACTGCTACGGCGAACGTCGACCATGACCCGCTCGATCTTGTCGACAAAGGAATTGAACTGGGTGGCAACGGCCGCCAGTTCATTGCGCCCGGATACCGGCAGGCGCCGCGTCAGGTCACCATCGCCGGTGGCAATATCCCGCATACGTCCCGCGAGCTCGCCCAACGGCCGCGCGATACCGCGCCCGACCCACCAGATGAACGCCAGACCCAATCCCGCGACCAGCGCACTGATGAGGGCCATGCCCACGATGTCGTGCGTGCGTTGCTGCGTCAGATCACCGTGCATGGCATTGAGGTCCGCCATCACCGCCGAGACGGGCAATTGCAGCACCAGCGTCCAGATGGTGTCGGTATTACCGATCCGGATGGGGTGATAGAACTCGATCATCCCAGCCTTGTGATCCGTCATGCGTATCGCTTTATCACTCTGGCGAGCCTGCTTGAGACGCGTCATGCTGGCGTCGCCCAGCACCTGGCTGGCCGGCTTGCCGAGCTTGGACGCATCCGCGGTGTAAGCGACCAACCGCCCGAGCGGCGCGACCAGCGCCATGCGACCGGCGCCGTTGTAGAGTGCGTTGTTGGCCTGCGAAAGAAACGACTGGATGAAATTGACGGAAAGGTCCGTCCCGGCCACCCCCTTGAAAACACCATCGACCATGATCGGGACGTTGAACGATGTCACCATCTTGTTCTTCCCGCCATAGTTGTAGATATGAGGGTCGATGATGCATATCTTGTGGGTTTCCCGGGGGCACAGATAATACTCGCCCTTGCGCACGCCGGAAGACAGCATTTTCTGGCTTTCCATGCCATTCTGGATACCGAGCGCCAGCACCTTGACGTCGCCGTTTTTCGTCCGGTACCACCAAGGCCTGAAACGCCCGCCCCCGTTATAGCCCTTGCCATCCTGTTGCGGCGGAACATAGGCGCTATCCGAACCGAAGGCATCCGGCTCCCAGCCGATAAAGGCATCGAGCAAAAACGGATTCTTGACCACTGCCTGCTTGGTCAGTGCCGACATGCCGCGGCGCGTGATACCGAGTGCCGGCTCCTTGCCGTCCGGAGATCCCATTAATTCGTTGGCATGGGCCAGCGACTTCGCCACACCTAATGCCCGCTCCAACTTACCGTTGATTTTCGCGGCCTGGGCATTGGCTAGCGATGTCAGGCGCTTGTCAATACCGGCTTTCAGCAACGACGAAGTCCGCGCCTGGACCATCTGCTCGGTCCGCGTCGTTGAAAAGTAGCTGTAGATGAGCAACGCGCCAACCACGGCCAGAATACAGGCCCCGGCAGCGAGGACGACAAAGTGCTTGATTGACTTGAAATGCTTCATCTTGATCGCGAACTCGGCTGGCCAATGTCTGTACGCATATGCCGGCTCAATACAGAAAGGCATGCGCGGACACATTGAGATAAGTTTTGGGCCCCGGGAAGTAACGGCGCGTCAGGGGAAAGCTTGAGCGTATTGCCGTGATAGCGATATCGACGCCGGCCTCGCAAAAGAGACCACGCGGCCGGTGCGGCCCGTGTTTTTCTCGAGGCGGCTGCCATCTCACGCAATACCGCGTGACGGTCTGAAGGCGTGTCAGCCCCGATGTGGCGCGCCGGCCTATTCCGCGGGCCGGCCCTGCACCCCGGCGCCCGGACTATCGAGGGCAGGCCGTAATCCGAAGCGCCGACTCATAACTCGGGCCGTATGCCGACCGAGTCGTTACCACGCCGGTGCGCCCCGGCACGCGGGCGCCCATGCGCACGGCCGAGGCGGCGTTCCGTCTTTAAGCGGCGAGGCCCGGCCGGTTGGGGGTTAGGTCCTATGCGGGCTGGCCGGCTCCCGCCCGCCCTGGCTTGACGCGGTCCGGGGCATAGTGGCTTGTATTCGGGGATTCGCCTTGTCCCGCCCCTCGCCAAGCGGGCCACCGAGAATGGAACAGGCAGCTGTTTAGGCGTGCCGCGCCTCGGTTTCGCCCGGGGCGCGGCGGCGAGCGGCTGCACCGGCCAATCAATGGACCGGCACAAACCCGCGCGACCGTCAGTCGGTCTTATGGTCGCGATACACAATAATCGCCGCGTGCCGCGGATCGCAGACGTAGGCATGATTCTGATCGTCGGTGGCCACGCAGTGCGCATGCTTGGCCGTGGGTACGGTCGCGACTTTCTGCAGTTGGTCGTGCGCGGTCAGCTTGAGCACGCTGAGGGTGGCGCTGCGCGCACCGGGCGCATACAGGTGTTGCAAGTGCGGGTTCCACGCGATCAGATCGACACCGGCCCCCACCGCAGCGTGGCTGACTTCCTTGCCGTTTTGCGCTGTATCGAGCGCCACGACCTTACCCTCGCGACAGCCGACGAACAGCAGGTTCCGCGCCGGGGCCAGGGCCAGCCCCTGGTCGCGTTGGCAGCTGTTGGGCCAGGAGGCCACGACCTGCAACGAGCGCAGACTGATTTTTAGCGTGGTGGCCGGCCGCTGGTTGGCATAGACCGCATAATGGGCCGCGTCCACGGCGAGCAACTCGGGCGAGCCTTTTGGCAGGGAGATCGCGCCCAGCAGTCGCAGCGACGGATGCGCCCCGGCGGTAGCTTTGAACCGCTGTATTTCATGCGTTTCCGGCTCAGTGACCCACACCTGATCGAGCGGCTTCACGTAGCGGATGATATCCGGGCCCGAGGCCAGCTTGGCACGCGCCACGACCTGCCCGCCGTGCGGATTCACGGCAACAATCGCTTCGTCCTTGTGATCGCTGGCAAACACCAGCCCGTCGCCGGAATCGGCCGAGGTCGTGCCGGCATCGTCGTGATCGGCACCCTGGCCCGACGGCACGATGTGTCGCCATTCACCCAGGGTCTGGCGCGCCGGGTTGATGAGCGCCAACGCGCCGCTTTGCGCCGCGGGAACCAGTACGCGATGCAGCGACGGCGCGTAGGTCATGTCGTCGAAATCCAGGCCGCTGCCTTGATGTGGCAGCTGGATTCGATGTGTGACCGCCGCCATGGCGCTGCCGGCACCGGCCATCCAGATCGTGCCAAACAGGACGAGGGCCGCGACAAGGGGAACGGAGCGGCGATAAAGCATGCGGAATACCGAACAATAAAAATGATCGTTCGCAGTCTAAGCCGGGCCCGCCCGACCCAGAGAAACGAAAAATGTACGCTTTGTTTTCAACGCCCTCCGGCAGGCGTGCGGAATCGGGGACGCGATACGCCATGACCACGGCCCGCCCGGTATGCAGCTCGGCCAGCCAGCTTGCCGCGCCTGCCCCCTTCCAGAGCCGCCGCTGCCGTCTTGTGCCGGCCGGCCGATACGAAACGATCTATCGACACATACCGACGCATGGCCTGGTGGCGGCGGTGAAACCAGCGACCGGCCGCTTGGCTGCCATCGACGGTGGCTGGCGGGTGCCGTATGCCGCCTGGACAAAAAAAGTAACTCGGATACCTAAATCGAGCCGCGCATCAGCCGAAATATACCAAGGCAGGCGCGCCGATCCTTGGCGGGCTCTGCAGACCATCCGACCAGGAGCTTCGCTCGAAAACCATGCGCCATAACACGCCGGTAACCCAGAACGAATATGTGCTCGGCCCCGATCAGTATCTGATCTCGCAGACCGACCTTGACAGCTATATCGTCTTCGCCAACCCAGCCTTTATCGAGGTGAGCGGGTTCGACTGGGAAGAGCTTGTCGGCGAACCACATAATGTCATTCGCCATCCCGACATGCCGCCGGAAGCGTTCGCCGATTTCTGGGCCACCATACGCGCTGGCGAAACGTGGACCGGCATCGTCAAGAACCGGCGAAAGAACGGCGACTTTTATTGGGTTCACGCCACCGTGATACCGGTCATGCAGAACGGCGGGGCCGTGGGCTATGCGTCGGTACGGCGTGGCGCCACAAACGAGGAAAAAGCCACCGCCACCCGAGTGTATGCCCGGCTGCGCGCTGGCGAGAAGCCGAAAGCCCACCTCGACCAGGGCGTCATTGTCGAGCACAGCTTGCGCGCGCGTCGCGCGGCTGCGCAATATCTCCCTCAGCTGGCGTCTCGGCCTGTTGCTGCTGGCGACATGGCTTGGCTTGGGCGCTACCGCTGCGGCGGGCGTGTCCGGCACGCACGCGCTGACCATTCAGATCACCCTGGCGGCGATATCCGGACTGGTGTTGACCGGCTGGATCGTACAGCTCGGCCTCAGCATCCGCCGGCCGTTGCGTTCGGCGCTCACGTTGAGCCGTCAGGTCGCCGCCGGCAATCTGGTCGCCGCAAGCGAAGCGCACCGCGACGACGAGATCGGCGCCCTGGTGGCTTCGCTCAACGTTATGCGCGCCGGCCTGACGCAGGTCGTCACCGACGTCAAACACGGCATCGGCATCGTGGCGCCGGCCACCACCGAGATCGCCGCCGGCAACAACGACCTGGCGCGGCGGACCGAGGAACAGGCCGCCTCCCTGGAACAGACGGCGGCCAGCATGGAACAAATCACGGCGACCGTGAGCCAGGGCGCAGACAGCGCCCGGCAGGCTTCCGAACTCGCGCGCACGGCCTCGGACACGGCCGAACGCGGGGGCGAGGAGATCGGGCGCATGGTGCATACCATGCAGTCGATCCACGAGTCGTCGACCGAGATCAGCGCCATTGTCGGCATGATCGACAACATCGCCTTTCAAACCAATATGCTGGCATTGAACGCGGCCGTCGAGGCAGCGCGCGCGGGCGAACACGGCCGGGGCTTTGCCGTGGTGGCCAGCGAGGTGCGCGCTCTCGCCGGGCGCACCGCCGAATCGGCGCAGCAGATCAAAACGCTGATCGAAGCATCCAGCAGCCGGGTGGAAGCCGGCAATACACTGGTGAGCAACAGCCGCGAAACCATGGAGCATATCGTGTCCGCCATTCGCGAGGTGAGCGGGCTCATGGAACAGGTCTCAATGGCCGCCGACGAACAGAAATCCGGTATCGAGCAGGTCAGTCAGGCGGTCACCCGGATGGACGAAATGACGCAGCAGAATGCCGCACTGGTGGAGCAATCCGCCGCGGCGGCGCAGTCGGTCAGTGTCCAGGCCGGCGAACTCGGCAAGAGCGTGTCGATCTTCCGTGTCGACGACCAGCCCATGACGACGGCACGCCCGCCCAGAATCCGCAGCCGGCCACGGGCCAGCGATCACAGCGCGAGCGCCACGCGCCCGGAGCACACGCCGACACGCCGCACTGCGGCCGAGGCCACCGCCTGACAAACGCAGCGCATCCGCGCACGTCGGCACAGTCGTATGATGGCGATATGGCACACGAATAGGTCCACCGATGACGATAAGAGTCCGTCACGGGGCCTGGCTGGGTTTGCTGGGATTGCTGGCGTTGTCGGGATGCGCACTGATGCACAGTGCCGCCACGGGCACGGCACCCCTCCATTCAGCCGGGCAATTGCAGCTACCTGGCGGCACCCGTGGGCAGAACATCGCGATTGCGTATCGAACGCCGGGCGGCTACGACGAGTATCACCGCCGCCGGCGGCAAGGCGCGATCACCGAAGCCATGTACCTGGAGGCCAATGGCATCCAGACCGCACTCGATTTTTCCGTGTATCGGCTGCATGCGCTGACCGCGAAGCAGTGGCGATTCAACCGCGACCCGGTACAATTGACCTGGCACAGCAAACAGCTGGTACCCGTCGGCCACGGCGCGGCCCATGCCAAGGCGATCCTGGCGCGATTTACGCGCTCTGCGCCCGTGCCGGCCGCTGCGGCCCCGCGCCATTGCGTGGCCTTCGTGCGCGCCTGGGACATCCCGCCCGACGACCCGAGGCGGCGACCGAGCCGGGCATACTTCGGCTATCATTGCGCGCCCGCCGGGCAGCCGCTATCGCGCACCGCGGCGCGTCGATACGTGATGCATATCCACACGGCCGCGCACAAGCTCGCGCCGGTGCGATTCGGCGACCATGTTCCCGATGAACCCGACGCTGTCGCCAAAGCGCACGGCAAGCACAGCCACTATGGCGCGCCCGGGTTCCCGCTACGGCGCGTGGTGCATTTTGTCGACAGCGATCATAAAACGAATTGACGCGGGACTTGACTATTGGCAACGCACAGCGGGCTGAATAAGCAGGCAGTGCGTCCGCGAATGCACGTGCATGAGCGCAAATAAGGAAGGAGGGCCAAAGCATTGCTGCTTCAGGTGCAAGCCATCGCGTCGTCAAGCCTTTGACTGAACTCTAGACGTAATCAAGACGCAGGCAAACCCGAATGCCCGGCGTACGATGACCGGCGTGTCGGCGCCGTATTGCCGGGTGCAATGGCCATTTCAGCGCGCATCGTGTAATCAGTCCCGGCGTTCCGGCGACGGCTCCAGTAGGCGCAATTGACGCGCCTGCGCAGCAACCGGCTGGCCCTGGGTACGGTTCCGCCCCTCGCGCTTGGCCTGGTACAGCCGCGCATCGGCCTCGGCGAAGATTTCCTCGAAGCTGTGCCCGGCCAGCGAAAAACTCGCCACACCAAGACTCAAGGTCACCGCGACCGCATGATCGCGTGCCGCCACCGGCGTATCTGAAACGGTTTGCCGCAGCCGCTCGGCCTGCTGGACCGCGTCGGCATGATCGAGATCGAACAGCAGAATCGCCAGCTCTTCGCCGCCCACACGGCCCAGGATATCGGCCTCGCGACACTGGTGGAGTAGCCGCATCGCCACCGCTTCCAGCACGATGTCGCCGATATCGTGGCCATAGCGATCGTTGATGCGCTTGAAATGGTCCAGGTCGATGAGGATCATCGATACGTGCGTGGGCGCCCCGGGTTCGCCGCGCTGGGCGGCCCGTCGGGCCTGGTCGAACAGTTCGCGGAATCGCACGCGGCTGGCTAGATGGGTGAGACTGTCGAGATCGGCACGCTGACGCAACTGATGCTCGGCGCGCGTGATCTCGATCTCGTGCGCCAGGGAGATCGCGAACAGCGTAGCGGCACACAGCAGCGCGTCGCTCATCTCGGCCCATTCGACGACCGTGGGTGCGAAGCCGAAACGCAGGAGCATGATCGCCGCCGCCAGCGCGAGAAAAACCAGCCCGACAATGGACCCGTCGCGGCGCCCGAGCAGGCGGTGCGAGACCAGGGGGATCACCAGCGCCCAAACGAATACCGACACATTCGCCGCCGTGGCCAGAGCAAAGACGAGCACGGACAGAAACGGAATCAGATAGGCCCAGGTCGCAGACCGAAGCGACAGCCCGCGCCCGAGCAGACGATAGATCACACCCGCGTAGATCATCATGCCGACCTCGGCCAACGCGAGCGGCAGCCGGTCCTGAAGCAGGTTGATCGGCACGAACACCAGGCCGAACAACATGGGAATTATCAACACCACACGCAGAACCGCGGCGCGGCGCGTATCGTCTCCACTGGATAGATGACGTAAAGACATGGCGGTCTATGCACCGGGCGACGTGCCGGGCACACCGGGTCGAAAGAAAACATGCGTCGGCGGACGCGCGGCCCGCCTACCGTACTGGCCAGCTGCCGACGCAACCATCGGCGATAAGTCGCGGGCCCCGAACAGAGCATGCCGGCCCCGGGCGCGCGGCATGGCATAAAAACGCGAACGAACCGGTTTTGGACGCGGCGCACAGTGCCCAGGCTGGCCGTCATCACGCGCCGTCATCCCGCGCGAGCCATCGTCCACGCGCCCCACTGCGCACGGACGATATCGACGGTATAGATCGACAACGCCAGCCAGATACAGGCAAAGGTCGTGATATCGGCGGTCGTCAACGGCTCATGGAACAGCACGACACCAGTCAAAAAATGCAGGGTCGGCGTGATGTACTGAATGATGCCGATGGTCGCCAGCGGCAGCCGACGGGCCCCGGCAGCGAACAGGGTAAAAGGCACGATCGTGAGGACACCCGCGCCGAACAGCAGCGCATCGGTACGCGCGCCGTCGATACCGAACGCGGCCTCGCCGTGGGCATACAGCCAGCCCAGCCAGACCAGCGCAAGCGGCGATAGCAGCAGCGTCTCGACCAGCAGGCCGGTGACGCTGTCGACGGACAGCCGCTTGCGAATCAGGCCATAGAAGCCGAAACAGCCGGCCAGGATCAAGCCGATCCAGGGCACCTGCCCGTAGGCGACGACCGAAAAGACGACACCCGCCGCAGCCACCGCTACCGCGACCCACTGCAGTCGGCGCAGGCGCTCGCCGAGGACCACGAAGCCCAATGCCACATTCAGCAATGGATTGATGTAATAACCGAGACTCGCCTCGATCACGTGATCGTTGACCACGGCCCAGATGAACGTACCCCAGTTGGTGGCCACGAGCGCCGCGCTCAACACCAGCATGGACAGCAGTCGACGATCGACGAACACGGCAACCACCCGGTCCGTGCGGCGCAACAGCACGACCGCAATCCCGAGCAGGGCCGCCGTCCACAGAATGCGATGCGCCAGAATCTCCCACGGGGAAACCGATAGATCGATCAGATGAAAATACAGCGGCAGAACGCCCCAGGTCAGAAAGGCAGCGACGGCAGCCCCCAGACCCAAGGTGGGCTGGGAGAAAGGCGAGGACGACGAGCGTGGCGTCACGGGCGCTCCTGAGTAGTATCGCCGACCGGGGATCGTCGCTTCAAGACGGCGTTGCAGTGTGCCATGACCTGCACAAAGACGCTGCCGCAATCGCGTGGCGGCACCGCGCCGTCCGTGTTCGTCCGCGGTGGCGACGATAGGTCGCAACAATCGAAGACCAGTATTTATCAGGCGATGCTTTAACTGACCAGACCATGGCTCGCAACCCTAACTTCATGGCTTGAAAATAAATATTAAAACCATTCACTAACAATTACTTGCCAATCGACCCGTTACGTATTTAGTGCCGCAATTGTATTGCGCACCATTTGGACTGATTCTGGAACTTACTTTAAGTCCCGGCTGTATTCGTTTATCAACGCATGGGAACCGAGGGCGTTCGCAGTGCAACGACGGCGTGTTCCGTTGACGAACGTAGCGGCATCAATCGACACGCATACGACACCCGAGCCACGTCGGTGCCAACACGCCGGGGCATTTCTATGGATTCATCCACGCTCGAAACGCAACGACTGGCCGCGCTGGATCGCCTGCAATTGATGGATACACCGCCCGAGGAACGCTTCGAGCGGCTCACCCGAATCGCCCGGCGCTACTATCACACCGGCATCGCGCTGTTCACACTGATGGGCGCCGACCGCCAGTGGTTCAAGTCCCATCCCGGCGTTACCGAATCCGAGGTGGGGCGTTCGGCCTCTTTCTGTGATCAAGCGCTGCGTGACACGCAGTCCATCGTCGTGCCCGATGCCCGCCGCGATCCGGCGTTGGCCGACCACCCCTGGGTTACCGGCGCTCCCGGCATCCGCTTCTACGCCGGCGTCGCGATACACGAACCCGGCGGCTTCAAGGTCGGGACATTGTGTGTGATCGATACCGCGCCGCGCCGTCGCGATGAGGTGGAACTGGACGTTCTTTACAGCCTGGGCGCGATCATCGAGGACGAGCTCGCGCGTCGGCGGCCCACGCCGGCGGCAAGCGGGCGCTATATGCAGCAGTCGGACCTCACCGCGGCAATCCGGCGGGCCCAGCACGCATTTCTGGCCGGCGTGGACGAGCGCAGCGCCTACGCGGTAGTACTCGATGACCTGATCACGCTTACCGGCAGCCGGTTCGGTTTCATAGGCGAGATGCGACACGACACGGCCGGTAATCCGTATCTCAAGGTGCAGGCCATTCACAACCGCGACTGGACGCCGGACAGCCAGGCGCTCTACCAGCGAGTGCGTGAGCAGGGCATCCGCTTCGAACGCCTGAACAACCTGGTCGGCGCCCCCATGACCCGCGGCAAGGTCGTCATCTCGCAAGACCTCGACGCCGAGCCGCTGAGCATCGGACTGCCCACGGAGCACCCACCGATGTCGACCTACATCGGCATGCCGGTGTTCTCGGGCAAGCGCCAGATCGGGGTCGTGGGGCTGGCCAACCGCGACATCGACTACGAGTTGGGGCTGGCACAGGAACTCGAGCCCCTGCTGCAAACGCTCGGCAACCTGATCGAGCGTGACCAGCTGTATCGCGAAAAACGCGAACAGGAGAAAAACCTGGCGCGCGCCACCCACTATGACGCCCTCACCGGCCTGCCCAATCGCTATCGCCTGAGCGAGTTATTCGGTTGCGCACTGGTCGCGGCTGCGCGGCGCAATACACGGCTGACGGTCGGTCTGCTCGACCTGGACGATTTCAAGACGATCAACGACACCCATGGCCGTGCCGCCGGCGACGTGGTGCTCTGCGCGGTGGCGGAACGGCTTCGCCGCGGCGTGCGTCAACCGAATTGGGTCGGGCGGCTGGGTGGCGACGAATTCGTGGTCATCCTGCAGGATGTAGAAGACGAGCGCGCCTACGCCCATCTTCTGGCCACGATCCACGAGCCGATCCGATATCGCCGAACCACGCTGCAGATCAGCGCCAGCATGGGCGTAACGGTCTATCCGGACGACGACGCGAGCGTCGATCTGCTGCTGCGTCATGCCGACCAGGCGATGTGCGCCGCCAAGGAGCTGGGCAAGAATCGTTATGAGAAATTCGATCTGGCGCGTTATTTTTCGCGCCAGGAACGCGGACGCGTGCTCGACCGCATCGCCGAGGCGCTGCGCGAGTCGCAATTCGAATTGCACTATCAGCCCAAGATCGACCTGGTCGGCCGGCGCGTGGCCGGTTTCGAGGCCCTGCTGCGCTGGAACCACCCCACCGACGGGCTGATCGCGCCGGGTTCGTTCCTCAACCATCTCGAATATACTGATTTCGCCGGGGCGGTCGGGCGCTTCGTGATCGAGCGCGCAATCACCCAGTTGCAGCGGCTCGACGACGAAGCGCTCGATTTCACCATCAGCGTGAACCTCAGCCCGTCCCATTTCCTGAGCCCGGGCTTCTGCAACGACCTCTGGCACGCACTGCAGGACTGCCCGGTCCGATTGCGCGGGCGCTTGATTCTCGAGCTGCTGGAAACCACGGCGCTGGACGACTCTAATCGTGTGATCGAAACGCTGCTGGCCTGTCGCGAGCTCGGCGTGCAGGTCTCGCTGGACGATTTCGGCACCGGCTATTCGTCGCTCGATTACTTCCGCCGTCTGCCGGCCCACGAGATCAAGATCGACCGCTCCTTCGTCCAGGACATGCGCGACAACGGCGACGACGAAATGATCGTCGACGCCATCATCAGTCTGGCCCAGAGCTTCAAGCGGCGGACCGTGGCCGAGGGTATCGAGAATATCGCCACCCACAATCGCCTGATCGAGATGGGCTGCGAGTACGGCCAGGGCTTTCTCTACAGTCGCCCCCTGCCCGCCGGCGCGGCGCTGGAGTGGGCGCGCGGCTTTCGCTGGGCGGACATCGTCTGATCGATCGCCATCGGCGGGCACCGCCTGCGGTGCCAACCCGCGGGTGCGGCTTGTGCCGTCGCGCCGGGACCGGGCCCCGCGGGACCGCGACGCCTGTTACTCGGGTCCCGGGCCGGTCACGGCAGCAGCCCGTGCCGCCGCGACTTTGAACACGCCGGCCCGCTCGGCCCTGCCGCCCTCGGTCGACTATGGTGCGCGTCGCTTTTGCGCTACGTTGTGGCCCTGTCCCATCTGCGAATAATCCATGACACTGCTTCCCGAAGTACAAGCCGTGGTCGACAAGCTCAACGGTGCCGAGATTTCATTCACCGACCTGACTGTGCCCGAGGCGCGCCAGCTCTATGTGGATACCCTGGCGCGATCCGGGGGCGAGCCTGTGGCCATGGACGCGGTCGAGGATCACCGGATACCCGGCCCGGCCGGCGATATCGCCATCCGCCGCTACCGGCCCGAGGGGCTGGGCGCCGCGCCCGCCCCGACCGTAATCTATTATCACGGCGGCGGCTGGGTGCTGGGCGATCTCGACTCGCACGACCGCATCTGTCGGCAGATCGCCCGGCGCTGCGGCTGCCAACTGATCGCGGTGGACTACCGCCTGGCACCCGAGCACCCATTGCCGGCTTCGAGCGCGGATGCCATTTTGGCCTTTGAGTGGCTGACCACCCACGCGGCCGAGTTCGACATCGACCCGAAGCGCGTGGCCGTGGCCGGCGACAGCGCCGGCGGGCACCTATCGGCCGTGGTCGCGCTGGCGGCGCGCGATCACGGCTGGCCGCTGGCCTTCCAGGCCCTGATCTATCCGGCCACCGACCTGCGCGGTGTCGCCCGGCACTATCCGTCGCGCTGGCGCAACCGCCACACGCCACCGCTGACGGCAGAATTCATGGAATGGTTCGGCCGCCATACCACCGATCAAGCCACCGACACCGGCGACTGGCGCGTGTCGCCGTTACTGGCCGGCTCGCTGGCCGGTGTCGCCCCGGCGCTGGTGCTGACCGTTGGCGCCGACGTGCTCATGGACGAGGGCGCGCTCTACGCGACGCGTCTGCGCGACGACGCCGTGGCCTGCGATCACGCCCATTTTCCCGGCGTGATTCACGGCTCGATCGAAATGTATGCCTGGTTGTCGGTCACGACCGCCATGCTCGATCGTGTGGCCGACGCCCTGCGCGGCGCGCTGGCGCCCGGCTAACGCTCAGCCGCTTTGTTCCAGCGGCGCGGTCAATGCGGCGCTGGCTTGCTCCTCCGGCCGACCGAAGTAAAAACCCTGCAGATGCGAGCAGCCGTCACTGCGCAGCCGGGTGGCCTGATCGATATGCTCGACTCCCTCGGCCGTGATCTGGATCTGCAGACTGTGACCGAGCGTGATGATCGCCTTCACGATCGCCTGCGCCTCGGCGTCGTGGCAGATCTCCTTGACGAAACTCTTGTCGATCTTGATCCGATCGAAGGCGAATGAGCGCAGATAGTGCAATGACGAATAGCCAGTGCCGAAATCATCGAGCACGATCTTCACGCCCAGCGCCTTGAGCGCTTCCAGCAGGCGGATGTTGTTGCGCGAGGCATCGAGCAGGATCGACTCGGTGATTTCCAGTTCCAGGCGATGCGGGGCCAGGCCGGAACTCGACAGCGCATCGCGCACGTGATCGACCAGCGCGTGATCGTCGAACTGCACCGTCGACAGGTTGACCGCAATCGTCGCCTCGCCGCGCCAGTTC
Organism: Salinisphaera sp. LB1; assembly: GCF_003177035.1. Lineage (NCBI taxonomy): Bacteria > Pseudomonadati > Pseudomonadota > Gammaproteobacteria > Salinisphaerales > Salinisphaeraceae > Salinisphaera > Salinisphaera sp. LB1. Next base: position 2,423,838 of record NZ_CP029488.1, on the reverse strand, counting down.
GCCGCCTCGGCGCAGGCCCGCATGAGCACGCGCGCACCGATGGCCCGGATCAGGCCGGTCTCCTCCGCGACCGGTATGAATTCCAACGGCGGCACTACGCCGCGCTCGGGATGATGCCAGCGCAGCAGGGCTTCCATGCCCGACACGGTCAGCCTGTCCGAGTCCATGATCGGCTGGTAGTACAGCACGAATTCGTCGGCGTCGTAGGCCCGACGCATATCGGTCTCGATCTCCAGTCGTTGCCGCGCGGCGCGGTGCAGTTCGGGATGAAACACCGAACAGGTTCCCTTGCCCCCGCGCTTGGCGTCGTAGAGCGCCAGATCGGCGCAGCGCAGCAATTCCTCGGTGTTGTCGGCATCGGCGCTGGAAAGCACTAACCCGATGCTCACGCCGGACTGCACGACATGCTCGCCGACCACGAGCGGCGCGTGCATGTCGGCGATCAGACGCCGGGCGACCGCCTCCAGCTCGCCCACATTGCTGCAGTGGGGCAACACCACGCAGAACTCGTCACCGCCGATGCGCGCCAGCATGGCCGCGTCGCCGAGCGCGGCCCGCAGCCGGCAGGCCACCTGAATCAACAGCTGATCACCGACGGGATGACCGAGCACATCATTGATGTTCTTGAAGTTGTCCAGGTCGATGAGCAGCAGGCCGACGCTCGTGTCATCGTACTCGGCGGCCTTCAGGGCCTGGCCCAGACGCTTGTTGAACAGGGTGCGATTGGGCAGATGCGTCAGCGCATCGTGATGCGCCATGAAATGAATCTTCTCGTGGGCGCGGTGCTCCTCGGTGACGTCCTCGACCAGATACATCAAGTTGGCCGCGCCCCCGGCATCCTCATTGACGCGCATCACGCGGCACTTGAGCCGAACCGCGCCCTCGGCCGTATCGATGCCAATCCGCATCTCGCGGATCTCGTCGTCGTCAAGCGTCTTGGCGGCCCGGCCCCGCAGCCGCCGGACGATGGTATCGGCGTCGATGGCCGGCGCCGTACTCGATGCCGAACGCGCCGCGTTGTCCATGAGAATCTGACCGGTCTGGCTATCCTCGACCAGCACACGGATGGGAATATTGCCGATCACGTTGTCGAGAAACCCCGACATCGAGCGCGATTCGCGATAGCGATGCTCCGCCGCTCGCTTGGCCTTGAGGATTTCGTTTTCGTGTTCCTTGCGACGAGTCATGTCACGCGTGATCTGGGCATAGCCGATCAGGTGCCCGTGTTCACGAATCGGCATGACGATCACGGTGGCCCAGAAGGCTGTGCCATCACGGCGGTAGCGCCAGCCCTCGGCCTGGTGTCGTCCATGCTCGCGCGCACAGCGCAACGTTTCTTCCGGCCGGCCGCGCCCGCGATCGAGCGGGCCGTAGAAGATGGAAAAATGCCGGCCGATGATTTCGTCGGGCGCGTATCCCTCGATCGCCGCCACCCCCGGATTGCTGCTGGTGACCCGACCGTCGCGATCGAGCATGAGGATGGCGTAGACCGTCACCCCCTCGAACAGCAATCGAAACTGGCGCTCGGCCAGACGCGCGTGATCGTTGCGCCAGGTCTCGCCGCATTCACGTTCGACCACCGCGAAGCCGGTCAGGCGAGTGGCATCGAACACCGCTTCGGTCACGCTGTAGGCGGGAAAACAACCGCCGTCCTTGCGCCGGCGCCAGACCCGGCCTTCGTGGCGACCGTACTGGCGCGCCCCCGCCAGGACTTCGGCCGGGGGCGGCCCGAGTTCGTGGAGCATGGTCACGGGGGCACCGATTGCTTCGCGCTCGGCATACCCGGTCAGACGCTCGGCGCCCGCGCTCCACGAAAGAATATGGCCCTCGAGGTCGAGCATGTAGATCGCGTGATCGGTCAGGCCGTCAACGAGCTGCCGATGGATCGTGGTGTCTCGATCGGGAATCTGCATTCCAACGTGCCAGTTCGCGGTATCACGCTACCTTATCGGCCGCGAATTGCAGGACTTGAAAACAGACGCACGTCCGGCTCGCGTGCGCCCATGCCGATCGATTAGCCGGTCACGCCGTCGCCCATTGCGGTCGTGATCGCACTAGGGCCGACGCCGGGGCCCGGCGGGTTTTGCGCCGCAGCGCGGCGAGCCGGGCAATGACACCGGCCCTATTCGTTATGTGTCTCGACGTGGCCGCCGAACTGGTTGCGCATGGCCGACTGCAGTTTGTCACCGAAGCTCGGCGTGTTGCGCGACCGGAAGCGGGCGAATAACGCGGCCGAGAGCACGTTGGCGGGCACCGCCTGCTCGATCGCCGCATTGATCGTCCAGCGGCCTTCGCCGGAGTCGGAGACCTCGCCGGTAAAGGCGTCCAGGCTCTGGTCCTCGGCCAGCGCGATCGACGTCAGGTCCAGTAACCACGAGGAGATTACGCTGCCGCGCCGCCAGACCTCGGCAATATCGGCCAGGTTGAGGTCGAACTGCTCGTCCTCGGGCAGGAAATCGGCGGCACGGTTCTTGAGGATATCGAAGCCTTCCGCATAGGCCGCCATCATGCCGTACTCGATGCCGTTGTGGACCATTTTCACGAAATGCCCGGCGCCGACCGGGCCACAGTGCAGATAGCCCTGTTCCGCCCGCGGCTCCAGTGTCTCGCGCCCGGGCGTATCGTCGATATCGCCCGGGCCGGGGGCCAGCGTGGCGAAGATCGGATCGTGTCGCTCGACGGTGTCCTTGTCGCCGCCGATCATCAGGCAGTAGCCGCGCTCCCGGCCCCAGACGCCGCCGGAGACACCGACATCCATGTAGCGGATATCGTGTTCGGCGAGCGTTCGGGCACGGCGGACGTCGTCCTTGAAGTTCGCGTTGCCACCATCGATCAGGGTATCGCCGGGTGCCAACAACGGCGCCAGTTCGGCGACCGTGTTTTCGGTGACTTCGCCCGCGGGCAGCATCAGCCACAGCGTGCGGGGTTGGGGCAAGGCCCGGATCATGCCGGCCAGAGATTCGGCGGCCTCGCCGCCGGCATCCGCAATACGCGACACCGCCTCCGCATGGGTGTCGAAGACCACGCATTCATGGCCATCATCCATCAGACGGCATGCGATGTTGCCGCCCATGCGGCCGAGCCCGAGCACTCCGATCTTCACGACGACCTCCTTGTTGGCAAACCGCCCAGCGTGGCGATCCGCCCTGACTGCTATACGAGAGGACTCATTTTACAGCGTGCGGTCGCGGCTGCGGCGCCCGGCCGCAGCCGCATCGCGCGCTCGAAACGGCAACAGCCCTAACGACGGCGCTTGAAATCGCTGGCGTCGTGGCGCTCCGGCAACTGTTCCGACTCGTCGCCCCACAGACGGTTGACCATGCGCCCGCGCACCACCGCCGGGCGCGCATCGATGGCCCGGGCCCAGCGCTGAACGTGTTCGTAGTCCTGCACCTGCAGGAACTCGCCAGCGTCGTAGAGCCGCCCCAGCGCGAGCGCGCCGTACCACGGCCAGGTGGCGATATCGGCGATGGTGTATTCGTCGCCGGCGAGGTAGGTATGGTCGGCCAGGCGCCGATCGAGCACATCGAGCTGGCGCTTGACTTCCATGGTGAAGCGATCGATCGCGTACTCGATCTTCTCCGGCGCGTAGTTGTAGAAGTGGCCGAAACCGCCGCCGAGGTAAGGGGCGCTTCCCATCTGCCAGAACAGCCAGTTCAGCGTTTCGGTGCGAACGTCCGGATCGTTGGGCAAAAATGCGCCGAAACGCTCGGCCAAATACAGCAGGATAGCGCCGGATTCGAACACCCGCCGCGGCTCGGAGAGGCTGTGGTCGACCAGAACTGGAATCTTGGAGTTCGGATTGACGGCGACGTAGCCGCTGGAGAACTGCTCACCGTCACCGATACGGATCGGCCAGGCGTCGTATTCGGCCTCACTGTGGCCTGCTTCGAGCAATTCCTCGAACAGGGTGGTGACTTTTACGCCATTCGGCGTCGCCAACGAATACAGTTGGTAGCGATGTTTGCCGACGGGCAGCTCAGCCTCGTAGCGGGGCCCGGCATAGGGCCGGTTGATGCTGGCGAACTGGCCGCCGCTTTCCTTTTCCCAGGTCCAGACCTTCGGGGGTGTGTACTCGGTGGAATCGCTCATGATAAATCGCTGCAGAATGCAAAGGCGGGCAGTGTACTACTGCCAGGCCCCCCGGATCATCCGGGCGCGTCGTTTCGGATTACCGAAATCGGACTGCCTCGGGTCGCATTGCCGTTCCACACCGCGCCGCGTATCTGACCCGTGGCCCGTGGCCGAGCTACACTTGGTTCTGCCGATATTCATCCGCGCCGCCTATACTCGTTGCCACAAGCCGAACCGGTCGATTGTCATGAAACGAGTACTGCATTCCTCCGCCCTGGCCGCCGCCATTGTCATGCTCGGCGCCTCGCTCCAGGGCTGTGTTCTGGCAGCCGGCGCCGCGGCAGGTGCAGCGGGCGGCTACGAGGCCAAGAAGCACGGCTATGACGTGCAGTCACCGGTGAAAAAGGATTCCGCCGGCGGCTACAAGGGGCAGTCCCCTGTGGTCAAGCATCCGGAACACGACAGCGCGACATCGCCGCGCCCTGGCAACGACAACGATAACGCCGGCGACGGCACATCGACGCGCTAGACCCCGACTGAAGAAAACTGATCGCATATTTCGGCGCAGATTCGCGTCATCAGGCGTTGCGCCCCAGGCCGTCCACGGCCGGGCGCTTGATCGTGCATGAGCCTTGGCTTGCCTGGGAGGCAAGCGGCCGGCGCCACCGCGAAACAGACGCGGCCGCTGGCATACTATGATGAAAGTCGCGGCGCGCTGCGCCGGTGCATGTCAGCCTCAGGGGGCTTATGAGTCAATCCTCGAAACACGCCACGCGTACCGATTCGCTCGAAACCCATCTCAAACGCGAGAACCCGCTTTTGCTCGAGCCGCTGGCGGAGTTCCGCCGGCTCGATCGCATCGCGCATCGCATGGGGCTGCTGGCGCCGAGCGAGAGTTTCACCCGGCGCGTGCCGTGGTGGCCCGTGGTTTCACTGCTGGGCACCTTCTCGGCCGGCAAGTCGAGCTTCATCAACAGTTATCTCGGCACCACCCTGCAACGCACCGGCAACCAGGCGGTCGACGATCGTTTCTCGGTAATCTGCTACAGCGAGGACAAAGAGCCGCGCACCCTGCCCGGCTCGGCGCTGGATGCGGATCTGCGCTTTCCCTTCTACCGGATCAGCGGCGACATCGAGGATGTCGCGGCCGGCGAAGGACGGCGCATCAACAATTATCTACAGCTCAAGACCTGCAATTCCGAGCAGATCCGCGGCAAGATCCTGCTCGATTCGCCCGGTTTCGACGCCGACAGCCAACGCTCGGCGACGCTGCAGATCACCGATCGCATCATCGACCTGTCGGACCTGGTGCTGGTGTTCTTCGACGCGCGCCATCCCGAGCCCGGTGCCATGCGCGATACCTTGCAGCATCTGGTCTCGGACACCATCAACCGCGACGACGCGAGCAAGTTCCTGTTCGTGCTGAACCAGATCGATACCACCGCCAGCGAAGACAACCCCGAAGACGTGGTCGCCGCCTGGCAGCGGGCGCTGGCGTCGGCGGGGCTTACCGCCGGACGATTCCTGCGTATCTACGACGAGGACGCGGCCGAGGCCATCCCGGACGAATCGCTCGCGGCTCGCTTTAAAGCCAAAAAGGATGCCGACATCGCCGAGATTCATCGGCGCATGAAAGGCGTCGAAGTCGACCGCGCCTATCGCGTGGTGGAACTAATGACCGGCGCGGCCGATACACTGGCCGGAGAGGCCGGCGTCGGCCGGCTCAAAGGCTATCTGCGGCACTGGCGCCAGCGCGCGCTGCTCTACGACAGCCTGTTGCTGTTGCCGATCGTGCTGGCCTGCGTCGCCGCCTTGATCTGGGCGCATGGCGTGGCCATGGGCGTGGTCGATCGCGTATTCGGCAACACCATCAGCGGCTGGCTGATCGTGGCGGCCGTTGCGGTGCTGCTCGGTGCACTGCATTTCGCCAGCCGCTCACTGGCGGCGAAGCAGATCGCGCGCCGGATCGATCCGGCCTCGCAACAGGCCTTCAGCCTCGACCTGCGGCGCGCCTTCCGGCGCAATACCCGCTGGTGGCGCGGCCTTTTCAGCCTGCAACCCAAGGGCTGGCACCTCTTCGCCCGGCGCCGCGTGGCCAGGATTCGCGACAAGCAGGAAGCCATGGTGCGACGCCTCAACGATCGCTTTACCCAGCCTTCGGGCTAGATACCAGTTAGCACAACCCGGCGCCCGGCATTTCGAGTAATCCTTCGTGCCTGGCAAGCCGCGGCGCAGTATGGCCGTTTCGCACGATGCACCGCACCCGCGTCAGCCCCCTGCGGCCAAACGCGCGCGGCGGTCAGCAGGCGGTGTCGTGATAACGGGCCATCTGCCAGCCGAGCTCGGCCAGTTCACCGACCTGACGGGCCACACGCGCGGCCTGGTCGCCATGGGGACCGCCCGGCGCGCGGGCCTGCCCGGCCTGCGCGAAGGCCGCGATGCCGAACAAGGCAAAGGCGATGAACGCCGGCCATTGTTCGATCGCTGCCAATGCGCGCGCACCACGATAACGCCGCAGTAGCTCCGATTCATCGGGGATGCCCCACGCCACCAGATCGAGCCCCGAGATGCCGGGCAGGACATCGATGTCCGCCGGCAGGTAATACGGCAGACAGGCATAGGCCAGATCGGCGACAGGATGCCCCAGCGTGGCCGACTCCCAATCCAGTATGGCGACCAGCTCGGCGCCCTCCTCGGCCAGCATCAGATTCGCCAGGCGATAGTCGCCGTGCGTGATCGTGGGCACGGCGTCCACGGGCAGGTTGTGCTCCAGCCAGTCCGCAAGCGCGGCCATGGCCGGATCCGGATCGGCCGCCGTCTGCGCGTACTGTCGTCGCCACGCGGCGACCCGGCGTGCCAGATAGCCGCGGGCACAACCGAACGCCGACAGGCCCACGGCGTGGACATCGACATTATGCAATGCCGCCAGCGCATCGATCATGCCCGTGTATACGGCGCCGCGCTCGGCACGCGCCAGGTTCTCGAGCCGGGGATCGGCAGGCGCCCGGCCGGCCACATAATCCATGATGTAGAACGGCGTGCCGAGCACCGACTCGTCGGCACAGAACGCATGCACTGCGGGCACCGGCACCGCCGCCACGCCGGCCAGCGCCTGCATCACGCGATACTCACGCGCCAGCCCATACGCCGCGACCGGCGCCTGCACCGCCGTGCTCTTGCGTAATACGAATCGTGCAGCCCGCGCCCCGTAACCGGAATCGACCACGAAGGTCGGGTTGGATTGCGCACACGAGAACTGTCGCACCACCAGCTCGCCGTAATCCAGACCGCAAGCGGCGAGATAACGTGCAAGGGCATCGACATCGAAACCTCGACCGGCGCCGACTTCGATCAGCTCCGGCCGTGGCCCACCCCGGTTTTCATTGCGAACCAATGGCATCGAACGCATCGCCGCCATCGGCCAGGCCCGACACCCAGCGACGTGCGCCCGGCGGCCGGATGTCGCCACCGATTCCCACCACCCGCGGCCGCGCGACATGCATCAGCCGCGCCGTCCTGACCGCAGTCTCGCGCGTCAGCGATGCGTCGGGAGCAGCCACACGCCGCAGCGACTGCAACTCCGGCCGGTCATTGAATCCCTGCATCGCCTGCTCCTTTCCCGGACAGCGCCAGCGGCTGCCCGCGCGGACCTCACTGGAAATTCGCACGCCCACGCAACGCATTCAATGCGCCGTTTGGCGAACAACGCGGGCGAAGAGTGCGGGGCCCGCGGCGCGCAAACAACCGTGGGGCCGCCGTTCGTTTCCCCGAATACTCTGCACACACGGCACCGGCGGTCGTCGGCGACAAAAAAAGCCCGACCGCTAGCGGCCGGGCTCCTGATGATTCATGGACTCATCGTCGATTTTGATTGAACGATCAGCGGTCGTCCGACATCGCGACTTCGTGTTTGGTCATGCCATTGCGGCTCTTGACCTGCTCGATGTTGCGGCGCGTGGCATGCGAGACCACGTGATCCTGATAGTTGCCCGCTTCGACATGTCGGTTCGCTTGGGCGACACGTGCATAGTGGGCATGTGTACGGTCGTGGTGAACGTTGGCCGTGTGCCGAGTGGCGCTAGGCAGCTTATGATCCTGATAATTGCCGGCAACGGCGTGAGCGTCTGCATTGGCGCTGGCCAGACCGATCACGACCGCGCTGGCGGTGAGGGCGATGCTGCTAAACAGGTTTCGATGCGTCATGATTTTGACCTCGTTATCGACTAAGACTTTCGTCGTACGGAGGACAGTCTGCAGCCGAAACCGTCGTTTGCAAGGTGTTTTCTGCGACTAAAGTTTAATGTCTTCGATAGCTTGAATTCATTCCAACCGGGTCTACGATAGGCGCTACCATTTAATAGCTTGATAATACAGCTATTTGCCGAAGCGGCCCGGTCCTCTTCCCTGCCGGTTTTCGGCGCCGCATGCGCCACAGCCGGCTCAAAAAGATTCGCGCCGCAGACCCGGAACGTCGTCCGTAGCCGGGCTATTTGCGCCGATGAAGCCGCGCTCGCGCACCTCGACGGTTCTGCTCGACGGGCCAGGTTCTCAGACCTGATCGCGCCTGAAACAGCTGAGGGCGTGATCGTTGACCAGTCCCGTCGCCTGCATCCAGGCATAGACGATGGTCGGCCCGACATACTTGAAGCCGCGTTTTTTCAGCGCCGCGGTCAGTGCACGCGAGCGCTCGGTCTCGGTGGGCACGTGGCGACCGTCGCCGACCCGCACCCGGTGGTCGACGAACGACCATACGAACGCGGCGAAGTCTTCTCCGGCCGCCTGCATCGCAAGATAGGCGCGGGCATTGCCGATCACGGCCTCGATTTTCGCCCGCGAACGCACGATGCCGGGGTTGGCCATGAGCCGGTCGATGTCGGCCGATTCGAAGCGCGCGACGCGCTCGGGATCGAATTCCGCGAACGCCTGTCGGAACGCCTGCCGTTTTCGCAAGATGGTCAACCAGGACAGGCCGGCCTGGAAGCCGTCCAGCATGAGCTTCTCCCACAGGGCGCGCGGATCGGTTTCGGGTACACCCCACTCGGCGTCGTGGTAGGCCGCCAGCAGCGGATGACTGCGCGCCCAGGCGCAACGCGCTGAGTCGGCATGCGATGAGTTCATGACGTCCACTCCCCTTACATGACAGACCGGGGCTGCCGACGCTGCGACGCGTGCCCGCGGACCTCGGACCCCGCGCCGAGGCGCTGCGAAAGCAGGCGGTGCGCTGCCGGGCCGATGGCTTGCCCGGCAAGATCATGCCATGCGGCGCGCCTCGGCTGGCCCGGCATGTCTTGCGACGGCAACGGGGGACTCGTATGAAATGGCAACAGCCCCTACCATTCCATGGCTGCGCTGTTGCCACAGACCATCGCAAGCGGTGGCGTATGGCGGCAGCGCGCCGCAACTGTGACTCCGGAGCCCGCTCATGTCCGAATCGATTCCGACCCAGATGGCTGCAATGCAGCTGGTTGGCCACGGCGACGTCGATCAGCTCGTGTACAACAAACAGACGCCGGTGCCTGAGCCGGGCCCGGGCGAGGTGCTCGTCCGGGTGACCGCCACCGCCAAGAACAATACCGACCGCAAGGCCCGCGAGGGGCTGTACCCGACCAAGGACAAGGGCGACGTGACGTCGTTCGCCATCGGCGGTGCGCCCACGCTGACTTTCCCGCGCATCCAGGGCGCGGACATCGCCGGCCGGGTCGCCGCAGTGGGCGAAGGCGTGGACGCGTCGCGCGTGGGCGAGCGCGGGCTGCTCGATTTCAATATCTATGGCAACGACCGACGCGATATCAATCTCACGCCCGACTATTACGGCCACGGCGCCGACGGCGGCTTCGCCGAATACGTGGCCGTGCCGTCCGACCAGTTCCACACCGTCGACAACGCTGACCTGTCCGACGCCGAACTGGCGTCGATGGGCATGTGTTCCTATCAGACGGCCTATCACATGATGACGGCCGCGAGCGTATCGGCCGGCGAGCACATACTCGTCACCGGTGCCAGCGGCGGCGTGGGCACGGCGCTGATTCAGCTGTGTCGCGTCGTCGGCGCCATTCCCTATGCCCTGTCCACGCCGGAAAAGGCGGATGCGCTGCTCGAACTCGGCGCCGAACACGTCTTCGACCGGCGCGCCATGGACGATTTCCCGGACCAGGTTCGCCAGGCCACGGGCGGCGTGCCGTTCGACGCCGTCATGGATCTGGTCGGCGGCGAGGCGACCATGCGTTTCATCGAGGCCATGACCTTCGACATGAACGCGCGCTCGACCTATCCACGGCTGTCGATCGCGGGCGCGAGTGCGTCCAACGTCACCGAAATCATGTGGACCGTGATCTATCTTTATCAGGTGCATATCTTCGGCGTATCGCACGGTACCCGCGAAGAAGCCGAGCAACTGATCGAATGGATCCGTGCCGGCGAACTCAAACCGGTGCTGCATGCCGCATTCAAGCTCTCGCAGCTGCGCGAATGCGAACGCTATTTCACCCATCGCGGCTCGAACTACCTGGGCAAGATCGTGGTGGTACCCGATGCCCAGTGGGCCGAGCACGGCGCCCCCTACGCCCTGGAGAACAGCTGATGTCCCGACAATACGCCCTTCGCCTGATGGATACCCATGCCGGCGGCGATGTCTCGCGCATCGTCACGGGCGGCGTGCCCGACCTGCCCGGCGACACCGTGCGCGCCCAGATGGTGTATCTGCGCGACGAAGCCGACGACCTGCGCCGCCTGTTGCTGGAAGAGCCCTACGGCATTCCGGAGATGTCGGTGGATCTGCTGGTGCCGCCGAGCGACTCCAGGGCGGTCGCCGGCTACATCATCATGGAAGTGATGGGTTATCCCATCTATTCGGGCTCCAACACCATCTGCACGGCCACCGCGGTACTCGAATCCGGCATCGTGGAAAAGGTCGAGGGCATTCAACACTTCACGCTGGAAGCGCCGGCCGGGCTGGTGGAGATCGAGGCCCGGGTGAAAGATGGCGTGGTGGAAGCGATCACCTGTCAGGGGCTGCCGAGCTACATCGATACCTACGACGCCCGCATCGATGTGCCGGGCATCGGCGAAATCACCTATCACGTGGTCTACAGCGGCGGCTTCTATGCGCTGGTCGATGCGACCGAACTCGGCTTCGAGCTGGTCGCGCCGGAGGAACGCCGGCTGGCCGAGGCCGCGCATACCATCGTCGAGGCAATCCGCACGGATCGCGTGTTCTCGCACTACAGCCTGGGCGACGTCGGGCCGTTGCCGTTCCTGCATTTCATGGGCCCGGTCGACAATCCCGCCCGGGGCTTCTACCGCTCGCGTTCGGCAACCTACGTGCACCCGGGCGTGATCTGCCGCAGTACGACCGGCACGGGTACCTCCGCGCGTCTGGCGCTGATGAACCACCGCGGCGAAATCGAGCCGGGCGACCGTCTGGAAACGGTGTCGTTGCGCAACACGCGGTTTGTGGGCGAATTCGTGGCCCGCGACCATGCCGAGGGGCATGATGTGGTGCGTAACACGATCACCGGCCGGGCCCACGTCATAGCCGAATCGGAAATCATAGCCAACGCCGACGACCCGATGATCGAGCATCTCACGCTCAACCACGTGGTCGAGACACGCGCTTGAGGCGATTCCGCAGCCGGCGCGGCGCGCCCGGCTTGATTTTGATACCCGCGCCATCATTTTCTTGGCTGGATAGGCGGTCAATCGGGAACAGACATGGCGGAATACAGCAGGAACGAAGACGCAGTATCCCGGCTCACGCCGGAGCAATATCGCGTCACCCAGGAAAACGGCACCGAACGCCCCGGCACCGGGGAATACCTGCACAACAAGCAACCGGGTATCTACGTCGACGTAGTATCCGGCGAGCCCCTGTTCGCCTCCTCGGACAAGTATGAGTCGGGCTGTGGCTGGCCGAGTTTCACCAAGCCGATCGAGACCGCCCATGTCAGTGAGCTGACCGACAATTCGCTGGGCATGCGTCGCACCGAAGTCCGCTCGGCGCACGGGGACAGCCATCTCGGGCACGTTTTTCCCGACGGCCCACCCGATCGCGGCGGGCTGCGTTACTGCATCAACTCCGCGGCGCTGAAATTCATCCCGAAGGATGAAATGGAAGCCGCGGGCTACGGCGAATACATCGATCAGGTGGAGGACATCGGATGAGCGAACAACGTGCAATCCTGGCCGGCGGCTGTTTCTGGGGCATGCAGGATCTGATTCGCCAGAAGGACGGCGTGCAGACAACGCGGGTCGGTTATTCCGGCGGTGAGATGGCGAATCCGACCTATCGCAATCATGGCCATCATGCGGAAGCGATTGAAGTCGTGTTCGACGACGAACGCATCAGCTTCCGCGAGTTGCTGGAATTCTTCTTCCAGATTCACGACCCGACCACCCGCAACCGCCAGGGTAACGATATCGGCGAATCCTACCGTTCGGGCATTTATTATCTGAACGACGAACAACGCGCGATCGCCGAGGATACGATCGCCGACGTGGAAGCCTCGGGGCTGTGGCCGGGCCGTGTCGTGACCGAGGTCAAGCCGGCCGGCGAATTCTGGGAAGCCGAGCCCGAGCATCAGGATTATCTCGAGAAATTCCCGAACGGCTATACCTGTCATTTCCCTCGGCCGAACTGGGTTTTGCCGCGCCGCAAGAGCGCCTGAATTAATTGCGTCGCCGGCGGCTTGGCGCTGTGCGGCGCTCATGCCGGACAACAAGGAAGGGCCACCTCGATCATCGGTAATCAGCCGCCGGCGTTCGCCTGCCCGCCGCCCTTGGCGAACTGCGGGCTGTAGCGCGTCGGGAAACGCGTTTTCAACGCCGCGACCTTGGGCTCGTCGTTGACCCGCAGGTAGTAGCTACCCGGATGCTTGAGCGCATAGTTCTGGTGATACGACTCCGCCGGGAAGAACTTCTGGCCCACGCTGACCCGGGTCGCGATCGGTCGGTGGAAGACATGCGCGCGATCGAGCTGCTGGATGTAGGCCCGGGCGACCCGTGCCTGATCGGCATTCGCGGCAAAGACCTCCGAGCGATACTGCGGGCCGCGGTCAGGACCCTGACGATTTACCTGGGTCGGATCATGGGCCACCGAGAAATAGATTCGCAACAGATCCGCGTAGCTGATCCGGGCCGGATCGTAGGTGATGCGCACCGCCTCGGCATCGCCGTAGCGGCCGCTGCTGGAATCCTCGTAGTTCGCGTGCGCCTTGTCGCCGCCGGCATAGCCGGAGACCACGTTCGTCACACCTTTCACATGCGAAAACACTTCTTCCATACCCCAGAAGCAGCCGCCTGCGAGCACGGCAGTCGCACTTTGGCTGCCGGCCTGTGACAGATGCGCGCTGGCGGCCGGGATATTGGTGCCATAGACCGAATCGGCCGACCGGGCCGGCGTGTCGTACATGACCGCACCCATCACCATGACGACCGCCGCGCCGAGGGCGGCCAAAATCGTGGATCGTGGCAATCGAGCGTGCATATCAACCTCCGTTGATGTCGTGCCCGCGCGCGGTCAGGCCGCGCCCGTGGGTATGAAACGCAGGGCGACCGAATCCATGCAGTAGCGCAGACCGGTGGGCTTCGGCCCATCGTGGAATTTGTGGCCGAGATGGCCCGCGCACTCCGTACACGCGATCTCCGTGCGGGTCATGCCGAAGCTGTGGTCCGTGTGTTCGGTGACGTTCTCGGCCGCAATCGGCTGGTAGAAGCTCGGCCAGCCCGTGCCGGAGTGGAACTGCGTCGCCGAATCGTACAGCGCGTTACCACAGCCCTGGCAGCGATAGATGCCCTGCTGTTCGGGCGGGTTGTAGTAGCGCCCCGTGAACGGTCGCTCTGTCCCGTGCTCGCGCAGGATATGGTATTGGGCCGGCGTGAGTTCGGCCCGCCACTGGGCCGGCGTCTTGACCACGCGTGGCACCGTGCGCCTGCCCAGCCGCTTGCCGTGATCGTCGAAGGCCACGATGGTCACCGGCCCGGTCGCCTCGGTGCCGGCCTGGCTGTCACCCGCGGCGCTGGCGGGCAACCAACGCGTCAGCCCCACCAGCAGACCGGCGCCGAACACGGTCGAAGCCCCGATCAGAAAACGACGCCTTGGATTGTTGATGCGCTGGTTCATTTCGCTCTCCCGCAGATCGCTTCAGGGGGCCCGCGCCATCGGGGTGCCCAACATGGACGCGGCACTCGCTCGCGTGCTTGTCGGCGGTATACTCGGCGCGCCAGCGACTGCGCCATTGAATATACGCCGCAAGGCCGGCAGCTGATGCGGCGTTGCCCCGGCCGCTGCGGCACGCCCTGCCGGTCTGGCGCTGACGGCAGTCGGGCTCCGGCCCACTCTGGCCCCCCGCGCGATCAATAACAGGCCGCCTTCCCGGCGCGCCGAACAGCCCCGGCCATGAGTTCGGCCCACGAGTCAGGCAAGATGGCCGGCGGCAACCCGCCGGCCGATCAAGACTGGCCGTGTTACTTGGTCTTGCTGGCCTTGGTGGCGGCCTTGTGCTTTTTGTGGGTGTGGCTGGTCTTCTTCTTGTGGGCCATCGCACTGTGGTGCTTGGTGGCCTTTTTATGGGTCATGGTCTTGTGCGCCGACGTCGCGCTCTCGGCGGCACTCGCCGTGGCGGCAACGCCCACGGTCGACAGGGCCAGAATAAGTGCGGTAATCACGGCATGCTTGCGAACGTTCATGGTCGATTCCTTTGTAATTGTTCGAATCCCGGCCCGGGTATCGGGTCGTGGCATTGAGATTAGGCGCCCCGCCCCGGGCAATCATCACGAATCGATAACATCGATCGTGAAGCTTTCGTGATGATGCGAGCTGCCCCCTGGGCTAGCGTGGATACATCGTGTAACGGAGTACGTCGTGACCCGCCCTATTCTCTGCGTCGAAGACGATCCCGATATCGGGCACTTGCTGATCGCATTACTGGGCGATGCCGGCTACCCGGCGATCTGGGTCGACGACGGCGAAAAGGCATTAACGCGCTGGCGCGAAGCGTCGCTGGTGATTCTCGACCTCATGCTGCCGGGCATCGACGGGCTGGCGGTCTGCCGCGAGATTCGGACCGCGGACGCGGCCCTGCCGCTGATCATGCTGACCGCCCGGGCCGATACGCGCGAGGTCGTGCATGGGCTGGAGATCGGCGCCGATGACTACATCACCAAACCGTTCGACGGCGCGATCCTGCTCGCGCGGGTGGCCGCGCTGCTGCGTCGCTACGCCCGCACGGGCGGCGGCGAACCGATGGGCGGGCGAACGCCGATCACGGCGCACGATCTGGTTATCGATATCGATGCCCACTACGCCAGCCTGCGCGGCAAGGCGCTGTCCTTGACCGCCAAGGAGTTCGCGTTGCTGTCCTTGTTCGCGCGCCACCCGGGCCGCGGCTTCTCGCGCGCCGATCTGCTGGACGCGGTCTGGGGCCCGGAGTTCGACGGTTTCGACCATACCGTGAACACGCACATCAACCGCCTGCGCAGCAAGATCGAGGATGACCTGTCCGCCCCGCGTTATATCCTCACCGTCTGGGGCGTGGGTTATCGCTTCACCGACACGACCCGGCAGCCGTCTCCGTGAGCGTGCTGCGCGCGCTGCGCCGTCTGTCGCGCGGCCTGTACGCCCGCCTGGCGCTGGCTTATCTGGCAAGCCTGCTGGTGATGTCGCTGGCCACCGCCTGGATCGCCGTCGGCCAGTTCGATCTGCTCGGCCGGGAATGGCTGCAACGCAATCAGCTTCATCTGGCCTCGCATCTGGCCGCTCGGCTGGCCAGGCCGTTGGCCGCAGGGCTGACCAGCCGGCCCGCGCGCCGGGCCGTGCAGCACATCAAGAGCATCAACCCGGCGCTGTCGATTTATGTACTCAACCGGTCGGGCGAGGTGGTCGGCGCGTGGGCAGACGACCGCTGCGCGCTGGGCGGCCGTATTGCGATCGCCCCGATCCGGCGCCTGCAATCGCATCTGCCGATGCTGCCGGTCTACGCCGATCTGCCGTGCGATGACGGCCGCAACGTATTCTCGGTGGCCAACATCCATTACGGACCGCAACGGCATCGCGGCTATCTGTTCGTCGTCCTCGAAGCGGATACCAATATGTCGGTGGCGCGCATGTGGCAGACCAGCAGTATCTCGCGCTCGCTCGTGGTGGCCGGCGTGGGTGCCCTGCTGGTATCCGCCGCCCTCGGCCTGCTGCTGTTCGGGTTGCTGACCCGGCGCTTCTCGCGGCTCACGCGCGCCATGCAACGCTTCGCCGAAGGCGACCACAGCCAGCGTCTTTCCATGCAGACCGACGACGAAGTCGGCCGTGCGGCACGGGCTTTCAACGACATGGCCGCCACCATCGAAGCCCAGGTGTCGGCGCTGCGCGAGAGCGACCGCCAGCGCCGCGACCTGGTCGCCAGCCTCTCGCACGATTTCCGCACGCCGCTGACCGCGCTGCGCGGCTATGCCGAGAAACTCCAGGCCGACGTCCCCGAGCACAACCGGCCCGGGATCGATGCCCTGCTCGCCAACGTGGCGCGCCTGACCCGTCTGGCCGAGCAACTCTCGCTGCTGGCCTGCATCGATATCGATGAACGCGCCCTGCACGTCGAGACTTTTCCGGCGGCCGAACTGATCCACGACATCGCGGGCAAATTCCGTCCCGAGGCCGAGGCCGCAGGTATCGTGCTGACGGTCGACTGCGTCGAGCCGCTGCCGGTCGCCGCCGATCTGGAACTCATCGACCGGGCACTGACCAATCTGGTCGACAATGCCCTGCGCGCAACCGATCCCGGCGGCCAGGTGACCTGTTCGGCCGCCGTAAGCGGCGAACGTGTCCGCATTGCGGTGACCGATACCGGCATCGGCATACCGGCCGACGAAATCGGACTGGTCGTGCAGCGCTTCTACCGCACCCGCGAGGCCCGTAGCCGGCATGCCGGCAGCGGTCTCGGGCTCGCAATCGTGGCCGAAGTCTGTGCGCGGCACGGCACGCGACTGGAACTGACAAGCGACAGCCACGGCACCGTCGCCGCCTTCGAGTTGCCCCTCGCCTAGACCACTTGGCTTGTGGATGCGATCCAGGCCCCCCTGCCAGCCCACCGACCGCTGCCGAAGGCATCGATGAAGCGGTCGCGCGATTCGGCGAGCGATCGAGCAATGGCGCCTGGTGTTTGCCGAACGGCACGCGGTGACGGTCACCGAATACGGTGCGCATTGCGCAGGTAGACCCGCATGTCGATGCCGCATCCCGGTTCGCCTCTCGCCCCGAACAGGGACGCGCACTCGATACGCTCGCCCTGCGCATGGATGGGTGGGCCCGGGCACTCGGCGATGCACGGCGCACCCCCCCCTACGACATCGAGCCCGCAGCGCGGCAACCGGCGTAACCGAAGACAGGACGGGTTCGATGACCGGCCCGGCTCGGGACGGCGCCTGGGCGATTTGACCATGGCTGAGCACGGGCGGGAACGAAAATGGCCGGCCACGCCAATCTGCAACCTCAACCCCGGTTGCGTTCAAGCGGGCCGCTCAGCTGGCGGTTCCACTTTCCGAGTCGCGCGCGGCCGCATCCACGGGCAGATCGAGCACGAAACACGCGCCGCGTTCGCGATCCGGCTCGGCCCAGAGCTGTCCGCCGTGATGCTCGGCGAGTTGGCGACTGACCGACAAGCCCATGCCCATGCCATCGCCGCCGGAACGAAAGGCCTGAAATATCACGTCCAGATCATCGGCCGGCACGCCGGGGCCAGTGTCGGCGACACGAATACGGATAGCCCGATCATCGCGTGCTTCGGCGTCAATACGTATCACGCGGATGTCGCTGTTCGCGACCGCCGCGATCGCGTTGCCGATCAGATTGACCAGAATCTGCTCGAGCTGGCCCGCATGCCCGCGACAGGGCGGCAACGCCGACTGGGCGGCGCAACGCACTTCCACGCCGGCCGCGCGGGCCGATCGCTCGGTGATTTCGATGCTGCTGTAGATCACCTGCAGGACATCGCATTCGCCGAATGTGTCCGTACCCCCGCCCACCAACTCGCGCGCCTGGGTGATGATGTCGCTCGCACGCTTGGCCTGTGTCTGGATCGCCCGCACCAGCGTACCGATCCGGCTCGCGGGCTCGTCGGCCGCCAGCATTCGGGGCAGCACATCGGCGTAATTTCGGATCGCCGACAGCGGCTGACGCACCTCGTGCGCCATGCCGGCCGCGATCTCGCCGAGCCTGGCCATGCGTTGCAGCTGCACGAGCCGGTCATCGCCCGTCGCGGCCGGCATCGGGGCACGATCCTCGATCCGGCGGAAGATCATGAACGCGCCCCACAGCCGATCACCCTCGGCGTCCGGCACGATCTGAACACGCAGGCGCTCGGTCGGCTCATCGGCGCGGCTAAAGTAAACCAGGCCGGTGAACGACTTGCCCTCGGCAAAGGCGCGGTTCAGGAACTCCTCGATATCCGGCGAACAGAGGCCCGAAAAGAACTGCGACGGCCGGCTATCGGCCGCGGGCGCGCCGAAGCGACGCTGGAAGGCGCGGTTCGTGAAGCGAAAATGCCCGGCGTCGTCGAGATAAGCCACGGCCAGCGGCAGACTATCCGCCAACAGATGCAGCCGCCGATCCCCCACAGGCCCATCCGGCATCGAATCACCCTGAAACACAGCAGCGCGTTATGGCGCTGTAGTCTGCACCAGGGCCTGTTGCCGTTTCGTGCGAGCGCCGCGTTGGAGACCGCAAATCGTGTCCGGCAAGGCGCGAGTCGCCGGCTCTGGGCGTGCCACGACCCAGACTTGCAACGCCGCAGGGCGCCCCTAGTAATTTTTTTATGGGCGGCCCAACCCTTCGGGACAAGCGCCCAACGATTGACGACACGACGGCAATCCAGCGTTGTAGCCCGCTTGTGCAGAGTGACTGCACGGCGCGCACTACGCCTCGTCTTGCCGCACAACAGCGCTTGGCGCGGACTCGCACGAAACGGCAACAGGCCCTAGAACCGGATGGCAATCCAGATATCCCGCCGCCCCGAGGCACTGGGCGCGAAGGGCTGCGGATAGCGACTGTGCGCCCGTCCCGGACCCAGAGTGGTCATGATTTCCACCAGCGCGTGCGACCGGGTGCTGTGCCCCGTAACTGAAGACAATTGACAGCGCGCGGCCCGTTTTCGTACATAAAAGACACGAAACCGGCAAAGTTGACCCGCAGGGAGGGGTCGACATGAAGACAACCGTCGTCGCAGCCTGCGCGCTGCTCGCCACGATAGCCACGATCAGCGTCGCCTGGGCGGGGCAACCGCCGCCGGTGGAACTGGTCGACGTATACCACGGAAAAGTGGATGTCACGAACTACTGGGTATCGGAAAAGTATGACGGCGTACGCGGCTACTGGGACGGCCAGCAAATGCGCACGCGCGGTGGCTCGGTTGTGGATCTGCCGGCCTGGTTCACCGCGCATTTCCCGACCACGCCCATGGACGGCGAACTCTGGGCCGGCTACGGCCGGTTCTCGACCGCCTCGACCCTGGTGAGAACCGCCGGCCCTAAGGATCCAGGCTGGCACGCGATCAGCTATCGGGTATTCGACCTTCCCGGCCGCAACGACGATTTCGACGACCGCGTGCCGGCGATTCGCCGCACCGTCGCGCGCATCGACGATCCATGGGTTGTCGCCGTGCGCCAGTTTCACGTCGCCGACAAGGACACATTGCAGGCTGCGCTCGAGAACGTCCTCGCCAGGGGCGGCGAAGGGCTGGTCCTGCATCGCGGCAGCCGCGACTACACGCCGGGCCGACATGCCGGCCTGCTCAAGGTCAAGCCCTATCGCGATGCCGAGGCGCGCGTCGTCGGCATTAACCCCGGCCACGGTCGTTTGCACGGGATGATGGGCTCACTCGAAGTGCGTATGCCCGACGGCCGCCAGTTCGCGATCGGCACCGGCTTCACCGACGAGCAGCGCGCCGACCCGCCCCCGGTGGGTTCATGGATCACGTTCCGCTATCAGGGCACGACCGCCACCGGCCTGCCCCGCTTCGCCCGTTTTCTGCGCCGGCGCACCGGCGGGCCGCCGCCGGAGATTACCGCGGACGGCCATGCCGCCGCGCCGGAAGCCGAAGGCATCGAGGCCGACGACGACGCGTAAACGTCCTCAGAGTTTGACGTCGAAGCCTTCGAACTCGGGCGGCCCGAGATAGATATCGCGGCGTCCGCCCGCGTTCTCGTGGGCCTTGCGAAATGCCTCGCTTCGCGTCCAGGCCTCGAAAGCCTCGCGCGAATCCCACTCCGAATGCGAGGCGAACAGCGTGTGCTCGTCCGTACTGGGCCCTTGCAGCAGGTTGAAGCGGCGAAAACCGGGCACCTCGTCGAGATGGGTTTCGCGCTGGCGCCAGATCGCGAGGAATTCGTCCTCGCAGCCAGGCTTGATCCGGAAACGATTCATGGCAATGAACATGACGCAGCCGTCGGTCGAAAAACGAGGCCTGATTGTAGACACCTGCCGTGCGCCCCGACAGGGGGCATTTCGTGCCGGTTGCCAGCGGAGCCGCTTGTGCGTGATCGCTTGCCTGCGCCGAAGCGGTGGCCGATTCAGTCAACGAAGCGGCTCGCACCGCGCTCGATTTCCCGGCCGACGATTGCTATCAGCTGATCCGCGAATTCGCAACGCACGCCCTCCAGCGTCAGCACGGATCGCGGATCGCGGATCGCGGATCGCGTGACGCTTCATCTGGTGTTGCGCTCGGGCAAGACCGACAGCCAGAAAAACGCCTTCTATCGCCGGGTGACCGACAATCTGTCGGCCCGCCCCGGCATCGACCCGCACAACGTCATGCTCACCATGACCGAGAACAACGATATCGACTGGTCCTTCGCGGATAGCAAGGCCAGCTTCATCGAAGACTGACGCGTGGCGCACGCCAAAAAAAGCCGGCATCGTTGCCGGCTTTTTTCATTCATGGACCTGCTGCCCGGTGGGCTGTCAGCGGTTGCGCGCGTGGATGAAGGTCCAGTAACCGAAGGCGTTGACCGGCACGGACTCGATCACGTCGAGATCGGCCATGGCGAGAAATTCGTCGATCGGGAACGACGGCCGGAACCCCACCAGCTTGGACAACGGCGACGCCAGCCGCTCCAGCTTGGCCATCGGGCCCTTGTGGCTGAAGTGATTGACGATAAAGATCTCGCCGCCCGGCTTGCAGACCCGCTTCATCTCCTCGACCAGTTTGTGCGGATCGGGGGCGACGGATACCACGTACATCGCCACGACCTTGTCGAAGCTATCGTCGGGATACTCGGTGGCCTGGCCGTCCATCACCTGCAGGGTGATGCGATCGGCATTGCCGTTCACACGCTGGCGCGCGTGCTCGAGCATGTCGGGCGAGACATCGATGCCGACCACTTCCACGCCCTCGGGGTAATGCGCGAGCGACAATCCGGTGCCGACGCCGACTTCCAGTACGCGATCGCCGGCCTGGCAATCCATCTTGTGAACCGCGACCTGCCGTCCCTGCTCGAACACGGGACCGAAGAATCGGTCGTACGTACTGGACAGACGGCGGTAGGCGGTAACGACGGAACGTTCATCCATGGCGTGGTATGACTCGGGTTGCTTGACGAGGATGATCGAAAGCGCGAGGAGAATACGCCGATCTGCCGACGGATACAAAAAAGACCCGCCGCGCAGCGACGGGCCGGCCCGCACCATGACCATACGGCGCGGGCGCTGACAATCACCCGGCGTTCGGTCTAGCCCTGATCGCGCTTCCAGTTGATCAGCCCGCCAGCGCGCAGAATCTCGACCTGGCGTTCGGAAAGCGCATGCTTGCACTCGATGGTATCGCCGTTCGCGGTTTCGACCGACACCGTATCGCCCGAGGCGAGCGCTTCGTGCAGCCCGCTGATCTTGAGCGTCCCGCCCTGCTCGAGCTTGTCCAGGTCGTCGCCGTTGGCGAACGTGAGCGGCAGCACGCCGAAGTTGACCAGGTTCGACCAGTGAATACGGGCATAATCCTTGGCAATGACCGCGCGCAGACCCAGATATCGCGGCGCGATCGCCGCGTGCTCGCGGGAGCTGCCCTGGCCATAGTTCTGGCCGCCGATGATCGCGTGATCGCCGGTTTCCTTGGCCCGATCCGGATATTCCTCGTCGACCACGTCATAGACGAAGTTCGCGATCTCGGGAATATTCGATCGAAACGGCAACACCTCGGCGCCGGCGCGCATGATTTCATCGGTGGAGATGTCGTCGCCCACCTTGAGCAGGATCGGCAGTTCGAACGCGTCGGGAATACCGTCGAAGTCGGGCAGCGACTGGATGTTCGGCCCTTTGACCAGCTCGACCTTGCGCGCCTGCTCGTGCGGCAGCGGATTTTCGAGCATGTGATCGTTGACCACCGGGTCATCGGGGTTGCTGACCTTCGGGTACTCGAAGTCGAGCGTGCGCGGATCGGTGATCCGGCCCATCAACGCACTGGCGACCGCCGTTTCCGGCGAACACAGGAACACCGAATCCTCGGGCGTGCCGGAGCGGCCCGGGAAATTGCGCGGAGTGGTGCGCAGGCTGTTGCGCCCGTAGGCCGGGGCCTGCCCCATGCCGATGCAGCCGTTGCAGCCGGCCTGGTGGATGCGTGCGCCCGAGGCGATCAACTGCCCCAGGCGGTCATCGCGCGCCAGTGTCTGCAACATCGCGCGCGAGGAGGGGTTCACATCGAATGAGACCTCCTTGGATACGGTCCGACCGCGCACCATCTCGGCAGCGACGGCAAAATCGCGGTAGCCGGGGTTGGCGGAGGAGCCGATATACGCTTGGTATAGCGCGTCGCCCGCGATCTCCGACACCGGCACGACATTACCCGGCGATTGCGGCTTGGCAATCAGCGGCACGAGTTCGGACAAATCGATCTCGTCGTGCTCGTCGTATTCGCAGCCCTCGTCGGCCAGGAGTTGCTCGTACGCATCTTCGCGGCCCTGCGATTTCATGAACCGCCGGATCTCGTCGTCGGCCGGGAACACGGTGGTGGTCGCGCCGAGCTCGGCGCCCATGTTGGCGATCACGTGCCGGTCCATGGCCTCGAGATTGTCCAGGCCCGGCCCGTAGTATTCGATGATCTTGCCGACCCCGCCGGATACGCCGTGCCGGCGCAGCATCTCCAGAATCACGTCCTTGGCCGAGACCCAGTCCGGCAACTTACCGGTGAGTTTGATCCCGAACACCTTCGGCATCTTGGTATAGAACGGCTCGCCCGCCATCGCCATGGCGACCTCGAGACCGCCCGCACCGATCGCGAGCATGCCCATCGAGCCGGCAGCCGGCGTATGGCTGTCCGAGCCCAAAAGGGTCTTCCCGGGGCGATCGAAACGCTCCATGTGCACGGCATGCGAAATCCCGTTGCCCGGACGCGAGAAGTAGGCCCCGAAGCGCTCGCACGCCGACTGCAGGAACAAGTGATCGTCCGGGTTCTTGTTGTCTTCCTGGATCAGGTTGTGGTCGACGTATTGCGCCGACACCTCGGTCTTGACCCGATCCAGCTGCATGGCTTCGAGCTCGAGCATCACCAGCGTGCCGGTCGCATCCTGGGTCAACGTCTGATCAATCTTGAGCGCAATCTCCGAACCTGGACTCATCCGGCCGTCCACCAGATGCGCATCGATCAGTTTTTGGGCAACGTTCTGTGCCATGTCGGCCTCCATAAGTGCGTTGTCCCCACTCTAGCGCTGCAAATGGCTCCGGACCAAGCCGCCGGGTGGGAACGAACCCATTGATTTCGCGCCAATCGATAATGATTCTTATTACGCACAACGGTT